>JANYBM010000059.1 GCA_025361125.1 Holophagaceae bacterium | reverse complement strand
TGTGGCTTCCATAGCCCGTTGTTCCCGAAGGCGCTTCACGGTGGAGGGACTTCCCTCGTACAGCTCCCAAAGCGGAGTCCCGGCCGCGTTCCACGCCAACGTATGCGTGGCCACCTGATCCAGGAAGAACCGGTCATGGCTTACGAGCAGCAGGGTTCCGGGATAATCCTGAAGGGCTTCCTCCAGGTTCTGCAGGGTCGGGATATCCAGGTCGTTGGTGGGCTCGTCCAGCACCAACAGATCCACTGGATGCAGCATGGTGCGGGCCAGCAACAGGCGGTTGCGCTCGCCGCCGCTGAGGGTTGCGGCCACGCGCTTCTGCTGGTCCACGGGGAAACCGAACCGTGTGAGGTAGACGTGGGCCAGAATGTCGGAACCGCCGATGTGCACTACCGCCGCTCGCTCCGCCAGGTTTTCCAGCACCGAGGCATCCCCGTCCAACTCACCACGGCCTTGGCTGATGACGGAGATGGAAAGGCTGGGGTGTCGCGTCAACTCTCCATCGGCTTGGAGATCGCCCATGAGCACTTTCAGCAGCGTGGACTTGCCGCAGCCGTTGGGACCCAGCAGCGCGATGCGCATACCGCGCTGCAACACGAGATCCAGGCCGCCCAACAGATCAGGACTGTCGGGGCCGTAGCGGAAATGCAGGTCACGGCCAGATACCAGCGCATCACTGCGGTTGGACCCACTCGCGAAGCTGAGCTGTTCGCGTGCTTCATCGCGGTTGCGGTCGTTCACGTCATCCTTCAGATCCAGCACATCCTGGATGCGGAGCTTCGATTTCCGTGTGCGGGCTTTGGCACCGCGGCGTAGCCAGGCCATCTCCCGCCGCAGCCGGTTCTGCATGTGAACGGTCAGGCGTGACTCGCGGAATTCCTGGTCGGCCTTCAGCAGCAGGTAATCACTGTAGGAGCCCTCGTACACTGCCAGCTTGCCAGCCTCCAGTTCGAGCATTTTCCCTACCACCGAATCCAGCAGGTGGCGGTCATGGGTGATGAGCAGCAGGGCGCCTTCGAACCCCAGCAGCCAGGCTTCGAGTTTTTCCACCTGCTCGGGATCGAGATGGTTGGTGGGTTCGTCCAGCACCAGTACATCGGGATCCTTGAGCCAGGCTTGGGCCAGGGCCACGCGCTTGCGCCAGCCGCCGGATAGCGATTCCACTTGGGCTTCCATATCCGTCAGTCCCCAAGTGGTGCAGGCCTCCTTCAGGCGTGGTTCCAGATCCCAGCCCATGTGATGCAAGTGGTTTTCCACGGCGTTCAATTCCTGATGGAGTCGCTCGGCGGTGGCAGCATTGGCGCTATCCCCACCTTCACTGTGCAGCTCCTCATGGATGGCCAGGTGGCGGTCCAGGAGCTTGCGATGATCTTGAAGCGCGTCTTCCAGCGCCTGGCGCACCGTGGCGCCCAGGGCAAAGTGCGGCTCCTGGCTGAGGCGCGCCACACGCAGCCCTTGGGTGATAATCACTTCGCCGCTGTCGGTCGTCTCCACGCCTGCCAGAAGTTTGAAGAGGGTGCTCTTGCCGGTGCCGTTGCGACCAATGAGTCCGACCTTTTCGCCCTCCTGCAACCCGAAGCTGATGGAGTCCAAGATGGGTTGTGCGCCATAGGCTTTGCTGACATTGACCAGGGATAGTGCGACGGGCATTGCAACTCCAATCCTTTAGAATCTCATGGATCGGGCAAGGCCCATCGCGCGAATGCTGTCGAACAGCCAAGGAACCCCCACTCAAAGCGGGATCAGATGATCTACAAAGGCTGTCCCAAGGATGGACAAGAGGGCGGATACAATTCAGGAAACACCTTCACTTCTCACGATCTTCTTGTTGGGGCCCGCCCCGCTTTCGTCCACCGGCTTTACTTCCAACCCGCAGGAGAAATTCATGTCCCCACATCGCGGCGCCTTTCTCCTCCTGGCCACGGTCCTTGCGCTTCCGGCCTTGGCCTCAAGGCCGAACGCTTCTGACATGGCCAGGGACGCCAAACAGATCCTCGACCGCGCGAACCCGACCTTCATGAAGGACTCCGCGACGAAAACGAGGTGCAACAGCTACCTGGATGCGATGAGTTCGGCAGTCTGCTCCGCTTGGGGCACCTGGCAATCCTTTGCCTTCCTGAACTCGGTCACCATCGCCGGCGCCACTGCGACCGGGGGGATGGTCATTGGTCCCCCGGTCTACTCGGAAACGAATTCCAAAGCGCCCCAGGGCTGGAGCTGCAACCAGGCCATCGCAGGGGATTCAATGCGGGATTCAATGCCTGGGCGGCGAGCGTGAAGGTCCCGGGGCTGCGGTGGTATCCGGCCTTCTCCATTCAGATGGTCCCGTATGCCCCTCCAACACCGAACGTTCCCTGTTCCCTGAACGCTCTGGAATTCAAGTTGGTGGCCATGCTCAAGGGCAACCTGAAGACGGAAATGCTCCGAAAACTTACCGGATCGGCCCAGAACGATCCCATCGCCTTGGCGATGGTCGATGCCATGGCCGGCGCCATTGAGAGTACCTTCCGGAACTGGATCGTCACGACCCAGGTCACCGATGTCATCGGCGTGGGTCCCGTTCCGGCTTTCGCCCCGCCGGTTTCCACGTCGGGTCCGGTCGTTGGTGGACTCGGCACCATGAGGCCCGGGGGCTTCAAGTAGACGCAACTCAGGCCCGAAGTAGGAGTGTGCAGGCTGGCGGCGATTTCTCGGAAAACCTTCCGGGTGGGGCCGTTCCTTAACTTGAATTCGCACTCTTTGCGGTTAATAAAAACCCTTAGCGAGCTGGGCTTTCCACCAGCAATTTCTCCATGAAATCCGTGGAGCCTTTTTCGTTGATCGGCTCGACGCCCAGCCAGCGGCGATCACCCAGATCCACGAAGAGCTTTTGTTCCTTCGGTTGCCACCAGCCTTTCCAGTGCCCGGATTGTAGGAGCTTGGCGTCTTCCAGCGCGGCGGAATAAGGGCGGGGCAGAGCTGAAATATGCAAGTCTCCGGCCTCGCCATGAAGCACCAGTCCGACGCCCAGGCTCCAGGTGGAACCACCGACGCGGAGGCGCGTTCCATCCGGCGCACGGAGGGTTTCACCTTCGATGCGGAGGTCGCTCAGGTCAGCTGGTTTTTCGATTTTCCAGGTGCCGCCACCGAATACCCGGCCTGCGTTTTCCCAGCCCACGGAACCCAGGTCCGCCAGATCGGTGATCCCCAACTTCAGGCGGAAGGCCGATGCGGGAGCTTGGTCAAAGGTGGGATCCACGGGCACCCAGCGATGGCCCAGTTTCACCTCCACCCAGAAATGCAGGCCCAGATTTTCGCCTGCCGCCATCCAGCCCACCACGCCGCGGGCGGGCACGCCGAGTTTGCGCAGTAGGGCCACCGCGAGTACGCCGTGCTCGGTGCAATCGCCGCGCGGATTGCGGCAGACTTCCAAGGCCGATGCGAAACCCACGCTGTAGTCTTTTTGGGTGATCCATTCCCACACGAAATCCGTCACCCGTTGCGCCAGTTCCCAGCGCGAGGCCCCTTGGGGCGCCCGCAAGCGAAAGATGAGGCCGTCGAAGGCGGGATCGTTGAAAGGCACCAGGGGCGTGGCCGCGAGAAAGGGGGCGTCATCCTTGGAAGCCTTACCTTTGATGGGGAGTTCCTTGGCTTCGTCAGCCTTGAGTGGCGCGCTCCGTTTCAGCACGAAAAGATTGGGCTTTACCTGATGCTGCTGTTGATCCTCTGGCAATTTGAGGGCCGTGTCGCCCTGCCAACGAATCAGTACTTCCGTCAGCCAGGGCTGGAAGGGATGCTGCGGGATGGTCTTCACGCTCTGCTCGAAAAAAGCTTCCTTGCCCTTGCTGCTGCCCACAGGATCAGGCAGTTCAGCACGCTGAAGCACCAGGCTCAGGCCCATGATCTCGCCAGTGTGCTTCAAATCGCCGTGGGTGGGACTGATCCAAACCGAGGTCTCGGTGCGAGTGGCGCCATCTATTTCCATCCCTTTGAAAAGCACTGCATCGGCGAACCCAGGCAGGGGCGAGGGCCCCACCGGGCTCAGGTCCAACTCCGTCCATTGCTGGGTGGTGAAGGAATAGCTGCTGAGTTTCACAGCCTTCTTTAGGCGTGCCGCTTCGCGCATTTTATTTTCCACGTCGCGGGGCCACAACAGGGCGCCAGGTTGCATGGGAATGACCTTTACTTCGAAGCCATCGGACTTCACCCGCAGCTCTTTGGGCTGGAGGGGTGACCAGTCCGCCTGGCCTTCCAGAGGCTCCTTGGATAGCTGCGTGCGCCAAGTGAAATGCAGGGTGCCGTCCGCGTTCCGAACACTTGTTTCCTTGATCTCCTGCTGGATTTCGATGCCCAATCGCGTGAAGTTGATCCATTCGCGATGTTCTATTGTTGTTGCCGTACCTTCAATGCTGGTGCGCTCTTCGGCGCCACCCAATTCCTGCCCGGCCACCCATTGCCGGAAGCGCTGGATATCCGGCGCCTGGGCGAAGGCAGGAAATGCGAAAAATACAATGAAGATCGAACGGAGAAAAAGACGCATCCCACCAGTCTGGCAGTAGAAGAATTAATTTGATCCATTACAGAAATGGATTCATGGGGTGGTGAAGCCGTACACTTCGGCGGAAGCAACCTGCCCGCCTGCAATCAACACCTTTCCATCAGGGAGAAGGGTGGCGGATTGGTATTGCCTGGGGGTCATCATAGAACCCGTATCCCGAATGGAGTTGTCGGTAGGATCGTAGCGCCAGGCATAGGCAGAGCCGCCTCCATAATAGCCACCGTCGCGGCCCCCCCCGGCAAACAGGACAGTGCCGTCAAGGAGAAGGGTAGCGGTGTGGGGCCCCACCATTTCGTCAAAGGAACCCTTCGGGGTGAAGGAGCCCGTGGCTGGGTCGTAGAGATCCACAATTGCCGTCGAGGGCCCACCCACCACAAGGACCTTGCCATCTTTCAAGACGGTGGCAGAGAGGTAGAGCCTTGAAGCGGTCGTAGAACCAGTGGAAGTGAAGGTCCCCGTGGTGGGGTCATAGAGCTCTGCGCTGGTAGTGCCGCGATCATCACCGATGATGAGCACTTTGCCATTGGCCAGGAGCATGGCGGTGTATCCCGAGTTGAATCCCGACCGGACATTGACCATGGAGCCCGTAGGTTTGCAGGTGTTGGTGACGGGATCGTAAAGCTCGGCGCTGGAGAGTGGGATGGTGTTGGAATTGAATAATCCCAAACCCCCGGCGATGAGCACTTGGCCGTTGGGCAAGAGAGTGGCGCTATGGTAGGCCCTTGCTGTGCCCATGACCGGACCACCGCTGAAAGTAGCGCTCGTGGGATCGAAGGTCAGGGTGCTGGCAAGGGGAAGTTCTACGCCATCAATCGCGACGCCACTGCCACCGCCCGCAAGTAACACCTTGCCATTTTGCAGGCGGGTAGCGGTCTGTCCCGATGTCATCGGCATTGATGGTCCGACTGTTTTGAAAGTGCCCACCGTCGGGTCATACACCTCGCAGTTGGACGGATAACCGAAGAGCCTGCTACCCCCCACGAGTAGCACTTTCCCATCTGCAAGGAGCGTGGCGGTGTGCTTGCTGCGGTCCACGCCCGGGTTGCCCGTGGGATGGAAGCCAACCGGGGGGAGCGTGACATGCACAGTTGTGTTGGCGGTGGCGTTCGCGCCTGCGTCATTGGCCACGGTAAGGGTAAAGATCGTGTCCTGCTTGACGTACACCGCTCCGTAATAACCGCTGGGGAAGTAGGTCAGGCCATGGTCTACACTACCTTTGCCGTTGTAGTACACGCCATTGAGCGTGGTTTGGCGACCGGCGGTAATGGGGTTGGGGCTGGCGGAAAAGGATTGGATGATGGGAGCTTCAGGCGGTGGTGACCCTGAGTCCGTGTTGCCTCCTGAACAGGCCACGCCCAAGGCGAGCATCACCGCTGATCCCAGCTGGAAATAAATACGCTGAAAGGCTTGGGTCCCATTCCGGTTTGCAATGGATGGGGCGGGAGCACCCCAGGCACCCGAAGGATCAGTAAGTTCAGGCAGCTGTTGCATCGCTCCTCCAGAATGAACGGTTCAGTGATGGCAATGACTGTGCCGGAGCTTCTGCCCGGTGTTGCATGGCTTTTTCCGCATCGGGTTGCCAACGAGGGTTGCACCCTGACTCAAGGCCGTGGCAAGATGCCACGCTTCGTAAGAGCCTGATTCCGAATACAAAAACTGAACTGGCAGCGGCCCAAGGCCCTTGCCAGCTCAGGATAAAAACACTGCTATGGGTCCGTGTCCTTGTGCCTGCCTTACACCAGCGGTTTCACTTTTCCAGACCCAGCCCTTTGCGCAGGTGCATCATCCGTTCCTTGTGTTTGGATTGGAAGTCGGTCCTCAATTGGTCAGCCTTTGCCTGCTGCTCGGGGGTAAGCAAAGCGCGCATCTCTGCACGCAGGGCATGTCCGGCGAGAGCAACGTCCAGAGAGTTTTGGCTAAGTACCTGATGGGCTGCTTGGATATCCGTGGTTTTGGAATTGGGATCCGCTAGCACAGCCTGAAAAGTTTTGCGGGCGTCCCGCTGCGCCATGTGCTTGGCCTTCATCTCGTCTTTGTGCTTCTGGCCGATAGCCTTCATAGCGACTTTCTGGTCAGCACTCAGGTTGAGCTGCTTGGCCATGAATCCGCCCCTCATGCCAGCCCTGCCAGCCAGAAGACCGGGAAGTTCCTGGGGCGGCCCAGGAGGTGGCGCCTGAGCGATCAGCCCTGCGGCCAGGCCAAAGGGGATGAGAAGTTTGAAGTTCATGTTCATGAGAGCCTCCGATGACTTGTGCCTCGCTTAATGAGAGCTGGGCTGGAGGCGATTGGTTGAAGGAAAATTTGAAAATAGCCGAGGTGCTGTGGGTCAACAGCCAAGAGTCAAGAGTCAAGCCCTCTTCCTGTAGCCTGGAAGCAGGAGCTTCCTTGATTGAAACCCTTCAGGCCATCGTGCTGCGGCCCATACCTTTTCAGGATGGTGGGTTGGTCGTGTCTTTCCTTACCGAACATGGAGAGCGCAAGGCTGGCATCGCCAAAGGCGCGAAAAAACCATCGGCAAAATGGGTTTCGGCTTTTGAGCCGCTGAGCCTGGTCAGGGTTGGTTTTTTTGGCAAGGAACAAGCGGACCTGCGGCGCATCACGCGCTGTGAGCTGCAGCATTCGCCGCTGACCTTGGGACATCTGGAATGCAATCTCGTGATGGCTTGCCTAGCGGATCTCTTTGATCGTGTGGCGAAAGAGGGCGTGGAGGATGAGCGGCTGTTTCGCCTGCTCAGCGCGTGCGGTCGGGCCCTGAAAGATCATCCGGAGCGCGCCCTGAACATCCTGGCCTATGCAGAGCATTGGCTGCTGCATTGCATGGGTCTGCTTCCCCACCCGCGTGTTTGCGGGGCGTGTGGCAATGCTACGGCCCCCATCGTGATGCTTTCTGAAGAGCGCGGATGGCGTTGCGCGGAATGCACACCCATGGATCCCGCCGATGCCCTGCCCACGGGTGTCCGTGAACACTTGCGCACTCTTCGGACCTGTTCGGCCGAGGATGCTCCGGAGACCACACACCAAGCTGCCCGTACCTGCACGGAGCTGCTTCGTAGCCGCTTGATGAAGGAACTGGGTGGCGAATTGCGGAGTTACGAAGTGATGCGGCGGATGGTGGTGTAAAGGCAGTCGAGAGTCTCGAACCCTGACATTCCATTGGAGGCGTCCCTAGGACCACCCTTCACCCTTCACCCACAACCCTCAACCCTCAACGCATTCCCAATGTCATAGGCCCTCGTGACCGTTCTGTCCTGGATGCGCTGGCAATACGCGTTTGGCCGTGACGCTGGCGTGGCGAAAAGGGGGATTCGTCGCGCTCTCGTAACTTCTTGTGGGAGTCATTGACGCGAAGCCTGGAAGAACGATTCTCTACCCAAGGATCTTTGGGACATCGAAACGGAGTGCAAGCCTGAGAAGGCTTTGCGACGATCCGAATGCTGCCTCCCTTGTTGCTCTGACCTGGGCGAAGGCGTTGGTGGGTACCGGCCGGGCCCTCAAGTTTCCAGGGTTCGTTCACGATCAATTTCAAAGGAGTTTCAAATGTCCCACCAAGCCCCGTATCTGGGCAGCCCTCGGCCTGCCGCCATTCCCGCTATCACGATCCTTCATCCCGGGCTGCAGGTCCATTCCATCGCGGCCCCCAAGACTGATCGCCGTCTAAGTTTTTTAATGAGCGCCAACCTCTACTGCGCCTTTGCGGCAGGGGTCGTGTTGGTTGCACAGGCCGCACCTACGATCCACAAGCCATGGATAACCGCTGATCCTCCAACCGTGCTGGTTGAGCTTAGGCCCGCCGAGGCAACTCCAAGAACCATTCCACCGATCCTCCCAACGCTTTCCAATAGTCTGCAGCCGCAGACAGCTGCGGTGCCGACCATCCCCGAGCCCCAGCCCATCGTAGACACGGACAAAACACCCACCAGCATTGGGGTGATAGATATGAGCGCACAAACCGCCCACAATCCGACTTCGACAACTGGGACCGGCAGCGTTCTTGGGACCACCCCCAATACCGGGCTTGTTGGAGACCCTCCCTACAACAGTCAACCCCTGGAAGTGAGTGCCAGTTCCGTGAGCGTTCTTCGTCAGGTCCAACCCAGCTATTCCTCTCTGGCGCGGCTCGCCCACAAACAGGGTGATGTGGTGTTGATCATGACCATCAACGAACACGGTGTTCCCACTGATGTGCAGATGGATTCAGGCGATTCAATTTTCAGGAATGATGCCATTCAAGCCGCCCAGCAATGGCGCTTCACCCCCGCCCGTTTGGGTGGACAGCCTCATGCTGCGCGTTTCCGGCTGATTCTTCAATTCAGGTTGCGGGGATGATGCTCGATTTATGAACCTTATGGCCCCTGGGCTACACTGGTCCCGGCCTTGATTCCCTCTGGAATCCCTTCGCCGGAGCCTCCATGCGCTACCTCCTTACGAATTTGCCACTGAATCTCGGTGAGGAAAAGCTGGATCTGGCCAAACCTTTGAGCCACGCCTTGGGTGGAAAGCCGCTTGATTTTTCGGATGTCATCTTGGAGCGGCGCAGTCTGGATGCGCGGCACAAGGGCGCCATCCGTTTTCTGGTGGCCTTGAGTTTTGAGACCAGCCGTGATTTTTCCAGCCTGGAGTTATTGCCAGGCCTAAAGCTGGAGCCTGCCCCGCCACTTTCTCCATACCTGGTCGCGCCTGCGCCAAACAAGCCCCGGGTGGTCATCGTAGGCAGCGGTCCGGCAGGCACCTTTTGTGCCTTGCGACTGCTGGACTACGGCCTGGAGGCGATCATCCTGGAGCGTGGTCCCTCCATGAGCGAGCGCGTGCAAAGCATCAACGCGCTGTGGCAAGGCGGCAAGCTTGACCCAGAGGCCAATTCCCAGTTCGGCGAAGGCGGCGCGGGAACCTTCAGTGACGGCAAACTCACGACGCGCATCGGCCATCCCGCCACCCGCTATGTCCTGGAAACGTTTGTTAAATATGGTGCGAACCCTCGCATTCTCTATCTCTCCAAGCCCCACGTAGGCACGGATGTCATCCGGAAATGTTCGGTGCTGATACGAAAAGCTGCCGAAGCTCGCGGCGTTCAATATCGGTGGAAATCCAAACTTCTGGACATCCATTTCGAAAACGGGAAAGTCAAAGCCGCAGTCCTCGAGGACGGCGAAGAGCTCCCTTGTGATGCCATCGTGTTGGCGCCCGGTCACAGTGCCCGCGACACTTTTGAGATGCTGCATCACCACGCGGTGGCCATGCGGCAGAAGCCTTTCGCCATGGGCGTACGGGTGGAGCATCCCCAGGACTTCATTGATAGGAACCAATACGGCCCATCGAAGGGCCACCCCAGCCTGCCGCCAGCAGATTACAAGCTGGTGTGCAATCTGGGTTTGAATCGCGCCGCCTACTCGTTCTGCATGTGCCCCGGCGGTGCAGTGATCCAGTGCGCCTCGGAGGAAGGCGGCGTGGTGGTGAATGGGATGAGCAATGAAAAACGTGACAGCGGCTTCGCCAACAGTGGCCTGGTGGCCAAGGTGAACACTTCAGATTTCGGCAGCGACCATCTGCTAGGTGG
>JANYBM010000161.1 GCA_025361125.1 Holophagaceae bacterium | reverse complement strand
GCAGGCCCCCCGGAAATGCCGGCACGGATAGGCCAGGGAGAGAATCCGGACCAGGGCGGGCAGCGGTCGATACGCCCCCCCGATTGAGATTGGAGGTTGAGGCGAGGTCGATTTTCGCTTGGCTGGTGGGAGCTTGAGCTTGGCCTGCCGTCTCTTTGGCGGAGCAATGCGTTTGGCTGCGGGTCGCTGGCGCCGGATCTTTTTGACGGCCAGGACGGATTGGGCGTCCGCTCCAGGATTCCATCCTTGAGTCCCCGCTCCGCGGGGTTTCGTTGCCAGGTCCACCCCTTTGAATAAGAGCCCAAAGCCGATCAGGATGATGGTGATGACGATCATCGGCATCACGAACTTCTCGATCGCCATGAGGACAATGGCGGCCAACAGTAGGATCCCGATCAGGTTCTTCATGGGGCGGGTGGAACCATGAGCATCATATTGCCTCGTAGGGCGATAACGTATCACGGCCCCGATAGGCAGAGCCTGTCTCTGGCACACCTGCAACCTGGGCTGGGTGCACGCCAGGGCAGGCTCCCTCATCTACAAATTGGTCCATCGCCATGAAGCCGGGACTTGTTCCATGGAGCGGCCCCCGAGGCCAGAGCTGGGTGGAACTTATTCATCCACCCAAGGTGGAAGCGCGATTTCGGATTCATCAACCCCGAAGGAATCCCGCTCGACTTGATTGAAGTGATCAACGATGGTTCGCAGCCTTCCTTGCCCAAGGGCGCTGTCGGCAAACCGATCGACGGCGCTCTGAAACCGGAGTAAAAACTCCTCATGGGTGAACAGCCGCCTGGAGATCATGGCGTCGATGTCAACGATGTCCGTGGACCGGAACGGTTTCAGTTTTGAGATGACCACATCCAGTACGGAAAGGGCCTCTACCTCAAAATGCGTCAGCTTGCTGGAGATGTCCGGAAGAGGGACATACTCAGGCCTGGCCGGCAGGAGGAGAATGCCGCTGGAGACGACATCAATGTAGACAGCGTGGCGTCGGGCGAGATCGGTTCCAGGCCCACCGAGATCGAGCAGCCGTTGCTTGATCGACCCGCTCACGGGATCTGCCTCTAGGATGTCTCCATCCTTGGTGCCACGAACATAGTCCGTTTGAAGCATGAGCGCCATGGAACCCAGGATGCGGAGGCGGATCCTTGCTCCACCAGGCCCGTCCCAGGACTTATCCAGATCAATCAGGAGCGCATCAGGAGGCGTTTTGGCTGGCATGCAGGGCGTCCGCGAAATCCTTGACTTGGATGGGGCTGAGGATGTGCCATTTTTCTGAGACCGTCGATGACTGACGCTCCAGTGACGACTGTGTCCGGTTACTCCGAGCGATGGTTCCTAGAATGTCTCGCAACAGGGGCTCCGCGCGGTCGCTTGGGGGTATTGCAAGGCTTCCCAAGAAATGATGGATGACCGTTCGCGCCTTGAGATGATTGCGTGACGTGGGCAGGTCAGTGGGTTTCGGTACCTGTTTCAGGGCCTCAAACGTGTTCTCGAACACCCAGCCAAGGCGCCGCTCAAGCTGAAGGTTGCTGAATTCAGCCCACAACTTCGGGAGGTGGAGCCGGTCGATCTGAGCCACGATGACCGGCGCGAGGGCCGTGATTTGGCGGGGATTCTGCCCATCGATGAGCACCTCGCGGATCACCTGGCTGGCATGCTCCAGGTCTTCGCTGGGAAGCAAAGCGCTCTCGAGCAGGTGCGTGGCCCCGAGTCGAGTCAGCGCATTTTGGAGGGCGGCACCCGAGGATCCTTCGCTTTGGTTTGGGTAGAAATGGCTGGCCGGCACGTTGAAGATCCTGAGCACCTCCAGGAAGTCCTCTGTGTTCAGGCTCGACACCCCCCGCTCGATCTTGGAGAGTCCCGCCTGGGAAATCTCTAGTCGTTTGGCCAGGTCCGACTGGGAAATCAGCCGTGCTTCACGCAGAGCCTTCAGCTTGAGGCCAAGCTCCTTGCGACTCGCAACTTTCACTTGATTCATCACTACTCCAGTACTTGATCTATGACTATAGTATTTATTGTTGTAATAATTAATTGTATTGCTTTTATTTAGTATTGTAATAATTACTCTAGTAGTAATTTCATTACCTACGTAGTAATTCTATGGCTTTCTCGTTGAATCACAAGCTCTTGGTAAACATTTTTTAAGGGCAGGAAGAGAAAAGCGGAAACGCACCCTGTCTATCTTGTCCAGATTGAAACAGCGCGAAACCACATCGCAGAAAGCGACATGACAGATAGCCCGAGAGATCTATCCACCCAGAGTATGGGGATGGAGTAGGTGGTTGACAGGGACCATATCGAGTCTAACTTACGATTCTTTCAGGAATCGTAAGTTTACTCCGCAACCGAATAGCCGTGACTTAGGTGTCGATACGGAAGATCCGGATTTATCCTAGGATTCCTGACTCAGAAAAGCTTCATGCCACGGATGAGTGATTCATTCAAACGCGAGATTGATGCAACCGCATTCCTTCGTGACCATCCAGAGTGCCTGGAGGAGATCATACGGACTGCCCGAATTGGGTATGAGGCAGTCTCCTTGGCCGCTGACCCACGTCTGGAATTCGGCGGGAAGCCTGACATTTATTGCAATCTTGGCCCAGAGTCCACCGTCGTCATCGAAGTCTGCTTTCGACTCGATCTTGATCATTGCCATAAGGATTTCAAATACCTCCTGGACCCTTCATTGGAGGAAAAGGTAGAGGGGCTCATTTGGGTATGTGACGAAGCTGATCCACTCATCGAACAAATGCTGAGGCGGTATTCTGAGCAGATCGCCCTCTCATCGATCTCACTTGCAGTTCTGAAGACCGACGATTTTAATCCCACCGCAACACCCCCTCGGGTCAGGTTCAGTCGCCCTTTTCCGCCCGTGGTAGTTGAACCCCCACCGGCAGTGGGTTCTTGCGCCGTGGGGGATCTACGTCAAGCACTGAGCAGCCTCGGCACAGACGGCCGAATATCCGGACCCGATCTGGCGTCGGTCTTTGGGGTTACCCCTGGCTGGGTATTGCGGTTACGGAAGTCGCGGGAGGATGGCCGGCCTACCCTCGAGCCAGTCGCCGGCCCTACCGGGGAGGCCCTGCTAGGCCTGAAGTTCCATATGGATTTCGGGAGCGGATGCAGTCATGACGTGTCTTTGAGCTGTTTTAATATTGCACAATGTAGGCACTAATATCACTTGACACGGGTTCCCATGGGCCGATATTGGGTGTATGCCCATCAAAGGTTTGGCTGTCCATGTGGTGACCACCCGTCGGAAGGTAGGCGACAAGGTCTATTGCAATCACCTGTTGCGCCATTCCTACCGCGAAGGCAACCAGGTCAAGTCGCGGACCGTGGCCAATCTTTCGTCCTTGCCGGATCACCTTGTCGAGGTTCTGCGGCTGGGTCTTAAAGGCGAGGCGGTTGGACCGGCTGCGGGCGCAATGGAACTGGCCGAGGCGAGGCCCCACGGCCATGTGGCCGCGGTGGTGGGGACCATGCGGGAGTTGGGTTTCGACAGAATCTTTGCCACGCGCAAGAGCCGGGAGAAGGATCTGACGATGGCGCTGGTGGCAGGGCGGGTGCTGCACGCGGGGAGCAAGTTGTCTTTGTCGGGGCTGCTGGCGGAAGGAAGCCGATCCTCCACGCTGGGGCAGGTGCTTGGGGTGGAAGGGGCTGACGAGAACGAACTGTATGCGGCTATGGACTGGCTGGTGGCGCGGCAGGGGAAGATCGAGGATGCCCTGGCCAGGAAGCATCTGACCAATGGCTGTTTGGTGCTCTACGACGTGTCGTCCTCCTACATGGAGGGGAAGCACTGCCCGCTGGCGCGGTTCGGGTATTCG
>JANYBM010000171.1 GCA_025361125.1 Holophagaceae bacterium | reverse complement strand
CTCATTGATCCCTGCGAATTTTGGGATCAGTGCGGATTTCAAGATGCCGTGAAAATCCAGGCTCGCATCAGCTCCCCGAAGCTTAGCGGCCACAGCCTGCAACTCCCGAATTGCCCTCAAGGGAGTTGAAAGTTCTTTGCGTCGCACGATCACGGGCTCCAACCAGGGCAGCGGCTCCAGAAGAAACGCATGGCGATCCTCTACCACCGCCTGGAAATGAGCCTTGGGAAAGGCTTCGTGCAAGTTCCACCAAGCGGGGAACACGCGCAGGATATCGCCAAGAGCAGAGAGCCGAAGCAGAACCAGATGCATATAGATATCTTAATGGATGGATCATGAAACCAGGTTTGAACCGTCGGTATTCCTGATTTCCCCTTGAACCCAAATGATGGGGGTTACCGTATCCAACCGGTCCAACCGGGGAGCGGGCAGCTTCAGCATAAAGGCAGCAACGCAGGAAACGCACGAATGGATCCAGATCAAACGATGGGTTCTGGCCAACCCGTTGATCCCGTTAACATTGGCACGGATCGTGAGCTGTTTCTCATCCCAGAACGTGTTTCTTGGGAATGGAGAAAACCATGAGAGCGAAATTGATGCAAAGTGCTATCTGGCTGTGCGCGGGTGCAGCATTTTTCCCCATTCACTCAATCACAACGATGCCGGGCCTGCAAGGACCACAACAAGCATCGCAAGAACGGCGGGAACGCTATGAAGCGAAAAAAGCAAAGGATATAGCCGCAGTGGAAGTTGGCGGAGAAGCTACCGCGGCGCGTCGGATCGACTTGAATGGAGCAACAGGCGGCTGGGAAGTTTTTGTGAAGGTCCAAAATCAGACCTATGGGTGGAAGGTCATCATTGACCGAGATACTTGGACCGTCCGAGAAAAACAGAAAGTTGCGAATCGGTAGGAAGCACAGCCGCAGAGCCGATTGCTGCAGACAATTGAAAATGGCAATGCATGTCTGAGGCCAGAAGGCCACTTGCTCCTACTTCCACTTTCTCCGCGCCTCTGCGCGATCAAGTGCGAAGATGTCCCCATGAGTGAATTCGCCAAGGATCATTCCAAAAGTCCTCCACCCAGCGGAAGACTGGAGACTTTGCTTCGGCGCTTCGCCCGGGCGAGCTATGCGGTGGTCGTACTGGTGGTGTATGTGCTGGCTTCCGCCGCGTTGGGCTTGGCTTTGGCCCCGGTGCTGTGGGGCTGGCACCGCTGCGCGGGCCTGGGCGCAGGGTTACCACCGGTGCTGCATTGGATCTGGCTTGGCTTCCTCGGCTCCTTGTGCTTTTTTGGATTCGGCCTGCATCTCCTCATCGTCGTGCCCATCTTCAATTTTTTACTGCCCACGCGCGTTCGGCCATTCAAGGGAGGCTACTACCAGTTGGTGGCGGTGCCCTGGTTCCTGCACAATGCCCTTTTCTATCTGGTCCGTTTCACCTTTCTGCCCTTCGTCACGCTAACGCCCTTTGGGGTGTGGTTCCTCAAAGCCATGGGCATGAAAATCGGACGCCACGCCTTCATCAACACCGAATACATCAGCGATCCCCAGCTCATCACCATCGGCAATGATGCGGCGCTCGGAGGATCGGTGCGCATCTTCGCCCACTATGGCGGCGGCGGAAACCTGGTGGTGGCCCCCATCGTGATCGGCGACAAAGCCACCCTCGGCGCCGGCTGCTGCGTCATGGGCGACGTGGAAATCGGCGAGGGCGCCGTGATCCTGCCCCAAAGCGTAGTGCTGCCCGGCAGCCGGGTACCGGATGGCGAAACGTGGGGAGGAATCCCGGCCGGTAGAATCTCCAAAGAGGCAATGTCCCTCGTCAAACTCGATATTCGCGGCGAAGTGGACCCGGCCTGACTCCAAGGCTGATGGCCAATAGTTCCAGGCTGATGGCCCACAGCCTGGCTCCATTTGTTGCTTGCTATTATTAACTTGATACTAATACTATCTTCATGCTGAACGTATCACAGTACATGGAGGCACTCATGGAACCTGATTTGCTGGATGACCTGGAACGCAAATTCCAGAAAGAACTCAATGCGGGGACCGTGGGGCTGATCTTGTTGGCCACATTGGCTCAGGCCTCAGAGCCCCGCTATGGCTACGACATCGCCAAGGAACTGGAGGAGCGGGCCCCCATCACCAAGCTGGGAGCGCTCTATCCGGCACTGCGGTCGCTGGAATCCTACGGGTTGCTGGACAGCCGCGTGGAACCTTCCATCGCGGGTCCGCCCCGGAAGTATTACCGGATCACCAAGGACGGTCGGAAAGCACTGGCCGCCTGGACCCAACAGTGGAAGCTCACCAGCCAATGTGTGAATGCGATGTTGAAAGGAGTGAATCATGTTTGAGTCCATCGAGTCCTACTTGAATGGTTTGAAAACCGCACTCAAGGATGCCGACCCTGCCCTGGTGCAGGATGCGGTGTGGGATGCGGAGGCCCACTTGAGCAGCGGCCTGGCAGCCATGAAAGTGGAGCATCCTGAGCTGTCCCAACCTGAGGCCTTGGCGTCACTCCTGGCGGCTTTCGGTTCACCGGAAGAAGTGGCCGAAGCCTACCTGGAGCGGGAAGCCATGGTGGCCCATGCGCTGCATCCCAAGGGCGCCCTGACTGCAGGAGATGCCGACACGCCGTTAGCCCCTTGGCCGGGCCTTTTTGAGGTACTGAGAACACCCAAGGCCTATACATCCCTGCTCTACCTGGTGATGTCCCTGGGTACGGGGATTTTCTTCTTCACATGGGCCGTGACAGGCCTCAGCCTTTCATTGGGCCTCTTTATCCTCATCATCGGAATCCCCTTCGCCATCGCTTTCCTGGGCTCCGTGCGAATGCTGGCTTTGGTGGAAGGGCGTCTGGTGGAAGCCTTGCTGGATGTGCGCATGCCACGGCGTCCGAGCCTGCTGCCCGAAGGCAAGGGCTGGCTGGAACGATTGAAGAGCCTGCTCAGCGACGGCCACACCTGGACCAGCCTGGCCTATCTGATGCTGCACCTCCCTTTGGGAGTCCTTTTCTTCACGCTCATGGTCACGGGCCTGTCGCTCTCCATCAGTTTCATGCTGGCGCCTTTCGCCCACTGGTTTTTCGGTTCCACTCTCACGGTCGATTTTGGTTACGGGCAGCTTCCGCACACCGGCTGGATACTGATTCTCAACGCCGTCGGAGGCTTCTTTGGCCTGCTTGGCACCTTGCACCTGGCGCTGGCGCTGGGGCGTTTTCAGGGGTACCTCGCCAAGCACATGCTGGTGCGGAAGTAAGGCCCTATGCAATCCGAAGGCATAGCGGTACAGAGGCATAATTCCGCAGGCCGTTGCCATTACTCCCGGCCTCGGGCGCTCCGTGATTTTGAAACCCCTAGGTCAGCGTCCTTAGGGTGCATCCGTAGGTAAACAGGCTCGTGTAATTTTTATTCGCTGGCGTGATAATGCCTGGCAAGAGTGCATGGAATCCTTTGTCCCTAAATGGTATAGCTTGTCTGAGACAGGCGGGACGAGAACGGCAAATGGCCGCAGGAATCCTCGCGATCCAACCACAGGAGTTGATGGTGCATGATCTCGCTGGCAAAGTGGCGCTCGTCACGGGGGCAGGTGGTCGGCACGGGATCGGGCGCGCCATCGCACTGAGACTTGCAAGCGAGGGTGCCGATGTGGTGGTGACCGATCTGGACCGAGGCCCTGGGGCTTTCAGGCCGGAAGACAGCGCAGCCGGGTGGCGGGGCATCGCCAGCGTGGCGGAGGAAATAAGGGCCGGGGGCCGCCAGGCGCTAGCTGTCCATGGTGATATCGGCGACAGTGCGCAGGTTGCCGGGATCGTAGAAGCAGGCTTGCAACGGTTCGGGCACCTCGATCTGCTCATCAACAACGCTGCCTCCACGCCGGGCCGGGACCGGCAGCCCTTGGTGGACGTAGACGAGGACGCCTTTGACGCCGTGCTGCGAGTCAACGTCAAGGGCACGTATCTTTGCTCGAAAGCCGTGGCCCGCCACATGATCGAGCGGGGCGGCGGCGGCAAGATCATCACGATGTCTTCGTGTATGGGGAAGCGGGGTCGGGCGAATTACGCGGCGTATTCAGCATCTAAATTCGCACTCATCGGTATCACCCAATCGTTGGCATTGGAACTGGCACCGCACCGTATTACTGTCAACGCGATCTGTCCCGGACCCGTGGATACGGAGCGGTTCGATCATGTAGCGGCCTTCGCAGCACCTGAGGGCGTTCCCCCCGCCGTCTTCCGTGAAGCAATCCTCCGGGACCGCGCCCGGGAGACGCCACTTGGGCGTGTGGCTCAGCCCTTGGACGTCGCCAACGTCGCGTATTTCCTCGCTTCCAGCCAAGCGGATTTTCTGACCGGCCTGGCCATCAGTGTCACCGGTGGCTTCGAATTATGATGAAGGCAGAACCCAAAAGGATGCTCACAAAAACAACCGAGCGCCTGGGCTGGCGGGCCCGCATCGGTGTCATCACCCCCGCCGTGGGCATGGCGGTCACGGCGGATTTCCACAAGATCGCTCCTGAAGGGGTCGCCTTGATCCTGGCAGGCGTGGCCCAGCCCATCACCCAGGATTCCGTCGAACAGCTAACCCAGGTAGGGGAGGGAGTCGTGGAGGCCGCCCGGCGGATGGTCATGCCGAAGGCGGACGTCATTCTCTGGAACACCAGCAGCGGGAGTTTCATCAAGGGCCATGGCTACGACCTGGAATTGATCGACCGGATCGAGCAGGCCACCGGAATTCCAACCACGACTGCTTCCACCGCCATGATCGAAGCGTTTAAGAAACTGGGTCTAAAAAAAGTCTGTTTGGCGACACCCTACGTGGATGAAATCAATGAGCGGGAGAAAACCTTCATCGAAGCCCATGGTTTTGAGGTCCTGAAGTTCAAGGGGCTGCAGCTGCTGGATGTGGGCGAACTGATCGATGTTCCGCCCTCCAGGATGTATCGGCTGGCCAAGGAGGTTGATGTTCCTGAAGCGGATGCCATCTTCATCAGCAATGCGGGTTGGAGCGCCCTGGATATTCTTCAAATGCTCGAGGTGGAGCTCGGTAAGCCTGTCCTATCTACCAATCAGGTTTCTTTGTGGGGCGCTTTCCGACTTGCGGGGATCCAGGAGCCAGTCCAGGGTTACGGAACACTGCTCCACGATCCTTGACCGATCCTGAAGCCGCTGACGGCACTCCAGCAATCCACACCTGGTAAATGCAGTCCTCTCGCCTGCTTCTGACACTCGAACTTCAAGGATGTTGTTCATGAACCCGCAAGTAGCGCACACGATTCTCGAAGCCGAGTGCCTAGGGGACCTGCTGGATACCCTCCTGAATTTTGCCCCGACGCCCGCCATCCTGTCACCCGGGCGCTCGGCGATTTCCTATGGGGAGCTGCTGAGGCAGGTAGACCTGATCGGTGCTTTCCTCAATGGGCACGGCATCGGTAGAAATGACCGGGTGGCGGCGGTGCTCCCCAACGGACCGGAGGCCGCCACTGCGTTCCTGGGAGTTACCGCTGTGGCCTCCTACGCGCCGTTGAATCCGGCCTATCAGGAAGCCGAATTCGCTTTCTACCTCCAGGACATCAACCCGAAGGCACTGGTGATTCCCCTTGGCGCTGATTCCCCTGCCCGGGCCGCCGCGGCGTTCCTGAACATTCCTCTGATCGAGTTGGCCCCAAGTCCAGACAGCGAGGGCGGACGCTTCAGCCTGTCCTCTGAGAAATTGCCGGAAGCCCAGGCCAGCCATGGTGGCCGTGCCAAGGCGGAGGATACCGCCCTCATCCTCCACACCTCTGGCACAACCTCGCACCCCAAGCGGGTTCCTTTGTTGCAACGGCACCTGCTCGCCTCCAGTCGGCACACCATGGCCGCCCTGCAACTCACCGGGAAGGACCGTTGTCTCAACCTCATGCCTCTCTTCCACCTTTCCGGTCTGAATACGGCGGTGTTGTCGAGCCTCAGTTCAGGTGGGAGCGTGGTCTGCATTCCTGGTTTCGGGGTCACTGAATTTTTCGAGTGGTTGGAGGTCTTCCAACCCACTTGGTACACCGCGGTTCCCACCATCCAGCAATCCATCGCCGATTATGCTGGGTTGCATCCCTTTGTTGCGAAGTCCACGTCCCTGACTCAGATCCGCTCATCTGCGGCGCCCCTTCCTCCAATCCTTCTGGCGAGATTGGAAGACCTGTTCCAGGTGCCGGTCATTGAATCCTACGGGATGACCGAGACCTTGTTGATTGCCAGCAACCCCCAGCCTCCTTTGGCCCGAAAGGCAGGGTCCGTGGGCCTCCCGGCCGGGCCGGAAGTTGCAATCCTGGGTGAAGATGGCAGCCTGCGGTCCCAGGGTGAAACCGGAGAGATCATCCTCCGTGGACCAAACGTCTTTTCTGGCTATGAGGGCCAACCCGAGGCCAATGTGGCAGCTTTCCAGGAGGGCTGGTTCCGCACTGGCGACCTCGGTTGCTTCGATGCGGATGGGTATTTGTTCATCCGGGGGAGAGTGAAGGAACTCATCAACCGGGGCGGCCAAAAAGTTTCGCCGCGCGAGCTGGAGGAAGCCCTTCTTGCTCACCCCGGTGTCAGGCAAGCCGTGGCCTTTCCCATGTCCCATCGAAGCCTTGGCGAAGCAGTTGCCGCCGCAATCGTTCCCAGTCCCGGCACGGTGCTCAGCGAACCTGCCCTGAGGCAATTCCTTGCGGAGCGGGTGGCGCCTTACAAAGTTCCCTTGCGCATCCTCTGCGTTGGAGAAATCCCAAAGAACGCAGCGGGGAAGATCCAACGAAGCGCACTTGCTGAACATTGGAAGGAGGCCCTGACTCCTGGAGTCCACCAGGCTTTCGAGCTGGATTTGGCTGAGGCCCCCTCAGAGGAATGGGCAGAGGCCATAGCCACCGAATCCGTCCTGCTCAGGCATCCCGCAGTCCTGCGCTGCGCGGTGCTGCCCAAGCGTGACTCCAAGGGCCAGTTTCATCTGGTGGCCTTTGCAGTGGTGAGGCCGGAGCCTTCGCGCGAAAGCCCCTCACACTTCATCCTGCGCGAAGGCTCATCATGCATCATTCCTTCTGCTTTCGTGGCGCTGGGGGCCATGCCCCGGGATTCCGAGGGACGTGTGGATTTCGCCAAACTCCGCGCCCTTCCGGTCCTCCTGGAGCAGGTTCGCCAGCCGATGGAGATCGTTGAGCTGATCCTCGCCCAGATCTGGGAGGAGACCCTGAATGACTCTCCGGCCGAGCTCACGGACGATTTCTTCCAGAGCGGCGGGGATTCCCTGAAGGCCGTGGAGCTGCTTCTGCGGATCGAACGGGAGATCGGGGTCAGGGTTGCACCTGAGGCGTTCTTCCGCTGCGCCACGTTGGGCTCCCTGGTAGGCACTCTCCAAGATGGAGCGGCCACTTCTGCTGCACCCATCATATTCGTGCAGGCGGGCAGCGACCGGAAGCCGTTCTTCTTCGTCCACGGCGACTTTAACGGGTGGGGTTTCCACTGCCCCCGCTTCGCGCGCCTGCTCGGGGAGAACCAAGCCTTCTACACGTTCCAGCCAGACGGCCTGCCAGGCCAGCCAGATCCCACCACCATCGAGGCCATGGCGGACCGCTACCTTCCGTTTCTCCGTGAAGCCCAGCCCAGGGGTCCATACCTTCTGGGCGGATATTGCAATGGCGCTCTGGTTGCGTTCGAACTGGCCAAACGGCTCGATGCCCAAGGCGAGAAGGTGGAGCTGCTGGTCCTGGTGTCCCCACCCGCCGTCGCGGAGTTAGGCCGGTCAGCCGACAAAAGGCCACCCATCCCCCCAGGGATCCAGATCCAGAAACAAACCACCCTGATTCGCCGGGAAATCCTCACCTCCCTCTATGCCCACGCAATGACTTCCTACCAACCGGGCACCTTCGCCGGAAGCATTCATTTGCTGGCTACCGCAATGGACCTGAAGAGAGGCGGCACCGCCATGGGTTGGGAGGCCCTTGCCAACAGGGTGGAAGTCCACGAGATTCCAGGCAACCACCACAGCATCTTCAGCCGCCACATCGAGGATCTCGCGGCCACCATCAAGGCGCTTTTGGCCTAGCGGCATAGTCTTGAGACTCTTTTCGGACTTGGCCAGCCTGTGGAGATTGAACTGGGTACTGAGATTGCACGGGTGACTTGGCTTCTGCAGGATCCGGGTTAAAAACCTACGCGGAAATTTCTCCACTGCAACAGGTCTATAGGGGCCACCGCCAGCCCCCAGTTATCCACCTGATATCCTGGTGCATGACCAACCATGGCAAGAGCCGCTTCATCCCGAAATCCACACCCCACGCGACTGATCGCCGACCGGCCAGGTCAAGGGAATCTGTGCCACCCAAGGCTGGGGTGGCCTACCGGGATTTTGAGACCTTTGAAGCCACCTACCTGGGCCAGCCCGAAGGTACCGGCGGATTTCTGCGCCCTATGGGACTCACCAAAGCCGCCAAAATGGACATCCTGGTGGACTGGCGCGAAACCCACGACGCCATCCACGGCGATCGTGTACAAGCTGAGATCAGCGGCGAAACCAACGAAGGCCGGGTCAAGGCCCGCATCCTGAAAATCCTTGCCCGCAGCACCGATCCGCTGCCCGCGCATTTGCAGAAACAGGAATGGGGCTGGCGGGCCATCCCTATCGAGCCGCGCATGTCCCAGATCATCGCCGTACCCGAAACAGAGTTGGCCCAGGACGGCGATTTCGTCAGTGTGCTGCTGGATCCCGATCTGGCATCCAAGCAGCTGCGCGGCACGGTCGTGGCCCGCTTAGGCAAGTCCACGGATCTGAAAATCGAAAATAAGCTCACTGCCGCGTTATTCAATCTCCGCACGGAATTCCCAGCGGCAGTGATGAGCGAACTGGCTCCCTTCCCCACCACCATTTCCGAGGAATGGACCCAAGGCCGCGAGGATCTTCGGAACCTCGTCATCGTCACGGTGGATCCGCCCACCGCCAAGGATTTCGACGACGCCATCTCGCTGGAGGTGTTGCCTGACAACGAGGGCGGCGGCTGGATCCTGGGGGTTCATATCGCCGATGTGAGCCACTACGTGAAGGAAGGCGGACCGCTGGATATCGAGGCGAATCTCCGGGGCACCAGTGTCTATTTCCCCGACGAAGTGATCCCCATGATTCCCGACCGGCTCAGCGGTGATCTTTGTTCGCTCAGAGAAGGCGTGGACCGCTTGACCATGACCGCCTGGATGACCATTTCTCCCGAGCTTGAGATCGTGGCAACGCGTTTCACGGAAAGCGTGATCCGATCGAGAAAACGCCTGACCTACGACGAAGTGAAAGAAGCCTGCCTGGATTTGTCGCCGCGCAAACGGGCCGAACTTGGCGAGGAAGTCTGTGGGCTGCTGGACCAATGCCTGGTGCTGTCCCGGCAGCTCACCACGAAACGCATGGACCGCGGAGCGCTGGCCTTCGAAAGCGAGGAGACCGAATTCATCTTTGATGAGGAAGGCCGTCCCGTGGACGCGCGCAAATACGCGCATCACGAAGCCCACACCATGATCGAGGAGTTCATGCTCTTCGCCAACGAGGCCGTGGCGCGCTTCTTCACGCGGAAAAAAATCCCCACCATCTACCGCATCCACGACGAACCTGATCCCGTAAAGTTGGAGACCTTCGCTGAAATCGCCCGTTCACTGGGACTGTTGCGGGTCAATGAAGTGCCCACACCGGAAGTGCTCAACGCACTGCTGGACAAGATCCGCGGCGGGCCGCTGGAAGTCATGCTCAACGCCATGCTGCTGCGTTCGCTGAAACGCGCGGAATACAGTGCCGACAACATCGGACACTCAGGCCTGGCCTTGCAGGACTACCTGCATTTCACCTCGCCCATCCGCCGCTATCCGGATCTCATCGTGCATCGCAATCTGCGCAAAATCCTGCGCGGCGAAAAGCTGCCCGAGACCCTCCACGCCCAGATGGCCCTGATCGCGAAACAGGCCAGCGACGCCGAGCAGAAGTCCACCGAAGCCGAGCGGGAAAATGATCGCTGGAAGACTTGCCTCCTGATGAAACCCAAGCTCGGCCGCCGCTTCTCGGGCCGCATCCAAGGCTTTTCGCCCAAGGTGGCCTTCGTGCGATTGGACTCGCCTTTCGTGGAAGTCGGCGTGCCCCTGGGCGCCCTGGGTGGCAACTTCTTCTTGGACGAGAACCGCACCAAGGCCACCGGCATGAAGGGGCAGGTGGTGCTTTCCATCGGCGATGCGGTAAAGGTCGAGATCATCGGCGTGGACGAGGACCTGCGCCGCGTCAGCGCCTGGGTGGCCGAAGCCACCGCCAGCGACGCTAAAGGCAAGCCCTACACGTTCGTCCCAACATTGGCCGGTCCCGCCACCCTACGGGAGTCGGACTTCGTGCCCGAGCGCCGAGGACCGAAACCCGCACTGCGAACGCGCAACGAAGCCCGACCACCTTCCAGGGACAAGCCAGGGCGTTCCCCGGAACGGCCTGCCCGAACCGAAAAACCAGCCAGGACTGGCAAACCCCCAGCCAGGAGCCGGGATGACCGCCCGGCCCCTACTTCCAGAAACAAACCGCCCAAAGGCACCGTGCGGGGGCCGAAGCTCGGAAAGAAGCGCGGCTAGGGCTGCAACCAACACTCGTGGAGAAAAGTAAATCGCACCCGTTTGACCACCGCTTCAGTGCTGTTTAGCAACTTAGGGTGCAACGCTAGCAATTCAAGGTATTTTATCTTGCAAAAAGTGTTTTTATATGTATACAGGACGTGCGTGCTAGCTGCGGGAGGTAATATGCGCTGGGTGCTGCATCGTTTCCTTGCGGGATTTTTTTCCGTGACTGGGCTGTTGGCCATGCTTGCCTGTAGCAGCAACGGCGGGAACACTCCGGCGGTGACGCCGCCAAGCAACCTCGCCTATTCCCTCCCGCAGGCAACCTACCTGACTGGGGTCGCGATCACTCCAAACACACCCACCTGCAGCGGCGGAGCCGTGGCCTCCTATGCCGTAGCCCCGGGACTGCCAGTGGGTTTGGTCCTGAATGCCGGCACCGGCGTTATTTCAGGGACGCCTACGGCAGTTGTCAGTTCGGCCAGCTATACCGTTACGGCTTCAAACTCCGGCGGTAGCGCTACCGCCATCCTCACCCTCACCGTGCGAGCGCCGATCATCGACGTCTACGTGGCTGGACGTGAATCCAACGGGACCAACGACATCGCCAAGATCTGGAAGAACGGCGTTGCCACTGCATTGACAGATGGAACTGGGGTCGCCGATGTTTACGCCATTGCCATATCCGGATCGGATGTCTATGCCGCTGGGTATGAGTACGCGGGAACCATAGGTGTCGCGAAAGTATGGAAAAACGGCAACCCCATCTCCCTCTCGAACGGGACCAACTTTGCGCTGGCAGATGGCTTGGCGGTATCTGGAACCGATGTCCATGCTGTGGGGTATGAGCGCATCGGGACAAAGTACGTGGCCAAGTATTGGAAGAACGCTGTAGGCAGTGCCATCACCGATGGTACCCAGAATGCCTTCGGGGAAAGCGTGGCTGTGTCTGGAAATGATGTCTACATCGCGTTCGACGAATACAATGGGTCGCGCTATTTCGCCCGAGTTTGGAAGAATGGCATCATCACGTCGCTTACGGATGGCACTCGGGATGCCTTTACATCGGGTATTGCCATTGCCGGAAGCGATGTCTACGTCGTCGGCGGGGAATCCAACGGAATCAAATACGTCGCCAAGATCTGGAAGAATGGCGTGGCCTCGGCGCTGTCGGATGGGACGAAGGATGCCTACGCGATCGGGTTGACCGTGACCGGAGGCGATGTGTATGTCGCCGGATACGAATACAACGGCATAAATAACATCGCGAAAATATGGAAGAACGGCCAAGCCACTTCCCTCACGGATGGATCCCAGGACGCCCGCGCCTACGGTCTGGCGGTTAGCGGCAGCGACGTATTTGTCGCTGGGTACGAGTCCAGCGCCACCTCGAATGTCGCCAAGGTCTGGCGGAACGGCAATGCCAGCGCCCTGACGGATGGAACCCAGACTGCTCGCGGGTATGGAATCGCGGTGACGGCGCATTAACGAACCCCAGCGCCCAAGGCCCGGGTTCATAGCC
>JANYBM010000097.1 GCA_025361125.1 Holophagaceae bacterium | reverse complement strand
CCGGCCAAGCCCCGGAAAGTACTTGCGAGAACGATCCAGGAGACTCATGCAGAGTTGCGGGGAACGCGGAGGAAGAACGATTCTTCCTCCCAATCTTCGAAGCATCTGCGCCTCTGGGTAAGCGAACCGCAAGGAACCGTCGTATGAGCGACTTGACTCCAGCCTCTTCTCCGCTCGGTGGCGAATTCCTCCTCTACCAGACGGAAGATGGACGCACCCGCATCCAGTGCCGGTTTGAAGAGGCAACGATCTGGCTGACGCAGGCCCAGATGGCGGAGCTTTTCCAGACCACGCCGCAGAATGTGACGCTGCACTTGAAGGCCATTTTTTCCGAGGGGGAATTGCCGGAGGCGGCAACCTGTAAGGATTACTTACAAGTTCGCGCCGAGGGCGGCCGCGAGGTCACGCGGAGGCTGCGCCACTACCGGCTGGAGGCCATCCTGGCCGTGGGCTACCGTGTGCGCAGCCACCGGGGCACCCAGTTCCGCCAGTGGGCGACCGCGCGCTTGAGCGAGTACCTGGTGAAGGGTTTCACCCTGGACGATGAGCGGCTTAAAAACCCACCGGGGAAGGGCCAGAAGGACTACTTCGACGAGCTGCTGGAGCGCATTCGCGACATCCGCTCCTCGGAGCGGCGCTTTTACCAGAAGGTACTCGATATCTATGCGACCAGCGTGGACTACACGCCGGATGCGGAGCTTTCCCATCTGTTTTTCGCCACCGTCCAGAACAAGATGCACTGGGCCACCCACGGCCACACCGCTGCGGAGATCATCCAAGAGCGGGCGGATTCGGAGCAGCCCTTCATGGGCCTGAAAACGACGCGCCTAGGTGGTGTGGTGCGGAAGGATGATGTATCCGTCGCCAAGAACTACCTCACCGAGGTGGAATTGCAGGTCTTGAACCGCATCGTGAACCTATACATCGAATACGCCGAGCTTCAGGCCCTGGAGCGAAAACCGATGACGATGCAGGACTGGATGACGAAGCTGGATGAATTCCTGAAAATCTCCGGTCGGGACCTGTTGGACCACGCGGGCAAGGTATCCGCCGAAGCCGCCAGGACCAAGGCCGAGCTGGAGTACGAGCGCTATCGTGGGTTGATAGATTCCCAACCGCGCCCGGTGGATGCGGATTTTGAAAAGACCGTGAAGGCATTGAAGCGGCCGCCCGCACTTGGCCGAAAGAAAATGGAATCATGAGCAACCCCGCCGCCCTCGTCCAAAAGCTCTGGAACTACTGCAACATCCTGCGGGATGACGGCCTGTCCTACGGGGACTACGTCGAGCAGCTTACTTTCCTGCTGTTCTTGAAAATGGCGGACGAGCAGTCGAGGCCGCCCTTCAACAAGCCTTCGCCCATCCCCAAAGGCAAGGACTGGCCATCCCTGCTGGCCAAGGATGGCGACGCCCTGGAGATCCACTACCGGCACGTGCTGGAAGACCTTGGCCAGCGCCCTGGCATGCTGGGTGTCATCTTCCGCAAGGCGCAAAACAAGATCCAGGACCCGGCCAAGCTGCGCCGCCTCATCGTGGACCTCATCGACAAGGAATCCTGGTCCAGCCTCTCGGCGGACGTGAAGGGCGATGCCTACGAAGGCCTGTTGCAGAAGAACGCCGAGGATGTGAAGGGTGGCGCCGGCCAGTACTTCACACCTCGCGCCCTCATCGCCGCCATGGTGGACGCCGTGGCCCCCCGGCCCGGCGAAGCCATCTGCGACCCCGCCTGCGGCACCGGCGGCTTCCTGTTGGCCGCCCACGACTACCTCTCCAAGCACCACGCCCTGGACCGGGCCCAGAAGAAGCAGCTCAAGAGCGGCACCTTCTATGGCATCGAGTTGGTGGACAGCGTCACCCGTCTTTGCGCCATGAACCTGCTGCTTCACGGCATCGGCGGGGACCTGGAGGAGGACCTGCCCGTCGTCACAAAGGACGCCCTGGCCGGGAAGCATGGCGAATACGAGCTGGTGCTGGCCAATCCGCCCTTCGGCAAGAAGAGCAGCGTCACCATCGTGAACGAGGCGGGCGAGTCGTCGAAGGAATCGCTGATCATCAACCGTGACGATTTCTGGGCCAGCACCAGCAACAAGCAGCTCAACTTTCTCCAGCACATTTTCACCATCCTCAAGCAGCATGGACGCGCGGCGGTGGTGGTGCCGGACAACGTGCTGTT
>JANYBM010000091.1 GCA_025361125.1 Holophagaceae bacterium | reverse complement strand
AGATGACAGCACCATTCCGGTGAACGCGACCAAGCAGTGGGTGGTCTCCGGCGCCTACAAGCATCCGGCGATGTTCGGCCTCGGCCCCGGCATCGAACAGAACACGCACAAGATCGGCGAGTGCGTGGATCTCCGGGAGCTGCAGCATTCCATCGCGTTCCTCGCGCGCTTCCCGAGCGTGTTCGCGGCCCGATAAGCTTCCGCCCGCGCTTTCCCAGGAGTTCTGAACTATGGAAAAGGCATTCCGCACGGCCCCGCTCGGGCTGCTGGCGCGCTGGATTTTCAGCGAGCTCCAGCGCAGCGAGAGCGTGCTGGGAATTCCAAAGCAGAATTTCCAGATTCCTGGTCCTCGGCTGGCCTCGCAGATGTTCGGCCGCACCTTGGCCGCGCCGCTGGGTGTCGCCGCCGGGCCCCACAGCCAGCTTTCCCAGAACATTGTCGCCAGCTGGCTGTGCGGAGCCCGTTTCATCGAGCTGAAAACCGTCCAGATCCTGGATGAAATCGAGGTCAGCCGTCCCTGCATCGACGCTGCGGACGAAGCCTACAACTGTGAGTGGTCGCAGGAATTGAAGCTCGAGCAGTCCTTCGACGAGTACCTGAACGGCTGGGTGCTGGTGCATGCGCTGGCGCACAAACTGGGCCTCCAGAATCCCGGGATGCTCTTCAACATGAGCGTGGGCTACAACCTGGAGGGCATCCAGCATGAACGGGTGCAGCGCTTCATCGCCTGCATGCGCGACGCGAGCGAATTCCTTCCGGCGGCCATCGAGACCGTGGCGAAGGTCTATCCCGGCGTCCGTGATATCGAGATTCCGCACCAGCTTTCCAACCACATCACACTCTCGACGATGCACGGCTGTCCTCCGGCGGAGATCGAACGGATCGGACGGCATCTGCTCCTGGAGCTCGGCGTTGAAACCTGGGTGAAGCTCAACCCAACCTTGCTGGGACCTGAACGGCTACGCGGCCTGCTCAACCAGACCCTCGGCTTTGCGATCGAAGTCCCGGATGCGGCCTTCGAGCACGACCCGGTTTTCGAAGATGCGATCGAGATGCTCAAGAATCTCGCTCAGGTGGCCGACAGCTGCGACCAAAGTTTCGGCATCAAGCTCTCCAACACGTTGGAGGTGGCGAACAAGCGGCCCATCTTCCCGCCCAATGAAAAAATGATGTACCTGTCTGGCAGGGCCTTGCATCCGCTGACACTGAAACTGGCCGAAATAGTTACAGCCGAGTTGGACGGCGCGGTGCCCATCAGTTTCTGCGGCGGGGCCGATGCCCATAATTTTGCCGATCTGGTGGCGGATGGCTTGTCGCCCATCACCGTCTGCACGGATCTCCTCAAGCCCGGCGGCTTCGCGCGTCTCCAGCAATACCTGGTCAACCTGGAAGGGGCGATGACCCGCATTGGCGCGAACAACCTCGATTCGTTCATTCATGCCAGCTCCGGCGGCAAGGGTGCGCGCTTCAATCTCGCCCATCACGCCACCGCCGCGGCCAAAGACCCGCGTTACGCCCGAAGCGAACGCCCGCTCACCTTCAAGGGCGACCGGCCATTGGGGCACTTCGACTGCATCGCGGCACCGTGCCAGGACGCCTGCCCGACGCATCAGAACATTCCCGATTACCTATGGCACGTGGCCCATGGCGATCCATCCGCGGCGATGGACGTCATCCTGCGCACCAACCCCCAGCCCGGCGTCACGGGCAGCGTCTGCGACCGCCCCTGCATCGAACGCTGTGTCCGCAATTTCTACGACGGCCCGGTCGCCATCCGGGAAATCAAGCGTTTCGCTTTTGAACACGGTGATGTTCCGGCCGAAAAATGCGGACCGAATATCGGCGTGAAGGTGGCCATCATCGGCGCGGGCCCCGCAGGCCTTTCGGCGGCCTACTACCTGGCCAAGATGGGCTTCGATGCGGAGATCTTCGAAGCGAAAACTGAGCTGGGCGGCATGGTGAGCGGCGTCATCCCCGGCTACCGCCTGACCACCTCGGCGATCGAGGGCGACCTTGAACGCCTCCGCCAGTTGGGTGTGCGGTTCCATATGGGAACAGCCATCGGTCGGGATCTGCCCTTCCAGGAACTGCGCGAGCGTTATCCCTATGTCTTCCTCAGCATCGGCGCTCAGAAGGGCAAACGGCTGAACATCCCAGGAGAGAATGCGCCCGGGGTCATGGACGCGCTCGACTTCCTGGACAAGGTGCGGGCTGAAGAACCCATGGAACTCGGCAAGCGCATCCTGATCATCGGCGCAGGAAATTCCGCCATGGACGCGGTCCGCTCGGCCCGGCGCCTGGTGAAGGATGCCGAAGTTTCCCTGGTCTACCGG
>JANYBM010000085.1 GCA_025361125.1 Holophagaceae bacterium | reverse complement strand
CATAGCTGGCACACTATTCCCATGAGCCTGCTACTTGCCGTCGACGTCGGCAACACCAACATCGTGCTGGGAGTCTTCGATCTTTCGAAGGGACCGAAAGCACCGCTCATGTGCTCGTGGCGATTAGCCACCTCGCGGGAGCGCACTGCCGATGAATACGGGCTTTCCACCCTGGCATTGTTCCGGCATCAGGAGTTGGAACCTTCCCAGATCAAGCACCTGGTAGTGTCTTCGGTGGTACCGCCGCTGCACCCGGTGTTGCAGAGTTGGTCCCACACCTATTTTGATGTGGAACCCCTGTGGATCGAGCCTGGCGTAAAAACCGGGCTCAAGGTTCTGATCGAGAATCCTGCGGAGTTGGGCGCGGACCGCCTGGTGAACGCCGTGGCCGGAATCGAGAAATATGGCGCGCCGCTCATTACGGTGGATTTTGGAACGGCCACGACCTTCGACGTGGTGAATTCGAAGAAGGAGTACCTGGGCGGCCTTATCGCGCCGGGTCTGAAGATCAGCGCGGAGGCATTATTCCAGCGGGCTTCGCGGCTGCCGCGCATTGAGATCACCGAGCCCGAGCGGCTGGTGGGGCGCAATACCGTGCAGGCCATGCAATCGGGTATTTTCTATGGTTATGTGGGTTTGGTGGACGGAATCCTGGAACGCTTGCTGGTGGAACATCCGGGTGCAACCGTGGTGGCGACCGGCGGTCTGGCCACAGTCATTTCGGAGTCGAGTAAACACATCCAGTATGTGGAGTTGGACCTGACGCTGGAAGGCTTGCGGCTGATCTGGCATAGAAATGAGCAATTGGTCCGCCATACCACCAGTACCCACCCGTGATGATTATTCCTAAACGGCGGCACGAACTCCTTCATCTCGCCGAAATTGATTCCACTCAAAGCTTTCTCCGCCGTCATCCGGAATTGGGATCCTGCGCCGTGGTAGCCGATGCCCAAACCGAAGGCCGTGGTCGTCAGGGCAACACGTGGATCAGTGCTCCGGGCGCAGGATTGTGGTTGTCGGTGGCCCAGCCATCCCCGGATCTGCCACCGGGCATCGTGCTGCAAAGGGCCATGGCAAAGGTCGCCGAATGTTTGCAAGACTGCGGCGTGGAACTGGGTCTTAAATGGCCCAATGACCTTGTGGCCTACAAAAATGGGCGGCTTGTGAAAGTCGGCGGCATCATCGGGGAGAAAGCCGGAGATCGCCTGATTCTGGGACTTGGCGTGAATCTGAATCGTGCGCCTTCCTTGGAAGGCCGCGCCATTCCAGCGGCCAGCCTGGCTGAGTTGGGCGCCATCGTTCCTGATTCCCTCGACTTGGCGCGGAGCATTCTTGCTGCCTGGCAGAATTTATCCGCCGGGTTCAGTCTGGCCTTTTTGTGGCCAACCGGCGGAACGCCCATCCAATGGGAGCGTGGACAGGGCGTGGCGATGGGTTGGGAGGCAGATGGCCGTCTAAAAGTCACCACCGCATCGGGCATCGAACGATTGAGCGCCGCAGAGATACAGGGGCTTAGCCAATCAGCTCCTTGAGCTTGGCGTAGCCGCTTTTACTGACCGGCAATTTTGTTCCATCCCGCAAAATGGCGGTCCAGCTGTCCGTAAGGCCTTGTTCCAAACGAGTCAGGCGATCCAGTGGAAGGATAAAGGAGCGATGAATGCGCAGGAAGCGCTTGGGGTCCAGCTGGTTTTCCAGGCTTGAAAGGGTCTGCTGCTTCAGGTAGCTGCGGCCCTCGGTCTTCAATTCCACGTAGTCATCCTGGGCCTGAATGTAATTCAGTTTGTCCAGGTTGATGAAGGTGACCTTGGTGCCATCGCGCACGACGATGCGCTCCAGGGGCCACGTATCCCGGGCCGCGGCGCTGAGTTCGGCAGGCCGGGGAACGGAAAGCTCCCCGGCGAGGCATTTCGCCTTGGCTTTGGTCAGAGCTTCTTCGAAGCGGGCCTCGCTGAAAGGTTTCAACAAGTAATCCACCGCGTGGGCTTCGAAGGCCTTGATCGCGAACTGATCGAAAGCTGTGATGAAGACGGTTGCAGGCTGCGGGTCCAGGAGTTCCAGCACTTCGAAGCCATCCAGCTTCGGCATCTGAATATCAAGAAAGAGCAGATCGGGTTTCTGCTCTGTGGCGGCCTTCACGGCTTCAAAGCCATTGGCGCACTCCGCCTGGATGGCTATTTCCGGATGACCTTGCAGATGCTCCCGAACCAAGCCCCGCGCCAGTTCTTCGTCATCCACGATTAGAGCGGTGAAGGTGTTTTTAGTCATGGCTCCGTCTCCAAGGGAAAGCTGAGCACCACGTGATGCCGACCGTTTTCATAGCCCGATTCAAATCGGCAGCGATCGGGAAAGCGGCCCCAAAGCCGTTGGCGAACTTGCCGCAAACCAAGCCCCAGGCCCGGTTTCAATGGGGCATCCTGATCGGCTGGATTGTCAACCCTAAGGGTCACAGTGCCCTGCTGTACCGAAGCTTGAAGGCGCAATTCGCCACCTTCTGGCAAGACAGAGATGCCATGTTTGATGGCGTTTTCCACTAAGGGTTGCAGCAGCAGGGTCGGCACCAGGGCACCTTCGGCCTCGGCTGCGACAGCCCAAGCTACCTTCAATCGCTCGCCGAAACGGATCTGCTCGATGGACAAATAGGCCCGCACCAGATCCAACTCTTCACGCAGCGCCACCTGCTTGCGTTCACCCAAGCCCAAGCTTTTTCGCAAGAAATCCGAGAGTAGTAAACACATCTCACGGGCCCGTTTGGAATCCACTGTGGTCAGTGCGCTGATGGAGTTCAGACTGTTGAATAAAAAGTGAGGGTTCAATTGGGCGCGCAGAGCTTTCAGTTCCGCCTCCTGAGCCAGCATCCGCAACTGGAGGTGCTCCGCTTCGGCCTTCTGTGCACGCTGTAATGCGATCAGCAGGTAATAGAATGCGGCAGAGGCCAGATACAGCACGACGCCCAGGGACCACAGCACCGGCAGGGCCGGTGTGATCTTTTGGGGTAGCGAGTGCAGGGCTTCGAAACGGCCGAGAAACCGGGCCACGCCCCAGGCTGTCCCGCTCCAGAATCCTGCATCAATGATGGCTGCGAACCCCCAAATGATGAACAGGTTCTGGTGACTCTGGTTTTCTACGTTCACGACCTTGCAAAGGTAAAAGGGTGAAAGGTAGATGCCAGCCCCCATGACCGCCATGGGAATGGCCAGGGCCAGGGCTTCCAAGCGGCTCCACCCTTGCATAATGGCGAGCCCAGCCAGCAGCCCGCCAAGAGGCACCCACAGAAGCAGGTAGGCCAGAAGGCGGGTGCGGCTGGTGAGGATCGGATGCATGGTTCCCTGTTCAGTCAGTGCTTGATTTCCAGACCGCCAAAAAGGACAACGCCTGTGAGCACAAGGCGTGGAGCGCTTGGGTCAGCGGCTTTGGAATAATCATCCTGCGTCTTGTCATCAATGCCGCCGAAAAGCGCGGTGGCGTGATTCACCACGACCCATGTTTCTGGAATCTTCAACTGGCCACCGCCAAAGAGGGCGAAGATATCCATTTTCACTTGGTTTCCGGCGGGTACCGCACCCCGGAGATCCGCTTCAAAGCCACCGAAGATGGCCGTGAATTCACCCCCCTCGAAGGTCTGGGAAACCACCCGGCGCTTGGCTCCACAAAAGATCGCGGTGCCCTGGACATAGTGCTCGGGGTCCACGGGGCCTTGAGTGGGGCTGCGCTTTTTCTGCAGCGCCCGCATGACCATCCAGATGCCAAAGGCCACTAGGCCCATGGGCGCCAGGGATTCCGCCAGATTTCCATGCCCCAACATCACCAACAGAAAGAAGGTGCCGATGGCCACCAGAAACAGGCCGCCCCCGCCGTAACGCAGGCCTTCCTGCCAAAGCTTCGCAAAGCCCCAAAGGATAAGCACCACCGGCCAGAGCCGAAGAATCAGATGAGCACTCATCAAGCCCAGGTTGTCCAAGGTGAAAGCCACGCCCGCCAGGATCAGAGCCACGCCCAATACCAATTTTGGTGTGAAGGCACTGCGCGGGCCCGTGCCATCTCCTTGCACAGGGGGTTTGTTTTCAAGGGGAGTTTCGTTCATGTCGCTCATGGCTGTGTCTCTTTGGTTGGTGTGAGGATCTCAGGTTTGCAAGGCTTTGGTGGTTTTGGGATGAAGGAACGAAGGGCCACCAGGGCGCCGAAGTACACGAGGATCATGGGCCACCATCGCTGAGTGATTTCGTCATGGCCTGTTTCGCCTAACAACCCGAGGATTCCAATCCAAAGCAGCACATGGCCGCCCGTGCCCCATACAAATCCACGATCAAGGAATCTGCCTAATGCCAGCGCCAGCAGCAGTAAAGGCCACCATCGGAACAACTGGTCCGAAGGCAGCAGGTTCAGGTTCTCCAGCAGGAGCGCGGTGCCGATCACAATGGCCACGAGGCCCAGGATGAGCCTGAAGGAATAGCGCGAAGGATTGGGTCCACTCATGATTTGTCTCCCTTGGAGTCGGAAGGAGCGGTCATTTTCAAAGCGAACAGAAGTCCTGCAACCAGAATAAGGATCACCGCCAAAGGCATCCACCCATTGCTCAAGGTCACCACTTCGGGATTCGCCATGCCGACCATATTCGCCCCCAGATCTTGAATCTACGGGCTGTCGTGGGCAGGGACCATGGCGGATCGGCGAATGGAGGTGATGAGTCGGTGAGTGGAAGGTGGAGGGCGTTGTATCCATCATAAGGACAAAAATTTGGCCTGCATCCTACTCCCCGCTTTGCGAAGACCTGCGCCTGCGTTACACTTTCCGTTCCCCTGGGGAGTAGCCAAGTGGTAAGGCAGCAGGTTTTGATCCTGCGTATCGAGGGTTCGAATCCTTCCTCCCCAACCAGATGCCAGCCCCGAAAGGGGCCTTCCAATTGGGAGGAAGGATTCGAACGGCAATGGCGGCCCGGTCGGAAAAGGCGGAGGACGCGAGAGCGTCCGCAGGCGGTTCCGCGCAGCGGAATTTCCGGGGCCAGGCAGTGCCGGGGAGCGAAGCGAATCCTTCCTCCCCAACCAAACGGCGGCCCCGAAAGGGGCCTTCCAAATCAGGAGGAGGGATTCGAACGGCAATGGCGGCCCGGTCCGAAGTTTTTTACTGCACCAGCGAGAATCGCCTTGAATTGCATGGCTTTCGAGTAGGTTTGGGTTTGCAGTTACTGTCTACGCGACACTGAGGCCGAGGAGCTGGAATGCCCTCGCCTGCAGCGTTGTGGGCTTCGTGGTGCGGATGTA
>JANYBM010000045.1 GCA_025361125.1 Holophagaceae bacterium | reverse complement strand
TGGTAGGGCCAACGGGATTTGAACCCGTGCTGCCGCCGTGAAAGGGCGGTGTCCTAACCCCTAGACGATGGCCCCATGGGAATGGGTGTGGGTTAAGGGTGGTGGTGAGCCCAGCTGGACTCGAACCAGCGACAGTCTCCTTAAAAGGGAGATGCTCTACCACCTGAGCTATGGGCCCATGCTGCCGAAACAGCAAAAATCAAGTGTGCCAAGGGATCGCGCCTGGGTCAAGGCTGAAAACGGTTTGGGCCATGCAAAGCCTATGGGAGGTTGCTCCCCCTTCGTGGACTGCTTTGCTTCTGCAACCCTTTCGACAAAAACCTAACGGCAATTTCGAGGCGAGGATCCACGGGCAGTGCCATTGGCAAAACCCTCGGTGAAAGAATTTACCCGAGCAGCTCTTCCAGAAACGTGCCGGGGAAAACGTAACCTTCGGTACGGTCTGGGCCAGTGCTGAGATAGGCGATGGGGGTTTCCACGGCTTCGGCCAAGGCATCGAGATAGAATTGGGCTTCCGCGGGAAGCTGGCGATGATCCGTGATGCCACGGGTGGGTGTGCTCCAGCCTTTGAACAGCTTGATTTCAGGGCACAGGTCCGCCCATTCGGCGGCGCAGGCAGGCAGCTCGCTCGTCAGGGTTCCACCGCTAGTGCGATAGCCCGTCACCATGCCTACCTCCGCCATTCCATCCAGCACATCGAGTTTCATCACGGCGAGGCCATCCACGCCGTTGGTGCGGCAGGCGTGGGCCGTGATGGGTGCATCAAACCATCCGCAGCGGCGGGGGCGTCCGGTGGTGGTTCCATATTCGTGGCCGACTTCGCGAAGGCGATCACCAGTGGCATCCAGGAGCTCAGAAACCATGGGTCCCGCGCCCACTCGGGTGGTATAGGCCTTGGCCACTCCAAGGATGCGATGGAGCGCCTTGGGGGGAAGCCCCGTGCCCGTGAACAATCCACCCAGGCTGCAGTTGGACGAAGTGACGTAGGGATAGGTGCCGTGGTCGAGATCCAGCAGGGTGGCCTGGGCGCCCTCGAAGAGAATCTGTTCGCCTTGGGCGCAGGCTTTTTGCAAATGAGATTGGGCGTTTCCGATGCAGTGGATTAGAGGCTCCACGACCCTCAGCAGGTTTTCAACAATGGCTTCCACAGCAGGCAGCTCGGCCAATTCACCCAGGCGAAGGCGCACTTCGTCATAGCCCGGGCGGATGCGTTCGGCCAGCACTTCAGGATGTTTGAGATCGCCCATGCGCACACCCATGCGGGCGGCCTTCATCTCATAGGCGGGGCCGATCCCGCGCCCAGTGGTTCCGATTTTCGCGCCGACCTTGGTGGCGCGTTCTTCCCGCCAGATATCTAGGGCGATGTGATGGGGCAGGATGATGTGCGCTTTGTCTGAGATCAGCAGACGGTCCGTGACGTTGATGCCCCGGTCGCGAAGTCTTGAGAGCTCCTGTTGGAAAACGTCCAGATTGAGCACCACGCCCGAGCCCACCACCAGGAAACAGTCCGGGTGCAAAGCTCCGGATGGGACCTGGTGCAGAGCGATGGTTCGGCCGTCCACCACGACCGTGTGACCGGCGTTGTTGCCGCCCTGGAAGCGCACCACATGGCGATACTTGGGCGCCAACAGGTCCACCAGCTTGCCTTTGCCCTCGTCTCCCCATTGCAGACCGAGGACCGCGAGGTTTTCCGACGCTCTACTCATGCCCGCTCCAAGCCAACCAGAATACCGCGAAGGTTCACTCTGTCCCAGGACGAAAGGGGGACAAGAAGCACCAAACAGGCTAACCTGGACTGTTCCTGTATCCCCGGAGGGGGCGCCCGTGTTTGAGAAGTTCACCGAAAAAGCTCGTCGTGTCATGTTTTTCGCGCGCTATGAAGCCAGCCAATTTGGATCCGAAAGCATCCAAAGTGGGCATTTGCTTTTGGGCCTTTTGCGCGAGAGCGAGAAAACTTCCACCAACCTGCTGGAGCGCATGGGTGTGCAAGTGAACACCCTCCGGGAGCGATTGGTGGCTTCCCTGGCACCGAAGGACAAGAAGACCGTTCCCAGCTCTACTTCCATAGACATCCCCATGGAAGAAGAAGTAAAGCGCATCCTCCAGCACGCCACTTCCGAAAGCGCCAAGCTCAACCACAAGCATGTGGGAGCCGAACACCTGCTGCTGGGAATGCTCAAGGAAGACCAGAGCCTTGCGGGGCGGCTGCTGAAAGAGGGCGGAGCGGACCTTATCGCCGCCAAAGAAATTCTTTTGGAAGCCACCAAGGAAGAAAAAATCGCCAAGAAGAAGAAGGAACATCCGCTCCTCTCGGAATTCGCCCGAAATCTTTCCGAGATGGCCGAGCGGGGCATCTTTGACAACCTGATCGGTCGGGACCAGGAAGTAGAACGCATCATCCAGATCCTGAGCCGCAGGCGCAAAAACAACCCGATCCTTTTGGGCGAAGCCGGCGTTGGCAAGACGGCCATCGTGGAAGGCTTGGCGCAAAAGATTTTCGAAGGCGCGGTGCCTCCTAGCCTGGCGGACAAGCGAATTTACGCGTTGGATCTGAGCCTGGTGGTGGCGGGCACCAAGTATCGCGGGCAATTCGAAGAGCGGCTGAAATCCATCATCGCCGAGGCGAGCAAAGATCCCAGCGTCGTGCTTTTCATTGATGAAATCCACAGCCTGATCGGTACCGGCGCGGCCGAAGGCAGCCTGGATGCAGCAAACATTCTGAAACCCGCGTTGAGCCGGGGTGAAATTCAATGCATCGGCGCCACCACCCACAGGGAATACGCCAAGTACATTGACAAGGATCGCAGTCTGGTGCGGCGCTTCCAGCCCGTTCCAGTGAATCCTCCGGACGAGCCTGAAAGCCTGCGCATCCTGGAAGGCATCCGCAGCCGCTATGAGCTATTCCATCGGGTGCGCTATGCCCCGAAGACCGTTGAGGCAGCAGTCTACCTATCCAACCGTTACATCACGGACCGTTTCCTCCCTGACAAAGCCATTGATTTGCTGGACGAGGCCGGCGCCCGGGTGAAACTTCGGGTCGCGGTGCCGGGCGAAAGTCACGAAACTGAAGAAGAACTCCATCACGTCACCACGGAAATGAATGAAGCGGTGCTGGCCAAGGATTTCGAAAGAGCCGTCCTTCTGCGCCAACGTGAAGTCCAATTAAAAGAAGAACTCGCCGCCACCCACTCAGAATTGAGTGAGGAAGACTATGCTGGCTTTCCCGAAGTGACCGAGCACGATATTGAAGATGTGGTCGCCTCCTGGACGGGCATCCCCGTCACCGCCTTGAAAAATGACGAGAAGGCGAACCTTGCCCACATGGAGGAAAAGCTCAATGAGCGGGTCATCGGCCAGCACGAAGCTGTCAGCGCGGTTGCCCGCGCCGTCCGTCGCGCCCGCACGGGGCTCAAGAATCCCGCCCGCCCCATGGGCTCATTCTTATTTCTCGGACCTACCGGTGTTGGGAAGACCGAGCTGGCCAAAACCTTGGCTGGATTCCTGTTCGGGGACCCCAAGAAGATGATCCGTTTCGACATGAGCGAATACATGGAGAAGCACGAGGTCTCCAAGCTCATGGGAGCGCCTCCGGGCTATGTTGGCTATGAAGAAGGCGGCATGCTCACCGACCGCATCCGCCGCAATCCCTACTGCGTGATCCTGTTCGACGAGGTGGAAAAAGCCCACCCCGACCTGATGAACGTTCTGCTCCAGATTTTCGATGATGGCCAGGCTTCGGATGCTTTTGGGAACCAGGTGGACTTCAAGAACACCATCATCATCATGACGTCTAATATTGGAAGTAGAGAATTGCTAGCGGACAAGAACCTGGGCTTCCTGGAACAGGATACTCGCGCCGACGCGAAGGCCGCAGATGTGATGAAAGTCCTGAAGCGTTCTTTCAGCCCTGAATTCCTGAATCGCATTGATGAAACCGTGGTCTTCAACCGCCTGGGCGACGAAGATCTGCGGCGAATCGTTCGCCTGTTGGTGGAAGACCTGAATGTCACCCTTCAGAAGCACAATCTTCGGGTGGAACTCAGTGACGACGCGTGCGACCACCTGGTGAAAACCACGGCGCGGGATCGCGCTTATGGCGCTCGCCCCTTACGCCGGGCCATCCAGAAACAAGTCGAGGATCCTCTCGCAGAACTCATGGTGGCGCATGAAACCGTGCCGTCGGGCATCGTGCGCTTTCATTTGGAAGAGAACAAGCTGGTGCCAGTCTTTGAAGAATCTGCGGCTTCTGAATCGCAGTCCAGTCAAACGCAATTGGTGGGAGCCGCCGAATGACTTTGAAGACCCAGATCAAACACTGGGCGGCCGCATCAGCTGCTCAGTGTGTAGGAGGCCTATTGCCTCTTGTGCTCGCTGCGGGATCTCCCGCCATCCTGCGCGCCCAAGAGGCCGAACCTATCATTGCCATCGAAGTGACCGGTGCTCAGAAACAGACCACCGAGACCGTGATCTTCAAGTCCGGTGTCAAGGTGGGAGATGATTTACGGAATCTTGATTTCGTCAAAATCACCGAAAAAATGTGGGCCTCGGGATCCTTCGACGACATCAAGTTCGAGGTCCAGGATGACAAGGAAAAGGGTGGCAAGAAGCTCATCATCCGCATCCGCGAACGACCCATCATCAAGGAAGTGGATTATCGGGGCGGCACGGAGCTGGGCCTCACCAACCTCAAGGACAAGGTCAAAGAAAAAAAGCTGACCATCGCACCGGATTCACTCTATGACCCGGATGCCGCACGCAAGATCAAGGACCTTATCGTTGACCAGGCCGCAGAAAAGGGATTCCGCAACCCTGTGGTGGATGTGACTCTCGAAGTCATGGGCTCGGGTGTGGCGCGCCTGGTTTTCGATATCAAGGAAGGCGGCAAGGTCCGCATCTATTCGCTCAAATTCCGTGGCAACAAGATCATTTCCAGCAGTCAGTTGGCCCATGCCATGGCAAAGACGCGCCACCATTGGATTTTCAGTTGGCTGACCTCCCACGACCTGCTGGTGGACAAGAATCTTGAAGAAGATCTGAAGCACGTCAAGGAAACCTACTGGCGGAAGGGTTACAAGGATGTCTTTGTGGGTCAGCCCACGATCGAAGTGCAGGACTTGACCACCGCCAAACAGAAAAAGAAGAATATCAAGCGGGAGAAGGAAGCAAAATCACCCAAATATGATCTCCGCGCCACGCTGGTGGTGCCGGTGTTGGAAGGTGAACAGTACTACGAAGGCACCTTCAAGGTCGAAGGCAACGAAAAGGTTTTCAAGGAAAAATATTTCCGGGAGAAGTATGCAGAGATGAAGCGGGACAACCGCTCCCAAGTGGCGAAATTCTTGAATATCAAGCCTTCCACCAGGGATCAACCAGCCCAGACGGCCCATCCCTTTGATCTCGATGCCTTGAACAAGGCCATGGACAAGATCAAAGAAGGCTACAGTAACGCGAGTTACATCCTGTATCACGCGGATAAAAAGCTGGAAACGCGAGAAGAAGCGGGACGCAAGCTGGTGGACACTACCCTGAAGGTGGACGAAGGCGAGCCATTCACTATCCGCCGCATTGAGTTCGAGGGCAACACCACCACCAAGGACAAGGTGTTGCGCAGAGCGCTGCGCTTGCGGGAAGGCGATGCCTTCTCAGCCGAGGAATTCAAGGATTCCTTTACGGGTCTAGGTCAGTTGGGCTTCTTCGATGTGAAGAATCAGGAACCCAAAGTTGATCTGGTGCCCAACAAGGCCCAGGTTGATATCACTATCAAAGGTGAGGAAGCGGGGGTCAACGAACTGCTGTTCCAGGGTGGCTACGGGCAGCTTTTCGGGTTCTCCCTAGGTGCCAGCTTCTCTACTAAGAATCTTGGCGGCGGCGGTGAAAGCCTTGCGGTCAGCTTCAACGGCGGCCAATTCTCCAAGAGCGCATCCATCTCCTATGTGGAACCCTACGTCTTGGATCTGCCCTATTCATTCTCTGCAAGCGTGTCGAATGGCACCACGGATTATGATGCATCAAGGGTAGGCGCCAACAACGCTTACAAACAATTCACCCGCTCCCTGGGGCTCAATACCGGCACCAGACTTTCCACGTTTTTACCCCAAAGCCGCTGGGCCTTTTTCACGACCTATTCCGTGGGTTATACCTTCAGCATCATCCGCATTGAGGGCGGGCAGAACATCTTTTTCCGGGACACCAACAGCCAGTTGTCATCCACATTCAACCAGAGCATTGAGTTCAATACGGTCAATCACCCCTATAAACCCACTCAAGGCATGCGGTTGGGTATGAGTCTCGAATATGGGGGGTGGCAGTTCGGCGGAGATAAGCCATCGCTCCGAGCCAACTGGAGTTTTGCAAAATATACCAATGCAGGCGAACGCCATATTTTCGCGCTGAACCTGAGTTATGGCTACCTTCGGAACCTTGGAAAAGAAGACTTGCCCTTATACCAGTACTACCGTCCTGGCGGCGAGAACAGCATACGGGGCTACAGGTATGGACAGGTCGGGTCAGTGCTTCCCAACCAGAACGGTATTCCGGTTCCGGTGGGTGGCAACAAACAGTTCATCGCCAATCTGGAATACCAATTCAAGGTGGCGGACCCTTTCCGGTTGGTGCTGTTCTATGACGCTGGCAATGCTTGGGCCCCGGGCACAAAAATTTTCTCCAGGGACTCTGGCAGCTACAACGACCTGAGCGGTACGGCGGTCACCTATCGCAATCCAACCTTACTGCGTAGCGCGGGTGTGGAAATGCGGTTCTTCCTTCCCATCAGCCCCGCGCCGTTACGCCTTATCTGGTCGCATAAGCTCAATCCCTATCCTTTCGATTCTGAAAGCCAGAACGATTTCCAGTTCAGCATCGGTACGACCTTTTAGCCGGAGCATTTCCCCATTCTGAGATAAACTAGATCCTTTGTGATTGGAGCCCTCATGCGCCGAATTCTTGCCTTAGCAGCCATCGCCACCCTGGCCACAGCCCCCATGCTAGCCCAGGAAGCAGCACCAAGATTTGCGATTTTCGCCCCGGACCAGCTTTTCAAGACCTCTGCCCGCGCCAAGAAGGTCGTCGAACAATTGGATGGCATCGGCAAAGGTCTGCAGGAAAAACTGCTGGTCAAGCAAAAGGAACTGGAAAAGATGGCCGAGCAGCTTAAGAGCCCGGGCCTTTCCGATGAAGGCCGTGCCAAACTTCAGCGCGATCTGCAGGATGGCGAAGTAGCCTTCAAGCGCGCGCAAGAAGACAGCCAGAAGGAATTCAATAAGGAGAGTGACAAGATCTACGGCCAGTTCCAGCAGGAAGTCGGCCCTATCGTCGAAGAACTCTCCCGTGAACGAAAGCTTCAAGTGGTGTTTCAGTACACGCGCCAGAACGCCGGCATGTTCGCGTTCACGGATGATAAATGGGCAGTGGAATTCACCGATGAAATCGCGAAGCGCTATGATGCCAAGTTCGTAGGCAAATCCGCTGCCCCACAGGCTGAAGCGCCCGTAGCAAAACCTGCCACACCCGCTGTCAAGCCTGCGGGCAAGGCTAAAAAGAACGGATAGCCTTTCTCTACCCGTTTCCAGTCGAACCATAACCACCAGCGCCGCGATGGGTTTCCCCCAAAGCGGCGCTGGCGGTTTCGAGGTTCCATTCGCAGATTGCCACCGGAGTGATCAGCAGCTGTGCGATCCGATCACCCCGGTGCACCTCAACAGTCTGGTCACCATGGTTCACCAGCACCACGGCCACTTCGCCTCGGTAGTCGGAATCAATGGTGCCCGGTGCGTTGAGCACCGTCACGCCGTGGCGTAAAGCCAGACCGGATCGAGGTCTCACCTGGCCTTCAAACCCTTCAGGAATGGCCATTACGAGCCCGGTAGGCACAAGTCGCCGCTGGCCAGGCTCCAGGCTCCAGGTTTCCGATTCAGGAATCGCCGCGCGCAGATCCATTCCTGCGGCGTGGGGGGTCGCGTAGCTTGGAAGTTCCAGGCCAATCGCCTGGGGAAGCTGATGGACGGAAATTTTCAAGGGATCACTCAAAGACATCCGTTCTACGGGTTGGGTTGGCAGGGCTTGTGTATCGGACAATTCAAAGACTACCGTTCTACGGGGTCAGTGGTAGGGCTTGTGCATTGGACTATTCAAAGACGACCGTTCTGCGGGGACAGTGAGGTCGGTGGTAGGGCTTGCGTTTCGGATTATTCAAAGACTACCGTTCTTCGGGGTCAGTGGTAGAACCTGTGTATCGGACTATTCAAAGACCACAGTTCTGTTGCCATAGGCGAGGATACGGTGCTGCAGATGCAACCGCACAGCCCGGGCGAGGACCAGGCGCTCCACATCCTTGCCTTTGCGGATGAGGTCTGCAACCGTGTCGCGGTGGCTCACGCGGGTCGTTTCCTGCTCGATGATGGGACCGGCGTCCAACTCCGGTGTCACATAGTGGGCAGTGGCGCCGATGACCTTGACGCCCCGGGCGTGAGCCTGGTGGTAGGGCTGTGCCCCGGCAAAGGCGGGGAGGAAGCTGTGGTGGATGTTCATGACCGCGGGAAAGGACCGCAGGAAATCATCACTCAGCACTTGCATGTATTTCGCCAGCACCAGCAGATCTACGCGATGCTCCTTCAGTAGGGCCAGGGATAGCGCCTCAGCCTCCACTTTCGACCCCAGCATGGGCACATGCTGGAAGGGGATTCCAAACTGGGCCGCGACGGGCTCCAGGTCTTCGTGATTGCTCAGGATGATGGGAATCTCAGCCCTCAACTCGCCAGCCCGGTGACGCCATAGCAGGTCCAGAAGGCAGTGATCCTGACGGCTGCACCAGATGGAAACCCGGGGCACATCATCACTGAAATGAAGCCGCCAGGGCCTGCCCTCTGGACCTCCCATGGGATCTGCGATTTCAGCGAGAGCACCCGGGAGTTCCGCTTTCGATAGATCGAACTCTTCCATCTCCCACTCGATGCGGCCCAGAAAACGGTCTACCGAAAAGTCCGAATGGTGGTCCGAATCCACAATGTTCCCTCCGTGCTGGAACACGAAATTAGAGAGCCGTGCGACGATACCCTTCTGGTCAGGGCATGAGATGAGCAACGTGGCCGTCTGTTTTAGGGTGGACATCACTTCGCCAACTGGCCGCAGGCAGCGTTGACATCCCGTCCCCGGGAGCGTCGCACTGTCACAAAACAACCATGGCCCTTCAGTCGGTCGGAAAAGGCCTGGATGCGGGCTTCCGAAGGCTCGTGAAAATCGCTCGCAGCATGTTCGTTCATGGGAATCAGGTTCAGGTTATGCCCTCGACTCAACGGGCCAAGCCAGGCCACCAGGCGATCCGCGTCTTCATCGGTGTCGTTTTCGCCCGCCAGCAGCACATATTCAAAAGTGAATTTTTCGTTGGATCTGAGGCCCCAGGTATCCAGGGCTGCCCGCAACTTCGCCAGATTCCAGACTTTGTTCACAGGCATGGTGCGGCTGCGGGCCTCGTCGGTGCTTGCATTCAAACTCAACGCCAGCAAAGGCCGCGGCCTGAGCTTTGCCAATTTCTCGATGCCGCTCACAAGACCGGAGGTGCTCACGGTGATGCGTCGAGCGGGAATATTCAGGCCTGAGGTGTGGGTGAGAACTTGAATGGCGCGATGCACATGTTCGAGGTTGTGCAAGGGTTCGCCCATGCCCATGAAGACCAGCGTAAGGCGGGAAGACGTTCCGGGGCCCAGCACCGACATCACAGAAAGAATTTGTCCGACGATCTCGCCAGCGGTGAGATTGCGCAGGATCCCCATGGCACCGGTGGCGCAAAAGGTGCAGCCCATGGCGCAGCCAACTTGGCTGCTGATGCACATGGTGACCCGCGCATTTTTGACCACCCTGGGCATGTGAACGGTTTCAATCCGGCGGCCATCGGTAAGACGCAATGCCAGCTTCTGGGTGCCATCGGAAGACTCGATGGATTCATCCATTTTTGGAAGGCTCAGGTCCGCGAAGGATTCAAGAAAGGTGCGATTGTCCTTCCCCAATTTTGGCGTACCATCCGCCCAATTCCAGGGTCGCTGCAAAAGCGAAAAAAGATGATTCGCATCGTTGGGGCAACCCCGTGCCTTCAATTCCCCAGGCAGCAGTCCGAATGCCGAAGGACGCCCCACCTTTTCAGGGGCTGGGGCGTCCCAGGGACTACTGACGTCGGAAAGCATTTTGATTTATTCACCCTTTGCTGTCGGCTTATTTGATGCCCAGCAACTCCACCTCAAAGCAGAGGGTCGCGTTGGGGGGGATGGCGCTTCCGGCTCCTCGGCTGCCATAACCTAGGGCGCTGGGAATGATGAGGGTGCGATTGCCGCCCACCTTCATGGTCATGACGCCCTCGTCCCAGCCCTTGATGACCTGGCCGACACCGATGGTGAATTCGAATGGCTGCCCACGATCCACGGAGGAATCGAATTTGGCGCCTTTGGCTTGGCCGTCCCACAACCAGCCGGTGTAATGCATGACGCAGGTCTTGCCTGTTACCGGCGAGGCGCCGTTGCCTTCTACGGTGTCCAGGTACTTCAGTCCGCTTACGTTGGTGATCATCTTTTTCTCCTTGGTGGGGGTGGTGGCTTTCTGGGCCGTGTCGCTTTTGGGGCTACCCACGGGCGAGGCGCCCAGGGTCAGGGCCAAAGTGGCGGTCAGAAGGGTCGGGAACAGCATGGGAACTCCTGTCAGGGTTGAGTCTCCAGTGTACCGTACGGTGCGTGGATGGGCGACCGGGAATGGCTCCGGGAAGGACAAAGACCGCTCGTATTCGTAGGCGGGTTTAGGCTGAAGACATGAATCCATCACGTCTTTCCGCCTTCCGCTTCCGCATCTCGATGCTCATGTTCCTCACCTTCGGTGTGATTGTGTTGGCCCTCCTGCTCCCGCGAATTGCGCAGCCCGAGGCCTATCATGCGTTCGCGGATCAGCGGACGCTGTTCGGCATCCCGAATTTCTGGAACGTGGTCTCCAATGGCGCCTTCATTCCGGTCGGACTAGCGGCACTTTGGGTGATGTTCCGGGATCCGCAACCGCGGTTCCATGCGCCCTTCGAGCGATGGGCCTACATCGTGGCCTTTGCCGGAACGCTTCTGGTGGGTTTGGGATCTGGGTACTACCACTTGCACCCCGACAACCGCACGCTTTTCTGGGACCGCCTGCCCATGACCCTCGTGTTCATGGCTTTGTTGTCGGCGGTCATTGCAGAGCGCATCCATGCAAAAGGGGGGGCGCTGCTGCTGATGCCTTTCCTGCTGCTGGGCATCCTGAGCGCGGAAGTATGGCGCAGGGGTGAACTCACGGGCGTTGGGGATCTGCGTTTCTATCTGTTGGTGCAGTTCTACCCCATGCTCGCCATCCCGTTGATGATGGCGCTTTTCCCAGCAAGCTACACCCGCACCCGCGACATGGCCTGGCTGGTGCTCTGGTATGCGGCGGCCAAAGCCCTGGAACAGTGGGATGCCGCCGTGTTCCGCGCCACTGGCGGGTGCATGTCGGGACACGCCCTCAAGCACGTGGCTGCCGCGCTGGCCGTGGGGGCCTTGGTGGTGATGGTGGCGCGCCGGGAACCGCGCACGGTTTGAATCAGTTCCCAACCACCAGAACGTTCAGCTCGCGTTGGGGTGGCGTTCCAGCATCAGGCGAAGCTGGGGATTGCGCCGGACGGCATCCTGCCGCCGGAGGTGCGCGATCAACTGGGGCGGGGCGGCGCTCCAGCGGGCGATGTTCTGTATCAGTAGGGTTGAAACATAGGTGCGGCGGCAGAGCAGCGCGGTGGTCTTGCCATCAATCGTCAATCCAGCGAGCAGAGCCAGACAGCGCCCTTCGGTGCTGAGGATCAGCTCCACGCGCTCTTCGCCCGTTCTTTGCAGGAAACAGGTGCGCAGGACATCTCGAGCCAAACGCCGCGTCTGTTCCGGCGCATCGCGCGAAACCGTGATCAGGTATTGTTCCGCAAGTCGTCGCGGAGACCAGAGCCGCCGGAAGACTGTTCCCGGTAATTGCGGGTTCTGGAGCAGTCCACGCCGCACGCCCAGGTCATTGGCGAAGGTAACACGGGACGCGACGGCTTCGAGCCCGACAGGGTTCCGGTGATGGGTGGCGATGAGCCGGGCATGCACCAAGCCTGCGCTGGGATTATCCAGGATCGATTGGATGACTTTCGGCATCGGGTCGAAGCAATAGGCGCTGAGTTCCGGTTCCACCGCAAGCCGGGCCAGGGCCACCCGTTCATCCAAGGACTGGTGGTGGAGGGTCTGCTCGTAGAGTTGCCGGTGCGTGGCGCTGTCTGCAGCCTCAGCGTCCGACAACGCCAGCGCGGATTCTTGTTCGTCCACCCCGATCGGCTCTGGCTCAATCTCAGGAGGAAACGCATCGTCGGCAGGACAGCTTGGGTTTGCTGCAGAAATCGCAGCGTGATTTTCGGCAGTCACAGCGCCCATTGCCACGAGCTCCGACAGGAGCGCTTCCATTCGCTCGGGCGGTAATCCCATGGCCTGGGCCAAGGTTTCGACATCGTCGGTGCCATCGATCTGTGAGAGAAGAATTCTCTGCACCGCATCGAGCGGCAGCGTGGCTGGATCCAAATCGGCTCTCGGCGCAGGTCTCCAGCTCATGGGGTCGTCATGGTCAGGCCACCAGATCTTTAATCCGGATTTCGCAGCCACGCCTGGACCCGAGGGCGGCCAAGCCCAGCGTGGATGGCTTCAAGCATGCCTGAGCCACACGCTGCACCTGCGCGCACGTGACCTGGTTGATTTCGGCGAGTTGCTGGTCTATGGAATACACCTGGCCCTGCTGCAAGGATTGGTTCGCCAGGCTGAACATGCGGCTGTTGCTGCTTTCCAGGCTGAAGACGAGGCTCGTGCGGGACTGCAATTTGGCGCGCTCCAATTCGTCTTCGCTCACGCCCAGAGCCATGATCCGCGCACATTCAGCCAGGGTGCGCTGAACCAACTCCCGGGCCTGTTTGGGGGCGCAGCCGGCTGCTATCTGGAGAGCGCCGGTGTCGGCGTAGTGAGTCAGGTAGGAACCCACGGAATAGCAAAGGGCATGGCGCTCCCGCAGTTCCATGAATAGCCGCGAGGACATTCCACCCCCAAGCACATAACCCAACAGGCCCGCGGCCACGCGATCTGGGTGGCGGTGGGAGGGAGCCGGAAAGCCCATGACGAGACTCGTCTGCTGCAAGGCTTTGCGGTTCTCGTTCAACAAAAAGGGCGTGATCTGATGAGTGGCGAGCATTTTCGTTGGTTGCCCTTTGGGCAGCTTGTCCAGGATGGGTCGAAGCAGGTCCATGAAAGGGCCGGGGCTGATGGCGCCTGCGGCGGTGATGAGCAGGTTCGGGGCGGTGTAGGTGTTTGAGAAAAAAGTCTGGGATTCGTGCGCGCCATAGCTCGCCACCTGATCCCGCTGGCCGAGAATGGGATGAGCCAGGGGGCCTCCTTCCCAGAATTTTCCATAAAAGATTTCAGTGACCCAATCATCTGGTTGGTCCTCGCTTTGGGCGATTTCTTCGATGATCACATCGCGCTCCCGCGCCAATTCTTCTCCGTTGAAGATGGGCGTGGTCACCAACTCCCCGAGCAACGTCACCAAGTCCGGCAGCTGGTCGGCGAGCACTTTGCCATAGAAGCAGGCCACCTCTTTACCGGTGAAGGCATCCACGCTTCCACCCAGGCGATCCGTGGCCGCGGACATGGATTCCGGGTCCGGGAACCGCTCGGTGCCTTTGAAGACCGTGTGTTCGATGAAATGGGCCAGACCTTCTTCATGCAAGGCTTCGTGGCAACTTCCTCGCCGCACCCAAAACCCCACGGCGCAGCTTCTCACATGCGGAATGGGCTCCACCAGGATTTCGGTGCCGTAGGGCGTGACATGGCGGAAGAAGGAATCGGGCACAGGCATCATTTCATTCTACTGGACTCACCCTTCGGATTCGCTCCCGGCAAGCCCCATCGCCGTGGCTTGGAGCTTCCAACCGCAGAGCGCCCAGCAGGCAAGGCCGAAGCCGAAGAGAATCAGGATGGCCAGGACCACGGGGGTGGAGATCTGTTCCTGGGCCAGCAACTGGCTGGCGGCCACTTCGCTGGAGCGAGTGCCTGCGATGCTTTCGATGTAGTGCACGAACGTGATGCGCTGCAAGTTGCCGGGGAAGATGCGCACCAAGGGGTCCCAGATGAAAAGGTAAAGAGCGCCCCAGAGCGTCCCGCGCTTGAAGACCAGCCCCAACAGGCTCATGAAGGCTAGGATCGCCCAGTAGGCGAAAATCATTGCCAGGGCTTGGTAGAGGAAATCCCCGGGGCTGGAACCCAGTCCCAACAGGCCAGCGCAGGCCACTACCAACCAGATGGCGCCCCACCCAAACCAGAGCAGTCCCTTGCCGAAGGGCAGCATCCAGACCGTTGAGGGCCGCGCCAGCATCAATGGAATGGTCCGCTGCTCGATGTCTTCACGGATGCCAGCGGGTGCTGCCACCAGCGCCATGATCGGTAGCATGAATTTGGCCAGTACGCCGTGAAAGGCCATCAGGTAAAGGCCTGAGGGAATGTGGTCGCCTTTGAGGCGCAGCAAGGCAGTGAGCGCCAGGCTCAGCAACACCGGCAACACTGGAATGGCGGCCAAGACCCAGCCGCGCACCTGAAACACGCGGGGCAGGTAGCCTCGGGCGACGGCTTGCATGGTTTGCACAGGAGAGGGAAGCGCTCGGGTGGACATCAGGCGTTGTCCTTTGTCAGGTACTGGAACACGGCGTCCAGGTTGAGGTCCAAAGGATCAAGGGCATTCAAGGGGAGCTGGCCGGTGGCGATGGCATCCTGTAATTTTGGGAGGAAATCCCTAGGGTTCCGGACCGCCAGAACCGCAGCGCCATCTTCCATGCGCAAGGCTACCAGTTCACCTTGTTCTACGGCCCAGCGGGCCACTTGACGGGCGTCTTCGGAGGCCACGCGCAACTCCACGGGATGGCGATCCAACAGTTCGCGAATTTCAGGGACCGAACCTTCCGCCAATAAACGTCCCCGAAACAGCAGCAGGATCCGCTCAGTGAGTTGCGCCACTTCACCCAGGATGTGACTGCTGACAATGATGCGTTTGCCCGCCAAGGCGAGTTCGCGCATCAGGTCCATCAGAATGAGCCGCGCCTCGGGATCCATGCCATTGAAGGGCTCGTCCAGAATCAAGAGATCGGGTTCGTGCAGCAGGGCCTGGGCCATGCGGATGCGCTGCCGCATCCCCTTGGACATGCTCGAAAAACCAAGTTGGGCGCGGGTTTCCATGCCAACCGCCAGCAGGCTGCGCTGGATCGCAGTATCCAATTCCGAGCCGGACAGCCCTGACAGTTCGCCCATCATGCGGAGCCAGCGGGTGCCGTTCAGGCCCACCGGGAATCGGTCACCTTCGGGCACCAGGCCGATGCGCGCAAGCACCGCGGGATTGCGGAAGGGGGCCTGGCCAAAAATGGTCACTTCGCCGCCGGAGGGAGGGAGAAGTCCCGCCAGCAATTGGATAAGCGATGATTTGCCCGCGCCATTGGGTCCCAGAAGGCCTGTGATGCCACCGTTTTCGGGCAATTGAAAGCTGGTGGGTGAAAGCCCCAGGATGTCGCCATAGCGCAGCGATGCGCGTTCGAGGCGGATCATAGGACCGCCTCAGAAGGTTGGGTCCGCTTTACGGCGATCCAGGTCCAAAACGCGATATGGAGAACGGTACCCGCAACAGTGGGGGCCCACGTTAATAGAGGTGAACTTACGTTGAAGATGAGCTGTGGCCATGCCTGCACGAGAAAATAGGGGCTCAAGGCCATCCATTGTTTGCTTTGCAGGGCGCCACTGAAAATGCCGCCGATGGCCGAGGTGCCCAGCACGATGCCCAGCACCCAGCCGAAACTTGCCCGGGGTGAACTGGCCATGGCCGAGGCACCCAGGGTCACCGCGGCCATGAGCAGGCCAATGATGAGGGTTGCCGGCAGCAGATAGAGCGGCGCGGACATCCAGATAGGGCCAACCTTTCCGGCCATGGCCAGGGAAAGCCCCCAAGGCAGCAATACGAAAGGCAGTAGCACCGTCATGGGAATGATGAAGGCCGAGAGCGCCTTGGCGGTGATGTAGTCCTGGGGTCGCACCGGGTGCGCATAGATGAGGGGACGGATGCGATAAAGTGAATCGCGCGAAATGATGCCCCCCACCATGAAGGCCATCATGAACCACAGCGGAACGAGGATCCACCAATCGATGAGGCCAGCTTGATAATCGGCGCCCTGGGTCATGATGCGGTTGGCAAATTCTTTCAAGCCACCCAACCCGGGCGAGGTATTGATGAGGTATTTCCCGTAGAGCACGATCAATTCGATGAGCAGGATCGTAAGGAAAATGAAACCGAAGATAAAGAAGCCGACCTTGCGTTTGATCACCCGTCTGAGATCGAATTTCGCAAGCACGGCGATGGGGTGGCTGCCTTCGGTAAGCTCGGGACGCGGCGGCAGGGAAGGGGCATAAATGGGCATCAGTGGCTCCCTGTGGTTTCGCTGATAGCCGCGCCGATTTTGCCCCGTAGCGCGCGGATGAGCACTTCATCCAGGCGGTCATGGCGTGGCGTCAGCTGCACCAGCACGGCGCCGATGCCTTTTGCGAATTGGAAGGGCAGCACAGGATCCGCGATAGCCAATTCCACGTCGTAGATGCCATTGCGATGTTCCAGCACTGTGCCCAGCTCTGTGAGTTTTCCTTCCTGTGCTTCATTCAAGGGATCCAGGAACCGCAACTCGAAGCGCTTGGCGAGCATCCTGCGAAGACCGGCCATGGAACCGGCGGCTTTGACCTCGCCCTTGTCGAGAATGACGAGCTGATCGGATACGCGCTCCACATCCTCAAGAAGGTGCGAAGCCATGATGACCGAAGTGCCCAGTTCCGCGTGGACCTTCAGCACAAGGTCCAACATGCGCTTGCGGCCGTCGGGGTCCAAGCCGTTGGTGGGTTCGTCGAGAAATACCAACTCCGGTGAATGGACCAGCGCCTGCGCCAGTTTCACCCGCTGGCGCATGCCCGTGGAATAGCCGCTGACGGGGCGGTAGCGGGCTTCATCGAGGGCCACGAAATAAAGCACCTCATGGGCACGATCCCGGGCCTGCTCTGGGGTAAGACCTGATAATTCACCCCAAAAAGCCACTTGTTCATAGGCGGAGGTGTCTTCGATGAGCGCATCGTACTCTGGCATGTAGCCGATGCGGCCCCGCAGTTTCGCGGCTTCGTGGGTACCCAAGGGGATGCCCAGCACATGGCCGCCGCCTGCGCTCGGTGTCAGTAAACCCAGCAGTGTTTTCAGCAGCGTGGATTTGCCTGAACCGTTGGGACCCAGAAGGCCTACGATGCCATCTGCCAGCGAGAGGCTGATGCCCTTCAATGCGATGGTGGCGCCGTACCGTACCTCAAGGCTTTCGAATGAAATCAAGGGGACTCTCCTGGGCAGGGCGTATAGGGCGGATACGAAGGGAGGATGATACCGGTTTAAGGAGCAGTCAAAAGGGATTGCACACGCGACTGAAGCGTCAATCGGAGTGCTTCGGCATCTTGATGGTCTTTGGGATTGATGGGATGGCCGATACGCAAATGGTATGGGCCTGGCGACACACGCCAATTATCGGCGGGAAGAATGTGCCGACCCCCCAAAATAGCTACGGGAATCATCGGGACTTGGGCCTCCCACGCGAGGTTGAAGACACCCTTCTTGAATGGCAGCAGTTCACCGTTGCGGCTCCGTGTGCCTTCGGGAAAGGCGGCGATGCTCTGGCCATCGCGGATCCGCTGGGCCGCCAATCCCAAGGATTTGATGGCGTCCCCACGATGGGCGCGGTTGATGAAAATGAAGTCGGCCAGCCAGATGACCCAGCCTAAAAAAGGCACGTAGGCCAGTTCCCGCTTGGCCATGAAGACCGGGTGCGAGGGCAGGGTGGCAATGATCAAAGGTGGGTCCAGCAACGATGTATGATTGCCCACGAAGATCGCCGCCTGACGGCCTTCACGGATATCCAAGGGTAAATCATCCCAGCCTTCCATGCTCCGGCGGATGCCGAAAAGCCAGGCCATCATGCGGATATACCCCGGCGCAATCGCCCAGAAGCCCTTGGGTCCGCTCCATCGGAACAGAGCCGTGATATAGGCCAAACAGACCGCAACGGCCAGGGCCGGACAACCGAAGATCCAAACGATCAGGGGCCGAAAGGTAGGGCGGGTGGGCGTCATTGTGCGTCCAAGACCTCGGCGGACTTTATTGTCACCGGGTACTCTGGGACGTTGGCCTGACCCTTCTTCCAGCCTGTTTTAACCTGCTCGATTTTCATAGCGATCTCCATGCCTTCGACTATCCGACCGAAGGCGCAATAACCAATACCTTCTGCGCTCGTATTTTTGAAATCCAGCGAGCTATTGTCCGCCGTATTGATGAAGAACTGTGCTGTGGCGCTGTCGGGATCGCCAGTGCGGGCCATGGCCACGGTGCCCTTGGCATTCTTCAGGCCGACCTTGAAGCTTTGGGGTGTTTCATTTTTGATAGGTGCAAGAGTGGCCTTCTCGCTCATGTCTTCGGTGAGCCCACCACCCTGGATCATGAAGCCGGGAATTACGCGATGGAAGATCGTGCCGGTGTAGTGTCCCTTGCGTACGTAGTTCAGAAAGTTCTCCACTGTACGCGGAGCAGCGCTGGCATTCAGTTCCAGCACCATCACACCATAGTTGGTGGAAAGACGGACACGAAGTTTGACCGGGACCGGGGTGGGAAGCTGTGCGAAGAGCGGCAAGGCGAGGGCGCAAAGGGTGCAGCAACGGACGAGTACTTTCATAGAATCTCCGGGAATAATCCATTTTGGGGCATATGAGCAACAACCCGCTACGCCGTCCTCAGTCCGACATAAGTTGCTGTGACGAAACCAACCAGAAAAACACTGGTTATTTCGTAACGGTCGCTTCGCCGTCCTCCGCCCGGCATAAGCGTCCGTAACGAACCAACCAGAAAAACACTGGTTATTTCGTAACGGTCGCTAAGCTTTTAATATGCTGGCTCTTGATTATCCCACTTGGTTCCTGGCGCTGATGATCGCGCCTTTTGGCCTGGCGGCGGGCTCGTTCGCGAATGTCCTGATTTATCGGCTCCCGCTGGAAGCACCTGAAGATCGCAATGTGGTGACCAAAGGCAGCCACTGCCCCAGTTGCAAGGCACCCATCAAACCCTGGCACAACATTCCGCTCTTTGCCTGGCTCTGGCTGCGGGGCAAGTGCGCCACGTGCGGTTGGAAAATCCCTGGCCGCTATCCGTTGGTGGAATTGTTAGGAGGCTTGATCTTTGCCGCATCGGTCTATGTGTTTCCTGTGGGGTCGCTGATCTGGTGCAAGGGCTTGCTCTGTGCTTTCGCCCTGCTGGTGCTGTTCTTCACGGACTACACAGAATTTTTCCTGCCGGATGCGCTCCAGTTTCCCTTGATGGCCATCGGCGTGTTGTTCACGCTGCCCCAGATATTTTGGCCCAATGCGACCATCACAGTCCTGATCGGAGACCACCAATTCCTGCGGGCCGATCTCTTCCACAACGGGCTTCAGATGTCGCCGCTCTGGTCGTTGTTCGGCGAAGCTGTGACCTGGAAATCAAGCCTGATCGGATTGGTGGCGGGCTATGGTGGGCCAACGATCATTAACGCCATCTACAAGCTCATCCGCAAGACCGATGGTCTGGGCATGGGCGATTTCAAGATGCTCGCCTGGCTTGGGGCTTTCTGGGGCCTATGGCCCATGCTGGGTATCCTCTTTACAGGTGTGTTCTTGGGCACCTTTGTCGGCATTCCCATCATTTTCGCCAGCACATTGCATCGGTTGCCCAGAGCCGTTGAAATCGCTCAAACAGCAGGAATCGGGAAAGCCCGCTTTTTTTGCGCTCGATTCATGCTTTACCTGCACACCAAGTTGATCCCTTTTGGCTGCTTTCTCGCGGTGGGGACCTTCCCGATTATTTTTTTCGGCCAGTCCATCTGGGCGGGCTATTGGCACACTTTCATGGAATGAATTGATTTGGGGACTGCTGGCTCAGCTCCATCAGCACCCCCCCCGTTTCGCTGGGATGCAGGAACGCCACGCGGCAGCCGTGGGCACCGTTTCTGGGCACTTCATCGATCATGCGGATGCCCTTGGCCACGAGCATTTTGACTGCGGCGTCGAGGTCATCCACCTCGAAGCAGACATGGTGGATGCCAACTCCGCGCCTGGCGATGAACTTGCTGATGGGGCCTTCAACATCGGTACTTTCCAGGAATTCAAGGCTGGATTCGCCCACCGGGAAAAAGGCGGTCTTCACTTTTTGTTCAGGCACGGCTTCCACATGCTCGGCTTCCATGTCGAAGAGTCGCTTCATGCGGGCCAGGGCCTCGTCAAGCCCGGTGGTGGCGATGCCCAGATGATTGATGCGCAGCAGTTTCATGAATCGCTCCCAGCCCCTATTCTAGTGGGATGAACCCCTCCACACCTGAGTACTGGCAAAAGGTCTACTTGAATGAGCCCCGGCCCGGGTGGGATATGGACGGCCCTTCACCCGTGCTGGCGGAGCTTCTGGAGGCAGCGGCCGCACTGAATATTTCCCTGGGTGGCGCGATCGCGGTGCCAGGCTGTGGGTTTGGTCATGACGCAGCGGAACTAGCGCGACGGGGTTTTCGTGTCGCGGCATTCGATTTTGCGTCTCCCGCCATTGAGGGCGCCCGAACACGGTACGGCGATTCGGTGGACTGGCGGCTGGAGGATTGGTTCACCACGAAGGAAGGCCCCTACGATTCAATTTTCGACCACACTTGTTTCGTGGCCATGGACCCCGAACGACGCGAGGTCTATTTGGAGGAATGCGCCAACCGTTTGAAGCCTTCGGGGCTCTGGCTGGCAGTCCTCTTTGACGACACGAAGGGTCGCCCGGGTCCACCTTTTCAAATGCCCATGGCCGAAGCCCGGGGCCTTGCCTCCGGTCGGTTTGAGGTGCTCCATCTCCAACGCGCGGTCCAGAGCCATCCCCGGCGAGCGGGGCGGGAATTCCTGGTGATCGGGCAGAAGAAATAATCTAGCGTGCAGCCGGGATCACATGCCATAGCACTGCGAAGAAATGGCACACGCTTCCGGCCACCACCCACAGATGCCAGATGGCGTGGTGAAAGCGCAGGCTGTGCCAGGCGTAAAATCCGGCACCGGCGGTGTAGCAAAGGCCGCCACCAAAGAGCCATGCAAGCCCGCCCGGCGAGAGGCTGTGCCACAGCGGTACGATGGCGATGACCATGATCCAGCCCATGAGCAGGTAGATGGCGGTGCTCAGGAATTCCATTCGATGGATGAAGACCGCTTTGAAGGTGATGCCCAAGGCCGCGAGACCCCACACCAGGCCGAACAGCGTCCAGCCCCAAGCGCCACGCAGCGTGGCCAGACAGAAGGGGGTGTAGGTTCCGGCGATGAGCAGAAAAATCGCGCTATGGTCCAACACTTTGAAGACAGTCTTCACCCGCGGTCCGCGAAAGGAGTGGTAAAGCGTGGACATGGTATAGAGCACCACCAGCATGGTGCCAAAGATGCTGCCACCCACGATGTGTCGCGCGGTGCCGCGCAGGCTGGCGAAGACCACCAGCAGCACCAGAGCCGCCACCGCCAAGGCCGCACCAATGCCGTGGGTGATGCTGTTGGCCAGTTCCAGCTTGGTCTGTTCGGACAGGCCCCGGCGAGGGGGCTGCTCGATAGTGTTCTCCATACCATCTCCAAAGCTCTATCGCTCTATCAAGAATGGCAGATGCTGCGGTCCGTTGAATCTTTGCGGAATAACCTGACTATCAAATAGACAGGGCGCCCGTGCGGGCGCCCTGTCTTGAGCGATATTTGGCTTAGTCTTCGCGTTCGGCCTTGTTGAAGGCGTCAGCGAGGGTGGCCTTCTTGAAGGAAGGGGCGTTGGCCTTGGCGGCATCCATATCGCCGCGCTCGGCATCCACCTCCAACTGCTTGACGGAAAGTCCGATGCGACGCTCGGTAGGATCGAGCTTCACGATCTTCATCACGAGGTCCTGACCCGCGTGGTATTCCTTCTGGATATCCTCCACGCGCTTGCGGGAAAGCTCGGAGACGTGTACCAAGCCTTCGATTCCCTCGCCGAGGTCCACGAATGCGCCGAAGTCGGTCAGGCGGGCGATTTTGCCTTCAAGGGTGTCGCCCACGTTGTGGCTCTCGAAGAAGAGCTCCCAGACATTGGGTTCCATGTGCTTGACGCTGAGGCTCATGCGTTGGGCCAGAGGATCCAGGTTCAGAACTTTGGCGGTGACTTCGTCGCCTTTCTTCACCAGTTCATTGGGATGCTTGATCTTTTTTGTCCAGCTGAAGTCGGAAACATGGATCAGGCCATCAATGCCGTCTTCCAGTTCCACGAAGGCGCCGAACTCGGTGATGTTACGGACGATTCCGGTGACGATCATGCCGGGCTGGTATTTCTCGGCGATGGCCATCCACGGATTCGGCGTGATCTGCTTCATGCCCAGGCTGATGCGGCGGTTCTCGGTATCCACCTGCAGGATGATGGCTTCCACCTGGTCGCCCAGATTGACCATGCCCTTGGCGGACTTGACCTTCTTGGTCCAGCTCATCTCGGAGACATGCACCAGGCCTTCAACACCGGGCTCCAGCTCCACAAAAGCGCCGTAGTCGGTGATGGAGACGACCTTGCCCTTGACGTTGGCCTGGACGGGGAAGCGCTCCTCGACCGTGAGCCAGGGATCCGGGAACTTCTGTTTATAGCCCAGGGACACGCGCTCGGTGTCCTTGTCGTATTTGAGGATGGCGACCTCGACCTTGTCGCCCACCTGGAACATTTCGCTGGGGTGGTTGAGCCGGCCCCAGGACATGTCGGTGATGTGCAGCAGTCCGTCCACGCCGCCTAGGTCCACAAAGGCGCCGTATTCGGTGATGTTCTTGACAGTGCCTTCCACGAGCTTGCCTTCTTCAAGACCTGAAAGGGTCTCTTCCTTCATGGAGGCGCTGATGGTCTCCAGGAACAGCTTGCGGGACAGCACGATATTACCGCGGCGGCGGTTGACCTTGATGACCTTCATATCAAAGGATTTGCCAATGAAGGGGTCCAGGTTGCGGGCCGGTTTGGTATCCACTTGTGAACCGGGCAGGAAGGCGCGGATGCCGATGTCCACAGCCAAGCCGCCTTTGACCTTTTCCAGCACGACGCCGTGCACGGTCATGTTGGAGCGGAAGGCCTTTTCGACCTCATCCCAGATCTTCATCTTCTCGGCGCGTTCGCGGGAAAGGCGCACGTTGCCGTTGGAATCCTCGAGGTATTCGAGGAGCACTTCGACCACATCGCCCACGGCGACGCCCACGGTGCCATCAGGATTGTTGAACTCGTCAATATTGACGGTTCCCGAGCCCTTGTAGCCGATGTCGATGATCACGTCCTTGCCGCGGATTTCCACGACATGTCCGCGCACCACCGAGTCCTCTTTCATGCCACGGGTTTCCCCCTGCAAGGCCTCCAGGAATTCTGTGGCCTCCGGGGAGCTGTCATCCAGCTGTGTGGCGTCCAGCACATTGATGCTGCCCATGCGTTTAGACGCATTGCCTCTGATGATTTCTTCTAACTTGGACATCTAGTCCACCTCTTTTGAGTTGCCCCCCATTTCCTATGGAGTGGCTGGAATCCCGGCACGTACGTCCGGCAGAACGACCAGTTTGTACTGGGAGGGCGGGAAAACCAAGGAAAATTAGTGGGCGAGACGTGGTAAAGGTCGGGAATGTCGCGTTCGGGTCTCCTGCGCACTGGCTGACATGGGAAGATGGCCACACGATTCTGCATTCCTGGAGGGACCGATGTACGAGGTACTTCGACTGGCGTATGAATCGTCCAAGGACTATCGGCTTTCACTGGCAAACCGGCCCGTGGGTGCCTGGGGAAGTCTTGAGGAGCTCCGGGCATCGCTGTCGGTCCCCTTGGGTGAAGCAGGTGTCGATCCTGCCCGGGTGATCCAAGAACTGGTGCATGCTGTGGAGCCAGGCCTTGTGGCTGAACCGGGTCCGCGCTACTTCGGCTTCGTCATCGGTGGCAGTTCCGAGGTCTCGGTGGCCGCCGATTGGCTCAGCTCCGCCTGGGATCAGAACGCGGGGCTTTATGCGACTTCACCGGCCCTGGCGGTGATTGAGGAAACCTGCGCGGGATGGATCCTGGATCTTCTAAGCCTGCCGCCGGAAAGCGGAGTGGGGTTCGTCACCGGCTGCCAGATGGCGAATTTCACCTGCCTTGCCGCCGCACGGGGGGAAATGCTCCGGCGGGCGGGGTGGGATGTGGAGCAGGAGGGGCTGCAGGGAGCCCCAAAAGTTCATGTGGTGGTGGGCGACGAAGTCCACATCACCATTCCACGCGCCCTGCGCTTCCTGGGCCTGGGGGCCGGGCGGATGTTGCGGGTGGCTGCGGATGCCCAGGGACGGATGGATCCGGCGGCGCTTCGGAATACACTGGCAGGCCTCGAAGGGCCCGTCATAGTGTGCGCCCAGGCCGGGAATGTGAACACGGGCGCCCTGGATCCCATTCAGGCCATCGCGGAGGCCTGCGAGGAAAAGGGAGCCTGGCTTCATGTGGATGGAGCCTTTGGACTGTGGGCTGCGGCGGTGCCTGAGCTGCGCCCGCTTTTGAAGGGGATCGAGCGGGCGGATTCCTGGGCCACCGATGCCCATAAATGGCTTAATATCCCCTACGATTCGGGTCTCGCCATCGTGAAGGACCCCCGTACGCACCGGGCTGCCATGACAGTGAACGCGGCCTAC
>JANYBM010000010.1 GCA_025361125.1 Holophagaceae bacterium | reverse complement strand
TCACGACATCATCACCAGCACTGAACTGCCCGATGTGGAGATCTCCGCGCCGGAACCCAGCCTGCTGTCGGATACCGTCGAACCGCTGCCCCCGGCCCCCAGCACCGACATCCTGGGCCTGCTGGAATACCTGGAGACCCAAGGCGGCACCTGCGACTTGTTCCAGGTTGTGTCCCATACCCACGTGGCCTTCGAGCAAGTGCTGGCCTCCGTCAAGGGCGCGGAGATGCTGGAGTTCGTGGATACCCCCAAGCGGCAAGTGGTGCTTACAGCCCTGGGCGAGCGGTTCGTCCGCGCCAACATGGACGACCGGAAGGAAATCTGGAAGGCCCAGCTCGTGAAGCTCAGGCTCTTCCGTCTCGTCGTGGAAATGTTGGAGATGCATCAGGGCGAGCTGAAGAAAGCGGAAGTCATTTCGGAAATCCAGCAACGCCTTCCGATGGAAAACCCCGAACTCACCTTCGAGACGCTCGTGACTTGGGGCCGTTTCGGCGAACTGTTCGCCTATCGCGAAGACCGTGGCGTGCTCACGCCCGAATGATGGAGATATCGTTGCCCCACTCGACTACCCCCATATCTCGCAGGACATTTAGTCCTGCGCTCCCGCTCGTAGCTTCGCTCCTTGCGGACGGGGCCCCGTGGGACCGTTTCGGGGGGCTTTTCGCCTACCGCGAGGATCGAGGTGTGCTGACACCTGAGTAGACATGCGGCCTACGGGAAGCATAATGGCCGTGTTCCACGGCCAAATCCCAAACATTTCCGGCTCCCCGCACGCAAGGGCCGGTCCCACTCAAGGAGGAGCCTCATGAAGCTCCTGTTCGCACTCTGTTGCGCGCTGCCTAGCCTGATGGCCCAGGACGCATCCAGTTGGCAGGTCCATGGCCAAGCCACTACCGTTACCCAAACCCATGACGGCTTTCCATCGCCCTACCAGGGGGCCAATTCCCTTCGCCCCGAAAAGGAACGGGCCACCTCTTTCACTATGACCGTCATGACCGGTTTCCGGCTTTGGAAAACCACTGAATTCTATTTGGATGGGGAAGGTGCCGCAGGGAGGGGCGTCAGCAACGTATTAGGGTTGGCTGGCGCACCCAATGGGGAGACCTACCGGGTGGGAAATCCTGAATTTCGGGCTTCCATTGTTCGTGCCTTCATCCGCCAGACTTGGGACCTCGGCGGTGAAGAGCAAAAGGTAGAAGACGACGCCCACCAGCTCGCGGGCCCCCGTTCCTCGCGCCGCATCGTGGTCCACGCCGGCAAACTCAGCGTGATGGATATCTTCGACAACAACGCCTATTCCCACGATCCGCGTAGCCAGTTCCTCAACTGGACCCTGATGGGTCACGGAGCCTGGGATTACCCAGCGGATACCCGGGGCTACACCTGGGGCTACACCGTGGAATTCTACTGGGATGCCTGGGCTGCCCGATACGGCCGCTTCGCAGAGCCCTTGGTAGCGAACATGTTGGATTTGGACCACGGGTTTGCCAGGGCCCATGGCGATGCGCTGGAAGTGGAACACAACCATTCCCTGGGCGGCCTTGCAGGAACCATCCGAATCATGGCCTACCGCAACACCGCCCATATGGGCGTCTACCGGGAAAGCCTTGCGCTGGCTCCGACCGCGCCTGACATCACAGCCACCGGGGCCTATGGCCGAGCGAAGCGCGGGTGGGGCATCAACGCCGAGCAGGCCTTGACTCAGAGCCTCGGCGCTTTCGCACGTTGGAGTTGGGACGATGGCCGCACCGAGACCTGGGCTTTCACGGAAGTGGATCGCAGCCTCACTGGCGGGCTTTCCCTGAAAGGAACAGCTTGGGGCCGCCCCCAGGACCACCTTGGCCTGGCCTGCATCCAGAATGGCCTCAGCCCCGACCACAAGGATTACCTGGCCGCGGGCGGCATGGGTTTCCTCATCGGAGATGGCCGCCTGAACTATGCCCCGGAGCGCATTGTGGAAACCTATTACGCCCTCGCCGCTGGAAAGTTCTTCACCGCCAGCCTTGATTTCCAGCGCGTGTGGAACCCGGCCTATAACGCAGACCGCGGACCCGTCAGCCTCTTCGCCCTGCGCCTGCACACCCAGTTCTGAATGTGAATTTCCTGTGCAGCATTGATTCACCGCCCATTCCTCTGGCATCCTGGGAATGGACCATGAAGATGGAGGTAGCGATGTGCGAACGACCCGCAATCGATGAACCTCCGTCGCGCCCCGGAATGAGCCGCTGATTCAAATCCCGGGGCTTGGCTCCGGGCGTCCACGCACTCGAAAGAATTCCGGCCGAGGTTCCTGTGTACCTGGTTAGCAAAACCATCCATCAGATGGAGCGGTTCCGCCGCCAATTGATGATCTTCTTCGCCGTGATGGGGCCCGGCATCATCGTCATGGTCGCGGACAACGATGCTGGCGGCATCTCCACCTACGCCGTCACAGGGTCGAAGTACGGCTTCAAGCTGCTATGGATCTTCCTGATCCTCATCCCCATGGCGTACTACGTGCAGGAAATGACCGTGCGCCTGGGCGCGGTCACCAAGCGGGGCCATGCCGAAGCCATCTTCGAGGGCTTCGGCAGCTTCTGGGGCTGGTTTTCCTTGGCCGACCTGGCTGTCGTCAATTGGCTCACGCTCATCACGGAATACATCGGGATGATCACCGCGGGCCAGATGTTCGGCATTCCGCCGGCCGTCACGTTCATCGGCGTCACCCTGATCCTTTTCGCCGTAGTGGTCACAGGGAAATACTGGACCTTTGAGAAGCTCACGCTCTTTTTCTGTGCCTTCAACCTTGTCTATATTCCGGCGGCTTTCTGGGCCATGAAGACCCCCACCGCGCCCGGCTGGGGTGCCGCGGCCCAGGGCCTTCTGATACCGAACCTGCCGGGTGGGCTCAGCGGGGACCTCCTGTTCATCCTTCTAGCGAACATTGGCACCACCATCGCGCCGTGGATGATCTTCTTCCAGCAAAGCGCCGTCGTGGACAAGGGCCTCGACATCCACGACATCAAATTCGGGAAGATCGAAACTTTCATCGGAGCCGTGCTGACCTGCGTGGTGGCTGGCTTCATCATTATCACTACCGCCGCAGCCCTTCACCACCATGTCCCTCCGATCGTGGTGGATGACGCGGCCAAGACCGCGGACGCTTTGATGCCGCTGCTCCCGCATGGGGAAGGCGAGCTGGCCCGAAAGCTCTTCGCCATCGGGCTTTTCGACGCGGGATTCCTGGGCGCCCTCTGCATTTCACTTTCGTCCAGCTGGGCGGTGGGCGAGGTCTTCGGATGGGCCCACAGCCTGAACAAGAGCGTGAAAGACGCGCCTTGGTTCTACGTGATCTACCTGGTCATGCTGCTTTCGGCCGGAGCCATCGTGCTCATCCCGGGAGCCCCCCTGGTGACCATCACCATGTTCGTCCAGGTGGTGGCGGTGACCTTGCTGCCTTCGGCCTTGATCTTCCTCCTCCTCATCCTCAATGATGAGCAGTTCATGGGAGAGCACGTGAACACGCGATGGGAAAACATCGCCAACTGGTCCATCGTGATCTTCGTCTCCCTCATGTCCACCCTATTCGCGGTCTCCACGCTCTTCCCGGGATTGTTGGAGAATCTGTTCCGGAGGGCCGCATGAACCAGATCCACGCTCCGCAGGATTCGGCTCAAGGTCCACGCGGTATCTACTTCTCACGAGTCTTCCAGAAGCCGGTCCGCCTCGCCGGGGATGGGCGAAAATTAGGCCCCGCCTGCGACATAGCCTTCGCGCTTGAGGAACCTTTCCCCCGCGCCGTGGGCATTTATATAGACCACGGGTGGGGCATGCCCAGTGAATTCGTGCCTTGGGACAGGGTGGTGGACCTCTCGGACCAAGGCCTGATCGTGAAGGCCCCGGAATCAGGGGATCATTACCCGCCCTTCCAGGACCAGCCCGGCTGGATCCTCGCCGACAAGCATCTGATGGGCCGAACCATCCTGGACATAGACGACCGCAAGACCGAGGTGGTGAATGATGTACTGCTCCGGGCAGACGAGTGCGGATACTACCTTGCCGCGGTGGATGCCTCTTTTAACGGGTTTCTCCGTAAATGGGGTCTCAATCGGTTGACCACGTTGATCCGCGAAGACCTGATTCCATGGAAATTCGTCCAGCCGCTTTCACTGGAGGATGCCATCACATCCGACCGGCTGCAGCTTTCCGTCACCAAGGAACAACTGCACGATCTTCCTAAGGAGGATCTCGCCGATGCTCTCGAGGAACTTACTGGGCAGGATCAGGAGGCCCTGTTTTCGGCCTTGGAACCCAAAAAGGCCGCGGAAACCCTGTCCGAAACTGAACCGCGCGTCCAGCGCCAGATCATCGCAAGCCTGCGCCAGGAGCGGGCGCAGAATATCCTAGCCCGGCTATCCACTCCCCAACTGGTGGACCTTCTCAGCGTTCTCCCTCATGAGGACGCCGAGGAAATGCTCGCGCTCCTCCCGAACGACCGCCATAGGCGCGTGCGGGCATTGCTCTCGGAGCGGGAAGCCACCGCCCGCGATTTCATGTCCCCGGAGTACCTGACGGTCCCTTTGGACCTCACCGTGGCCCAGGCTCGCAGCATGGTCCGCCAGTCGGGCCTAGGGTACAGCGGTATTTCGTACCTCTACGCCGAAGGCCTGGATGGGCGGCTGCTGGGGGCGGTGGATGCTCGTCTGCTGCTGGTCTCCGAAGATTCCACCCGGATGGAAGATCTGATGGCCTCCCCAGCCGTCGCGGCCGAGGCGGACGATACCCGCGAGGATCTAGAGGCCCTTTTCGGGAAGTATCACTTCCGGATGATCCCCGTGGTGGACCCTGAAGACCGGATCCTCGGTGTGATCCGTTACAACGACATCATGAGGGGCCCTGGCCCCCGTCCCAAGGCTTAGGAGACCGCCATGCCGAGAGTCAAGCTCACTCGCACCACCCGCTTCGCACTGTACTTCCTGCGGTTCTACCTTATGTTCCTCATGGT
>JANYBM010000009.1 GCA_025361125.1 Holophagaceae bacterium | reverse complement strand
GGGCTACGCCGAGGTGGCTGCCCGCCTGGGCAAGCTGCTGGGGCACGAGGTCGCCTACGTCCCCGTCAGCGACTCGGCCGCCTTCCAGGCCATGAAGGGCATGGGCATGGACGCTTGGTACTCGTACGGCATGGTGACGCTCAACCAGGGCGTCCGCCGCGGCATCGCGGAACCCACCACTGGCACCGTGGAACTAGTCACCGGCGCGGCGCCCCGCAACCTCGATGCCTTCCTCCAGGAGAACCTCGGTGCGTTCCAGTGAAGCGGGAAACCATGCGTTCCACTCGGGATGGGGTTTTCCCCGCCCGGCCACACCCCTGAAACGACCCAATCAAAGGAGCCACGATGCTATCTTCATCCACCGCCATCTCATCCGACGCCCTCATCCACCAATTGGAATGGCGCTATGCCACGAAGCGGTTCGATCCCACCCGCAAGATCGATCCCGGGACCTGGGACAGCCTGATCGAGTCTCTGGTGCTCACGCCGTCGTCCTATGGCCTCCAGCCCTACAAATTCATCGTCGTCACCGATCCGGCGCTCAGGGCCAAGCTGAGAACCGTGTCCTGGGGGCAGGCGCAGATCGAGGAGGCTTCGCAGTTGGTGGTCTTCGCCATCAAAAAGGATATGGGCAAGGCGCACATCGCCCATTACGTGGACCGTATCGCCCAGGTGCGCGGCGTGAGCCGTGACTCCCTCGAAGGTTTCGAAGGCATGATGGTGGGCAATCTGGTGGACAGCCTGAGGGCGACGACCATCGACCAGTGGTCCGCGCGCCAGACCTACATCGCCCTGGGCAACTTCATGACGTCGGCCGCGCTCCTGGGTGTGGACACGTGCCCCATCGAAGGCCTGGATCCTGCCGCCTACGACCAGATCCTGGGACTGGAAGCCGAAGGCTATGCCACAGTCTGCGTCTGTGCCGCGGGCTACCGCAGCGCGGATGACAATTACGCCAAGCTGCCCAAGGTCAGGTTTCCAGAATCGGAACTTGTGCAGGTCCGCTGAGCTTTCAAGCTCAACCCGCAGGCTGAACGATCAAACTCAATGAATCACCCCGCCACTTCATCCGGAGAAACCAATATGCCACAGCTGTTTTCGGAAACCCGCCTGGGTCCGCTTGTGTTGAAGAATCACCTTGCCATGTCGCCGATGACGCGCAGCCGGGCCATCGGCAATATCCCGAACGAGCTCATGGCGCAGTACTACGCGCAGCGGGCCTCCGCGGGATTGATCATCACCGAAGGCACGTCCCCGTCGCCCAACGGCCTGGGCTATGCCCGCATACCGGGAATATTCTCCCCAGCGCAAGTCGCAGGGTGGAAGGGCGTGACCGAGGCAGTCCATGTGAAGGGCGGGAAGATCTTCCTGCAGCTCATGCACTGCGGGCGCATCGGCCATCCGCTCAATTTGCCTGTGGGCGGGCGCATTCTGGGGCCGTCGGCCGTGGTGGCCGCAGGCGAGATGTACACCGATGCCGAAGGGATGAAACCGCATCCCGTGCCGGAAGCGATGACCGAGGCGGACATCAAGTCCACCATCGAGGAGTTCGCCAAGGCCGCGAAGAACGCCGTGGCCGCCGGATTTGATGGCGTGGAACTGCATGGCGCCAATGGCTATTTGCTCGAGCAGTTCCTGCGGCCGAACTCGAACCAGCGCACGGACCGTTACGGCGGCGCGATCGAAAACCGCGGGCGGTTCGTGCTTGAAGTTGCGGAGGCGGTGATCCAGGCCATCGGAAAGGAAAAGATTGGCATCCGACTGTCACCGTTCGGCGTGTTCAACGACATGCCGCTGTACGACGCGATGGAGGCGGATTACGCCTGGCTGGCGCAACAGCTCAACGCGCGCGGATTGGCGTACGTCCACCTGGTCGACCATTCGGCGGCGGGCGCGCCGCCCGTGCCGGATTCCATGAAGGCGACGTTCCGCAGCGTGTTCAAGGGCGCGCTGATCCTGTCGGGCGGCTACGATGCCGCGCGCGCGGAAAGCGATCTTGCGGGCGGCCGCTGCGATCTTATCGCGGTCGGGGTGCCGTTCCTCGCCAACCCCGATTTGATCGCAAGATGGAAGCATGGCGACGCCCTGAATGCGCCAGACATGACGACTTTTTATACGCCAGGACCGAAAGGCTATACCGATTACCCGGTGTTGGCCGAGGTCGGATAGGCAGCGGGAATCAACTAATCGACTAATAATCCAGCGCGAGACGGTATAGCATGCCGATGGCATAAGTCAGCCAGCACTTCTATGGAGGCCTCCCATGCAACAACGCTCCCTCGGAAATCAAGGCCTCGCAGTCTCGCCCCTCGGCCTTGGCTGCATGGGGATGTCGGAATTCTACGGCGCCAAAAACGACGTGGAATCCACCGCGACCCTCCATCGCTTTCTTGATCGGGGCTTCAACTTCCTGGATACGGCAGACGCCTACGGGCCCCATCTCAACGAGGAACTGGTGGGCCGGGCCATCAAGGGGGGCCGCGATTCCGTGGTGCTCGCCACCAAATTCGGAATCCAGCGCACCGATAATCCCGCCGAGCGCCGCATCAATGGAAAACCCGAATACGTCCGGGCCGCTGCCGAAGCCAGCCTGAAGCGATTGAATGTGGACCACATCGATCTGTACTACCTGCATCGCGTGGATGCCGAAACGCCCATAGAGGATACCGTTGGCGCCATGGCGGACTTGGTGGAGCAGGGCAAGGTGCGCTTCCTGGGCCTTTCCGAAGTGCTGCCTGATACTTTGCGCCGTGCCCAGAAAGTCCATCCCATTTCCGTTGTGCAAAGTGAGTATTCCCTGTGGACCCGGGATCCCGAAGATTCTGTGCTGGCGGCTTGCCGCGAGCTTGGAGTAGGTTTCGTGGCCTACAGTCCCCTGGGGCGCGGATTCCTCACCGGGCAATTACGGAAGTTCGAGGATTTCGCCGCCGATGACTACCGGCGCAACTCACCGCGCTTTCAAGGCGAGAACTTCCAGAAGAACCTCGAGCTGGTGGACAAAGTCGCGGAACTGGCGAAAGCCAAGGGCTGCACTTCGGCACAACTGGCACTGGCATGGGTGCTGGCTCAAGGCAAGGACATTGTGCCCATTCCCGGCACCAAGCGCCGTGCCACCTTGGATGAAAACCTGGATGCTCTCGCCGTGGAACTCACGAAAGAAGATCTGGCGCAAATCGAGGCGGTTTTCCCCAAGGGCATCGCGGCGGGCCAGCGCTACCCCGAAGCCATGATGAAACTCGTCGGCCGTTAGGCCGGGAAGGAGCAACCATGAAACGCACCGCATCCGCTGCCTGGCAGGGGGATCTGAAGGTCGGGAAAGGCAGGATCAGCACCCAGAGCGGCGTGCTGAGCGAAACCAATTACGGCTTCGGCAGCCGTTTCGAGGATGGCCCCGGCACCAACCCGGAAGAGCTCATCGCGGCGGCCCATGCCGGATGCTTCACCATGGCCACCGCCGCCGCTCTGGGCAAGGCTGGCTTCACCGCCGAGCGGTTGGACACGAAGGCCACCTTGAGCCTTGAGCAGGTGGACGGTAACTGGACCATCACCGCCGTGCACCTGGACTTGAAGGCGCGCGTCCCAGGCCTGCCAGAGGCGCAATTCCATGAGATCGCCGCCGGCGCCAAGGCTGGCTGTCCGGTGAGCCGGGTGTTGAAAGCCGACATCAGCCTTGCGGCTATTCTCGAAGCCTGAGACGGGAGCAGGGAGCCACCAGGCCCCACCACCTGAAGCCAACGGACAGCGCCTGATCCGGTCCCACCATTGGAGAACTGCTATGAACTTGCGAGACGCGAAAGTCCTGGTCACCGGCGGCAGTTCCGGCATCGGCTTTGAGACCGCCCGCGCGCTTATTGAAGCTGGGGCGCAGGTCGCCATCACTGGGCGCGACGAAGCCAAGCTTCAAGCTGCGGCAAAAACCTTGAAAGCCCACGCCATCCGGGCGGACGTGAGCGACGCCAGCGATGCCCAGCGCATGGTGGCTGAAACCGTGCGCGCTTTTGGTGCCATGAACGTCCTGATCAACAACGCGGGCATCGGAGCCTTTGCGCCGCTGGTGGAACTCGACGTGGTGGAATTCCGCCGTGTGATGGCTACGAATGTCTTCGGGGCGATGCTGGCGGGGCAGGCGGCGGCCAGGCAGTTCATCGCCCAGGGCAAAGGCGGCAACATCATCAACATTGCTTCCACGGCCGCCCAGCGAGGCTTCGCGAGCGGCACGGCCTACACCGCCAGCAAATTCGCCCTGTCGGCCATGACCGAGTGCTGGCGAGCGGAGCTGCGTAGCCACGACATCCGCGTGATGCAGGTGAATCCTTCAGAAGTGGTGACCGAATTCCAGGCCCGCATGGGTCATCAGCAGGTCGTCAACGAGTCCAAACTGCGCGCCGGTGAAATCGCTCATGCCATCAAGGCCATGCTGGAAATGGACGACCGCGGCTTCATCCCCGAACTCACGGTTTGGGCCACCCATCCTAAATGACACCTCAGGTGGTGTGGAACTGCATACCGGCCATGCACCGCGCTGCCTGGTCAGTGTTTTGATGGAAAAGCACGGCGCATCCTGCCCTTAATCGGCTAGGGTGGATTCATTGAGATGGAGTCAAGAATGGATGAACCCACCAAACCTCTGATGGTCCTGGTCGGCATGGGGCCGGGCTTGGGCCTGTCGTTGGCATACCGTTTCGCGAAGGAAGGCTATCGAATCGCTTTCATGGCCCGGCGGCTGGACGCGGTGAAAACGGTCACGGATAAGCTGCGGAAGGAGGGTCTTCCCACCTGGGGCTTCGGCGTGGATGCCGCGGATCCCGGGTCGCTTCAGGCTGCTTTCCGCTCCATTTATGGGAGCCTGGGGCAGCCCGATGTTTTGATCTTCAACGCCTCGGTCTTTCGCGAGATGGTTCCATCAAAACTGGCTTCCGAGGATTTGGAAAAAGAGTTCCGTGGCATGGTCAGCGGGTTTCTGGTTTCAGCCCAGGCCGTGATTCCTTCCATGACAGCCAATGGCAAGGGCAGCATTCTCCTGACGGGTGGTGGTTCCGCCCTTAGTCCCTTCGCCAGCGGCGCGAGCCTCTGCATCGGGAAGGCCGGCCAGCGCAGCCTCTGCTTCAGCCTTGCCCAAGAGCTGGCCCCCAGTGGCATCCATGTGGCCACGGTCACCATCTGCGGCATGATCGCGCCAGGTACCGCCTTCGATCCAGATCGCATCTCAGAAGAATTCTGGCAACTGCACGCGCAGAAACCCGGAGCCTTCGAAACCGAGCGGATCTACCGGGGCTGAGGCGGAGGCACCGTGGCCCAGCGCTCCAAGGCCTACCCTGACAACGCCCCCGGCGCCTTTTTCGTGGACCAGAGCTGCATTGACTGTGGCACCTGCTACACCATGGCGCCGAAAGTGTTCAGGGCTGCAGGCGACCATTCAGAAGTTCGCCATCAACCAGATGAAAGCCAGCGCCTGCGGGCCGCCATGGCGCTTCTGGCCTGCCCCACCGCGAGCATAGGCAGCGACGACAAAACTTCCATGCGGGAGGCGATACAGGCCTTTCCCGAGGCCATTGAAGATGAAGTCCATTTTTGCGGGTTCACTTCCGAAGCCAGTTTTGGCGCGTGGAGCTATTTCATCAGGCGCGAGTCCGGCAATGTGCTGATTGATTCGCCAAGAGCCGCGCAGCCCTTGCTGAAGCGTATTGAGGAACTGGGTGGCGTGGCGACCATGGTACTCAGCCACCAGGATGACGTGGCCGACCACGCTGTCATTCACGAGCGGTTTGGGTGCGAGCGCATCATGCACGCGGGAGATCACTATCCGGGCCTGGAACGTTACATCCAGGGTGATGACCCCGTTGAATTGGGTCCTGATCTGCTCTTCATCCCCACGCCGGGGCATACCGCCGGGAGCGCCTGCCTGCTGTATCGGCAGACCTTTCTCTTCACCGGTGATCACTTGTGGTGGAATCCCAAACGTGGGATGCTTTCGGCCTCAAAAAATTTCAATTGGCATTCCTGGTCCCGGCAGCTCAAGTCGCTGGAAAAGCTCCTGGAGTTCGAATTCCGCTGGGTGCTGCCAGGCCATGGAACCCCGAAAAGGACGGATACTCCCCTGGAAATGCGGAAAGAACTTGAGCGGGGATTGGAGTATCTGAAAAGGCTCTGAATCAGCTTTTGTGAACTAAACCTGATCACCCGCGTGGTTCAGCTTAAAAATCGCCGTGCACGGAAAGCACAGGCACAAATTTTTCCATCCGCGGCTTCGCGGCAGCATTTGCCAATTCATGAAGTGGCACGGATTTCAGGCTCCTGGGCAGAGCCGAGTGGTAAGCGGAACATAGAAGATCGCCAGTTTGAAAATAAATTTTCTTTGTCCCCGTTCATCCCCGTGTGTCCCCGGCAAAAGGCTTTTTTAGCCGGGGACAAACGGGGATAAACGGGGACGAAAACGGGTGGTTTGCTGAATAACAAGTGCATTTATATATATTTCATTACGGCTGTCGCCGGCTTGACTTCGTGCAGTGTCCTAGAATGATAGCGTTCCATCGGAGCCGCCATGTCCACTGCCACCGAGTCCCCCGTCATCACCGCGCCGCGCGGAACACACCTGCATTGCAAAGGCTGGGTGCAGGAGGCGGCGCTGCGGATGCTCATGAACAACCTGGATCCTGAAGTGGCCGAGCGGCCCGAGGACCTGGTGGTTTATGGTGGCCTGGGCAAGGCGGCGCGGAACTGGGATTGCTTCCACGCCCTCGTGAAGGAGCTCAAGCATCTCGGTGATGATGAAACACTGCTGGTTCAAAGCGGCAAACCTGTAGGGGTGTTGAAAACGCACGTGGACGCGCCCCGGGTGCTCATCGCCAATTCCAATCTCGTGCCCAAATGGGCGACCTGGGAACACTTCCGCGAGCTCGATCAGAAGGGCCTGATGATGTATGGCCAGATGACCGCAGGAAGCTGGATCTACATCGGGTCCCAGGGCATCGTGCAAGGCACTTACGAAACTTTTGCGGAAGCCGCGCGGCAGCATTTCAAGGGTACCTTGGCGGGCACCTGGACCCTTACCGCGGGCCTGGGTGGCATGGGCGGCGCGCAACCTTTGGCGGTGACCATGAACGGCGGTGTTTGCCTGGCTATTGAGGTGGACCAAAGCCACATCGAAAAACGCATTAAAACGCGCTATCTCGATGAATGGACCGACAACCTGGAGACGGCCTTGAACCTCGTCCAGACCTATGTGGACGCCAAGGAGTCCCGCAGCATCGGACTGCTGGGCAATGCTGCGGAACTGTTGCCGCAGATTTTGAAGCGCGGTTTCGTCCCAGATCTGGTAACGGACCAGACCTCCGCGCACGATGAGTACAACGGGTACATCCCAGCTGGTCTTTCGCTTGAACAGGCCGCAGAGCTTCGTGAGTCGGATCCGAAGGCTTATGTGGAGCGCGCGCTACAGTCCATGCGAACCCACGTGGAGACCATGCTCGCCTTCCAGAAACTCGGCAGCGTGACTTTCGATTACGGCAACAACATCCGGGCCCAGGCCGAGCGGGCAGGGCTCAAAAACGCATTCGATTTTCCGGGCTTCGTGCCGGCCTTCATCCGTCCCCTTTTCTGCAAAGGCATCGGCCCGTTCCGATGGGTGGCGTTGAGTGGCGATCCCGAAGACATCGCCGTGACCGACGCCGCGATGATGGAGCTGTTTCCTGACAATGAAGGCATGCTCCGGTGGCTCAAAGCCGCGCAAGAGAAGATCGCCTTCCAGGGCCTGCCTGCCCGTATCTGCTGGATCGGTGCCGGGGAGCGGCACCTGGCGGGTCTGAAATTCAACGAGCTGGTGCGGACCGGAAAAGTGAAGGCGCCCATCGTCATCGGTCGGGATCATCTGGACAGCGGCAGCGTCGCGTCACCCAACCGTGAGACTGAGGCCATGAAAGACGGCAGTGATGCCGTGAGCGATTGGCCTTTCCTGAACGCCATGACCAACGTGGCGAGTGGCGCTTCCTGGGTGAGCATCCACCACGGCGGCGGCGTGGGCATGGGCTACAGTCAACATGCGGGCCTGGTCATCGTTGCCGATGGCACCGAGCGCGCTGACCGCTGCATCGCACGCGTACTTTGGAATGACCCCGCGACGGGCGTCTTCAGACATGCGGATGCCGGCTACGAGGAAGCCAGCGAACACGCCAAGCAAATCGGATTGCATATTCCGATGGCATGACGCTGATCTGGCCCACCGCAACGACTCACTGACTTACTGGCGGGGCTTCGGAAGCGGTGTGAGCCGGATCAGATCCGGGAAGGGAAAGTTGGAATCAACCTCGGCTTCCCATGGGGTGCAGGCCTCGTGGGTGATCTTCAATTTGGAAGCACCTTCGGCAGGAATTCCAAGGTTTTGAACGGGTGAAATACCCACAGCCTTGCCATTGAGAAATACCTGGGCTCCGGGTGGAAAAGTTGTCACGGAAATGAAGAGCGGTGGGCGCTTCAATACAACCTTCACGGAAACCTCACGCTCCTTGAGTTGATAGTTCTGGGAGAGATAGCCCGCCAGCCTGAACCTAAGCACCGGCTTGTCACCCCTTAATTCCACGCGGTCCAGAGGTGTCTTGCCGAGCTCCTGCTCCTCCAGGAATACCAAGGCACCCGCTGGCTCGCTCAGAATCGCAATGGTTCGTGGCAGCCTTTTGGGGCTCCTGGAAAAATAGCCACCCACCCCGAGCGCAACACACAGCAGGCTCGCGAGGACGGCCCACCGCAGACCATGGCTGCTTTTGCCAGGCTTACTGATTAAGCCTGGCTGGATCGTGGTTGCAGGCGGCCATTCAGTCGAGGTTTCCAGGGATGGACTCGTGCCGCCCAAAACTTCCGTCGCCATCAGTGGGGTTTGGGGCGTTTCAGCCAAAGCCAAGGTGGCTGCCGAGGTGGGTACTGGGGCCAAACGCAGGTTCAGGGGATAGGTCGGGGGTAGCGGATCGTTCTCGCCAGCCCCGGTGTCCGTGCGGGTTGTAGCCATTGCGGACGGGGTAGCCGACCCCGGGCTGGAAAGCGCCGGCATGGCCTCGGCGCTGGTCGGGAAGAAGTTGAACGTGGAAGTGTTCGGGTTGGCGTTATCCAGGTCATCCAACAATTTTGATCGCTGTTCCTGGTCAAGGGGCGCCGCGTGGATGAGGGCTTCCATGAACTCCGGCAGATCCGGATAGCGCTGCTTAGGGTCTTTGGACAGAGCCTTGCCAAACACGGCTTGCAACTCCGGATCCAGGTCTGGTGGGATCGTCGGAGGTTCATGGACGATGCGGTGGAGGGTCGAACCCACGCTCGCGGCCTGGTAAGGAAGGGTGCCCGTAAGGGCTTCGAAGGCGGTCACGGCGAAGGCATAGCGATCCGTGGCAGGGGACGGATGGTTGCCTGTCAACAGCTCCGGTGCGGTATAGGAGGGTGTGCCAAACAGCATCCCCTCAGCGGTCAACCGGGACTGGTCGCCCCGGGCCAGGCCGAAATCCATGAGTTTCAAATGGCCGGTCTGGCTGACCAGCATGTTCTCAGGTTTGACATCCCGATGGACGATGCCTGCCAGCTGGGCCGTCTGCAGCGCTGACATGGCCTGCAGGAGCAACCGTAAGAGCTCGTCCACCGGCAGGTCCATTTTGATGATGTAAGCCAGGCTCGCGCCGGTGATGTACTCCATGGTAAGGAAGGGGCCCACTTCGGGATCCACACCCACGTCGTAGATCGTGATGATGTTCGGGTGGTTCAGCTTGGCGCTGATCTCCGCTTCGCGTTTGAAGCGGGCGATGGTCTCGGTGGCATCCCCACTTTTTTCCTGCATGATCTTGACGGCCACGGAGCGCTTGAGCAAGGGGTCCATGGCCCGGTACACCACGCCCATGGAGCCACGTCCGATGACGTGTTCCACCTGGTAGCGGCCAATTTTTTCGGGCTCGGGGGACATGGAGGACCAGAGAATTTCAGGTGATCACGAATGGAAGGTCAGGCGACCTCCGCTAGGCCGAATACGCGCTCGTAGGTGATCCACTGGACACCGAAGATGATGGGCATGACGAGGAACGCGCCGACGTAACAAAAGCATACGCCCACCAGGCTCAAGCAGAAGGTCACCAGGCCGAGGCCCACCAATCCCCACAGGTTGGCGTAGGCCGCGCGCCAACTCAGCTTCACGGCCTCGACACCCGTTATGCCCCGGTCCACGATCAGCGGGAACGTGAAGAAAAAGAGCAGGTGGATGAGCACCGAAGCCAGCATGATCAGCAGGAAGGCCCCGCCCGCCAGCAGGATGATCAGGGCCACGGCGCCCTCTTCCGGGGCATGGGAGGCCCCCAGCAGCCCCACGAACACGCCGGAGAATAGCGCCACCAAGATCACCGGCACCACGATCACCAGGCTCGCCGCCAGCATCAGCAACGCGGCGATGAAGGACTCCAGGAACTGATCGAAGCCCTTGAACAAGGTCTCGAACACCACTTGTTCGCCGCGTCCCTGTTGGCGATAGCAGAGGTAGATGCCGCACATCATGGGCCCCAGCATCACCGCCAGGGGCACCAGACCCGCGATCAGCATCCCGACCACGGAGACGCCCAGGAACATCCAGTACTGCTCCTTCACCCGCTCCCAGGCCTCGCCGATGTAAGCGAAGGGAGCGATGGACACGCGCTTGAAGGGAATGGGTGCAGGCATGGCGGGCTCCATGGACACAACCATAAAAGCACTATGCGGAAGAAGGTTCCAGCTTCTGCGAGTGGAACGAGCAGGAGCAGGCGCACGCGTCCTGGGCGAGAACGGAGAAAAAGAGGATGGCAGCGGAGCAAGAGGGTGATCGAATATCGGTGTCAGGGTTAGGGTTGCATCGCCCTAGGAATCCAACAGCAGCTTTTTCCGAGGATCGCCATGAGCCACTACCAGATATCCGTACTCGTCGGCAGCTTCCGCAAGGAGTCCCTCAACCGCAAGCTGGCGGATGCGCTCGTCAAGCTGGCGCCCCCGGACTTCACGTTCACCCAAGTGCGGATCGATGACCTGCCGCTCTACAACATGGACGAGGACGGCGACCAGAGGCCCTGCGTCCGGCGGCTGAAGGCCGAGCTGGAGGCCTCCCAGGGCTTCCTGTTTGTGACGCCCGAATACAACCGCTCCATTCCCGGCCTGCTCAAGAACGCCATTGATCACGCCTCACGCCCCTACGGCAAGAGCTCCTGGGCGGGCAAGCCCGCGGGCATGGTGGGCATCTCCCCCGGCGCCACCGGCACCGCCCTGGCGCAGCAGCACCTGCGCAGCATCCTGGCCACCCTGGACATGCCGACCCTGGGCCAGCCCGAAGTCTTCCTCCAGTTCAAGGAAGGCCTGTTCGACGAGTCCGGCGACATCGGCGAAGGCAGCCGGAAATTCCTGCAGAAATGGATGGACCGGTATGTCGCCTGGGCGAAGCAGCACAGCGCCGGGGACTGAAGAGCGGGTAGCTCATCAGTTCGCGTGGATAGCCGGGGTATTTAAAATCTCAGTTGGAAAATGATTTTGTCTTTGTCCCCGTTAATCCCCGTGCGTCCCCGGCAAATAATTTTTTTTCAGCCGGGGACACACGGGGATTAACGGGGACAAGAAAACTTAAAGTGTTTTAATACTCATTACTTCCTAGCTGCATCCTGTCGTAGCTCCGCATGTCTGGCATTTCATGCAGGCGCCGTTCCTTACTAGTGTGAGGTGGCCGCATTCGGGGCAGGGATCGCCGGTGTAGCCTTTTTCGCGGGCGATGCGGGCGGCGACGGCGGCGGCGGACTGGTGGGGCATGGCGTTGGTGGCGGTGCGCTGTTGGGCGGCCATGGCCATCACAGGTGCTGGGGCCGGGGCAGGGGTCGGTGCGGCGGAGGAGACCGTGGCGGTGCCCAGGCTGGCTTCAGGGGGGAACAGGCTCGGTGTGGTTTCAATGCTGCGGCCGGGAATGCCCATGCCGGGCGCGTGCGTCTCGGGCTTGGCGGTCAGGTTCATGAGTTGCTCGGGCTCCACCTGCGCCAGTTCGTAGCGGCCCAGGTAGGAGATGGCCAGTTCGCGGAACACGAAATCGATGATCGAGGTGCTGAACTTCACCGTGTCGCTGCCCTGCACCAGGCCGTTGGGCTCGAAGCGCGTGAACAGGAACGCATCGCAGAATTCCTCCAGCGGCACGCCGTGCTGCAGGCCCATGGACACCGCGATGGCGAAGCAGTTGAGCACCGCGCGGAAGGCCGCGCCTTCCTTGTGGATGTCCAGGAAGATCTCGCCCAACTGGCCGTCTTCGTACTCGCCGGTGCGCAGGTACATCTTGGTGCCGCCCACGGTGGCGCTTTGGGTGTAGCCGCCACGACGATTGGGCAGGCGGCGGCGGTAGGTGCGGATGATCTGCTGGCCAAGGGCGTGGGTCTGCGCCGCGGCCATGGCTTCGATCTTGGCGGCGGGGGCCTTGGCTTCGTCCGCCAGTTCCTCGGCGGCTTCCAGGCCGTCTAGCAGGTCCAGGCTGGTGGCCATGGCCTGGCTCATCTTGGAGCCGTCACGGTAGAGCGCCACGGCCTTCAGCATCAGGTGCCAGGAGGCCGTGTAGATCTCGCCGACTTCCTTCACGGTGCTTTCGCCCGGCAGGTTGATGGTCTTGCTGATGGCGCCGCTCAGGAACGGCTGCGAGGCGCCCATCATGCGCAGATGGCCCGCGGGCGCAATGTAGCGGCGGCCCGTGCGGCCGCAGCGGTTGGCGCAGTCGAAGATGGGCAGGTGTTCATCCTTGAGATGCGGCGCGCCCTCCACGGTCATGGTGCCCGTGAGGGCCTGCACGAACACGTTGCAGGCGGCTTCGCCAAATTCGCGGTTCAACCGGTCAAGCGGCAGCACGAAGGTGGGATCGAAGGCCGTGGGCAGTTTTTCCTCGATGGCGTTGATCTCATCGTGGGTCCAGCCCTTGGCCAGCAGATCCTTGCGGTTGATGCCCGGCGTGTCATCGGTGATATCCAGCCAACCCACCACGTAACGTTCGATATCCTTGATTTGCTGGGGCGCGTAGCCCTGGCGCATCAGGGCTTCGGGGATGGCGCTGTTCACCAGCTTGAAATAGCCGCCGCCCGCGAGCTTCTTGAACTTCACCAGCGCGAAGTCCGGCTCCACGCCGGTGGTGTCGCAGTCCATGAGCAGGCCGATGGTGCCCGTGGGCGCCAGCACCGTGACCTGGGCATTGCGGTAGCCGAAGGACTGGCCCAGCATGAGCGCCGCGTCCCAGCTTTCGCGGGAGGCTTCCAACAGGGATTTGGGTATGCCCGTGCCCACGAGCCCCTGGGGAATCACACTCAAGGCTT
>JANYBM010000179.1 GCA_025361125.1 Holophagaceae bacterium | reverse complement strand
GCGGCCAGGGCAATGCCAGCCAGGATCAACCCGGCGCCAAGCCCTTGCAGGGGTTTCACCGGTTCGCTTAGCAACAACCATCCAAGGATGACCGTGGTGACCGCTTGGGTGAGAAGCCCAACACTGCCCAGGCTGGCGCTGACATGGCCCAGTCCCCAGGTGATGAGCCACCAAGCCAGTACCTGCACCACCAATCCCAAACCGACCAATGCAAGCCAAGCCTGAGGGGGAAATTCGAGGAACGCAGTTCCTTGAAGCGCGCCAATCACGCCAAAGCCAACCAGGCAGGTAAGCACGACCCAAAGCAGTGCCATGGGCGCACTGAGATGGGCCCGGGCTTTACCGATAGCCAAAGTGAAGACCGCGTACCAGATGGATGCGACGGCGCCCAACAATTCGCCTCTGCCGGTGCCCCAACGGGCGCCTTTGGCAAAGCCCAGTACCATGGCCCCAGCCAAAGCCAGGACGAGCCCTCCCCAGAACCGCTTACGCAGGCGCACGGACATGAACGCCACGGAGATGAGCGCCACCCATAACGGAGCAAGCCCCACCAGCAAGGTGGCGTTGGCGACTGTGGTGTAACGCATGGCCACGTGCCAAGTCCAAAGATCCCCGATAAAACAGAGCCCCGCGACGACGGCCCAAACCGTCCCGCGCTGAGTCGCAGCAGGTGTGATGCCAGGTCGCTTGGGGCTTCTCCACGCAATAAGCAATAGCGCAGGTAGCGCGAACAACATTCGGTAGAAGCCCACCATCACCGGGCTGGCGGGGGCCGACCACTTTACAAAAATTCCAGCAAAACCTAATAGTGCCGCTCCAAGAACGGTTACCAGGAGTCCCTTGCTTTGATCAAGTTTCTGCATCCATTCAGCATGGCACGGGGTTTAAGAGCCTGTTTCAGAATGAGGTGCGGCTGCGACGGAGGTCAGCCGCGATGCAGCGCAAGGAAGGGGCCGCAGCTGCGTATAGATCATACGCACAAGGCTCATGACGCCGCGATGCGCGCGGCTGGCCCCGTCCCTTCAGGCTGGGGCGGCGGGCTTCGCGGGGCTGCGTTACCCTCCCGTGGCGTAGGGTAGATATGCCGTGGTCGGCTGCCTTCTTGGTATCGGCTCTGCCGATACGCAAGACAAACTGATATCTGCCCCGCTCGCCCGGCGCTCCCAGCAGCGCGGCCATGCCTCATTCTGAAACGGGCTCTTAGTTCGCCCAGCGGCTGACCTGTTCCCAGACATCCTGATCATTGGCCTGACCATTGAGCAGAATGGCGAAGACTCTCAGCTTTCCATCAGGCATCTGGATCACGCCGCAAACCGTGTCAACGCCGCTCAGGTGGCCGGTCTTGCAGCGCACGCGTCGGGCGAGATTCGGATCCTTGATCTTCAATTTCCAAGGTTCGCCGCCGATGATTTTAAGTGAGGCTTGAAATTCAGGACCTACTTCAAAATCATTCCAGGCACCGCGCAGCACCACCGCGAGCGTGCGGGCAGAAAGGCGATTGTCCTTGCTCAGCCCGGAAGCGTCTGTGATCTGGATCTTGTCGGGACCCAGGCCGTAAGCACTCTGATAAAAAGATTGGATACGGGCCACGCCTTTGGGCCAGGAACCATCACCCAAGGCCTTCAGAAGTGTCTCCACCATGAAGTTGTTCGAGAATTTGTTGATGTCCTGGATGAGCATCCGCAAGGGTGGAGAAGGAAAATCCAGGAGTTTTCGGCTGGGCACATCCTTGGTTTGAAGGCCTTCAAAATTGATGCCCGCCTCCATGAAAATACGCTGGAAAGTGGAGGAGGCCAGGGCATCGGGATCGGTAACCAGCTTGCCGGTCTCATCACGGTTGAAATTCACAGAGAGGGCTGTGATGGCGGGTGTTGTGTTTGAGCTGGTGTTCTCCCAGCCAGGGCCATAGTGTTGGGTGTCAAAAGCGCTTTGATCCAGACGCAACCGACCTGTCACGCGGAAAACACCCATGCGCTTCAGGTCCTGGGCAAGTACCCAGATGCGCTCAGAGGTAAGGAAAGGGTCACCTCCACCTTTGATGACCAGATCACCGTGGACGATGTTGCCGCTCAATTCACCATAGATCCCAGTCTTCAGCTCATAGTCCGGCTTCCAGATCCGGAGGATCGCGTAAGTGGAAATGATTTTTGTGGTGCTGGCCGGAAGCAGCGCCGAATCAGGGTTATGAGATTCCAACAGCTTGCCGCTTTGCAGCTCCCAAACGCCTGCTGAAACCTGCACCCCTTTGGCTTCCATCCGGCGTGCCCATGCATCGAATGTCTCATTGGGACTAGCAAGTGGCGCGAGTGTCAGGGCCGAGTGACCCCGGGCCTGCACACCCACCGCTACGACTGCCGCAGCCACAAGGGCCATGGGCAGAACCAGGTTCCTGGCCTTCACTATTTATCCCCTGGCTTAGGGGGTGTTCCGCTGCCTGGATTTGCCCCTGAACCTGGGCCAGTTGGTGCGGGTGATGGCCCCGCGACTCCAGCCGGAAGTCCAAGCAGATTGCTGGTGGCCGTGAAGGCCCAATCACTGTAAATGGTCTTCAGATTGTAGATCTTAAAACTGTCTTTCTGGCTTTTACTCTTCACACCAATAATGGGTAGGCTTTGGGTGTCACCGGTGGCGCCTGGCTGGACGGCATAGATCAAGTCCCACTCTCCGGATTCGGTCATGGGATCCGTATAGATCTTTCTGATGATGCGGGGTTTTACGGTACCAAGTTCCGCGAGCGCGTTTGGGTACCGCCCTGACTTCGCGGCATAAATGCGAATGGCCTTGGCGATACTTTCGCCCCGGAAAATCAGCTCTGCTTCTTGCTCTCGCTGCACTTCGGTGGTGATGGCCGGAATCCCTTTCATCAGCAATATCCCCATGATCGTGATGAGGGCCAGCAGCATCGCCATGACAAAACCGCGCTGTCCTTTTCTGTCAAAAGTACGCAGAGCACGCCGGAACCTCCACAGCGAGTGGAAACGGGCGGGAAGGATTTTGCGCGCGGAGGAGGTCATGGCTCTGATCTAGTGTGCCGCAAAGGAAGGGAGAGTTCCTATCTCCCTTTTCCAACGATCGAGATAAGCGCTTCCACCGTCTTGGGGTCAAACTGCAGACCCGACTCAAGGCGGATCTCATCTAACACTTTGGCCAAGATTTTCGGCGCCTTGTAGCCCTTGCCCGTGGTCATGGCATCAAAGGCCTCCACCAGACCGATGATGCGGCTGCCAATCGGTATTGTTTCCCCGGCGAGGCCATCTGGATACCCTTTGCCATCCCATCGTTCGTGATGATGACGAATGATCTTCAGGACATCAAAGGGGAACCGGAGGCCCTTCAGGAAGGCTGCGGCGAGCACAGGATGAGTTCGAGCCTTGGCTAGTTCCGTTGGGGTCAATTCAGGTTTATTCATCATCGCGGGATCAAGCAGAAGCGTACCGACGTCCTGAAGTATCGCCGCAATGCTGATGGCCTCCACCTCCGCCGTGGGCAGTTCCATGCGCAGGGCTACGCTGCGGGAAAGTTTGGCGCAAGTAAGGCTATGCTCTTTCATTTTGGGAGAACGGCCCTCGCCTGATTTCAGGATGCGATGACTCACGGACAAGAAGGCACGGTGATAGCGCTCGTGAAGACGCCCTTCTTCCATATGCAGATTCAACAGGCTTCCGACCTCGTGTATCAAAGCAAATTCAAGTTCAGAAAAGGGCATATCGGAAAGTCGAAAGAGCAGGAGGAAATCGCCACCGCCCGCTTCCGGTTTTCCTGCTTCGCCCAACATCAAGGTGGCGCGGGTCGGAAAGGTGCCGACAAGAGGTTTTACTTCACGGTTTTCGGGCCGCGCCAGGATGCGAAGGTGCTCGATCTTCACTGAAATTAAATTTGCAGAAGCTTGGAGCAATATCTGCTGTTGGAGTTTGATGGAAAGGGGGTGGCTGCTATAGGTAAGAACTGGGTATATTTTTTCGGTTTCATGGATCCAAAGCGCCGCAGCATCCATGGGGACCACGTGAAACAGCAATCTCGCGGCCTGCCAGAAGAATTCCAGCTGTTCTTGCGAGGGCATGCCGCGGCGTTTGGCATCTGCCGGAACTTTACTCTGCGGCTCAACGCTGGTAACCACAGCAATATCCTTGATGCCACCAGGGAGTGGCGCCGGGGCCGGAGTCGTTTCGAACCCGGGATTCGTTTCATGGCCCCAGGGCAATTGGCTAAAACTCTCTTTCTTAGGGCGCTTGGCCGCGCCTTGTTGAAGCTCCGTTGAAGGCGATGCCTGGGGGGCTTCGGGGGAATTGAAATCCAACATTTCTGGAATGAGACCGGCACCCGGAATCGGCGTCAGCACTCCATCCTGCGTTGGCATGGGCAGGACGGAAGCGATAGACTTTCCCACCTCTGATGAAGGAGAGCGCTTGAAGGCGGGACTTGAGGTCTCGCTATACATTCCGAAATTCGTCAGAACTTCCACCAGATCGTTGCAGATGGCCGTGGTGGGCTTCTCGTCTCGATCCGTGTCGTAATTCACACCTTTGTTGGGGTCTCTTTGCACCAGGAGCCCGACCCAATCCCCTTTCAAGTAGATTGGTGCCAGCAGGAAGCGGGGGTCATGGGAACCTTGTGAAAAGGAATCCAGCTCTTGGAAGCCCTCAGGCTCATTCACTGAGAATGTGCGTTTCTCGCGCTGAACCCAGATCAGCAGTGGATCAAGTACAGGGATGTTCGAGGGTGCATGTTTGCCTCGGGGCCATCCGTATTCGCACACAATTTGGAATGAGCCCTCCTCCGTATACCCCTTGGGAATTCGAAGGAAGAGTGCTCCTTTGGTGCTGCCAACTTCCTCCAGGCATCTATAAATCTCCTGCGTGCATTGGTATGCCAGTTCGGCGCTGAAGGCTGGATGAGTCGGAGTCATGATTGGGGATGGCCTAGGGCCTTGGTGGTGGTGGGGACGATTCAAGAGGGGTTGGAAGAACTCGATCCTAGGCCAAATTTGGGTTGGTTGCTAGGAACACTGGGTTGCTGTCACCACACGCGAGGAGCTTGGAGGCTTTCCACCTTCAGGTCACGGTCAATCCAGCCCGTAAGATTCTTTAATTGCGAGCCGAATCCACATTCGAAAAAGTCCACCCCAAGCCCTTTCAGCCCCTTTACGGCCAAGGGCCAATTCACGGCAGAGGCAATGCTGACGATGGCCTCCTCCCAGGCCTCGAAGCCCCCGTCAAGCAGTCGCCCATCCAAGGGAGAGACTAAAGGGAAAACCGGATTTTTCGGTATCCAAGCCTCCAACCGCGCCTTGATGTATGGGATCAAAGGTGCCATGTGATCGCAATGAAGCGGGTGCCGTACCGGTAGCAGCCCGCATTTCAGGGAATGGGGCGTGACCTCCAGGATGAATTCATGCAGCGCGGACCGTGGCCCCGATACCGTGAATTGGGCCTTCCCGTTGATATTTGAAAGCAGCAGATCTGGGTGCAGTTCCAATTCACAGCGTAAGCGCGGTTCGTCTATTCCAATGACGAAAGCCATGCCCATTTGTCCTGCTGAGAAACGGGCTTCGGCGCAGTCTTCGGTAGCCCTGATGAGTTCCAGGGTGGCCTCTAAAGGCACCACCTCAGCGGCTACGATGGCGGAGAAGAAACCCATGGAATGGCCAGAAGCGCCTAGCGGCAGCGGCATCCCTGCTGCCCGTTGGGCGCGGAATACCGCTACCGAGTGCGCCAGCACTATACACGGTGCGTGGCGTTGGGCACGCAGGGCTTCCAATGGGCCTTCAGACATCCATGTGCGTAGCGCATATCCGGTGCAAGCCTCAGCTTTCGCCATGGTTGCATTCCATTCAAGGTTGGGGGCCCAACCCGTCGACATGCCGATGGATTCAGTGGCCTGGCCCGGGAAGACGAGAATCAGCGCTGTCAAGAAAGCACGTTCATGGAAATCTCCATTTGAAATAGACTCATTAGACTGAGGACCCGTTGGGGTCCTTGTAGCGCCAGGAGGCGCATGGAGACTCATCGCGATGCAAGCCAGCGACTACATGATCCACCTTTTCATGACGCTTTTTCTCATTTTTGGCGTCTATCAATTCTACTTCTGGTGTCAGCGCCAGTGCTTGCGGCCCGTAGTCCAGTTCAGTACCAAAGTGGATGACCTGATCCCCTTTTGGCCTGTATGGGCCTGGGTCTACAGCTTTCTGTATTACCCGGCCATCGTCTACTTGAATTGGGTGGTGGGCTCGCCTCGACATTTCAATCATTTGGCCATGAGCTTTTTCGTGTTGTTGGGGATGCAGATGGCTTTCTTCCTGTTTTTCCCAGTGGAAACACCAGAGCGATGGAGAAACCTCGCTCAGGGTGAGGGTCTCTCAAAGCTGTTCTTGCGTTTTGTGCAGAAATTCGACGCACCCTCCAATTGTTTTCCCAGCATGCATGTGTCTGTGGCCGTGCTCACCGCGTTTCACGCCAGTGCCAGACTTGGCCCTGTTGCTTTCGCATTCCCAGTGTTCATCGCCATCTCCTGCCTGTTCACCAAGCAGCACTACATTGTGGACCTCCCCTTTGGCGCCGTGATTGGCTGGGCGGCCTTCAGGACCTTCATCTGGATGGGCGGCGCTGGACAGGTGTGAGGTGGATCTGAGCCCTGAGACCTGGGGTTCGATTAGGATGCGGCCAAAGGCCGCGACCCCTCATTTAAAGGTGCGCGGAAGACGCTTCCAGATTTCCTCAGGACTTCCTGTGTCACTCCCTGTAATGCGCCAAGACCAGGAAGCAGGGTCCATCAGCGATCACTTCCATACCCAGGGCCTCGGCCTTGCGAATGGCTTCAACACTTTCGGCACCTGGCTGCATCCAGACCATTTTGACGCCGGCAGCGGCAGCTGCCACCACAACCTGTTCTGTGATGACGGGGGGCGTGATGATGGAGATGGCGCGTAGCTTGGCCGGCACATCCGCAAGGGTTGGGTAAGCTTGCAACCCTTCAATCTCCGCCGCCCTTGGATTGATGGGGTAAACCTCCATGCCGTGCTGCTGATAGGCCCGCAGCACCTTGTTGCCGTACTTGTCGCGATCTGAGCTGGCTCCAACCACCGCATAGGGGCCGGAAGCCATGAAGGATTTGATTCGTTCGTCCAGGCTGCTGGTCATGACTGCTCCCGGATGACAGGATCACCCATCCAGACCCATCCAGGCAACCGCTTCAGCCCCGATTCCCGGGTCAGACCTTTTCCAGCACTGCCACCAACAACTTCCAAAAAGCTCCAACGGAAGCAATGCTGACGTGCTCATCGGGAGTGTGGACGTCCCACATATTGGGCCCGAAGGACACCATCTCCATATCGGGATATTTCTCACCGATGAGGCCGCACTCCAGTCCGGCGTGAATGGCCACGATCTTGAGAGCCTTGCCGAAGACCTGCTGATTGACCCCGTTGATCAGCTTCACCAGAGATGCTTCGGGCGCAGGTTTCCAGCCAGGGTAACCACCTGAAAGATGGGACTCAAAACCCGCGAGCGCGAAGATGGCCTCGATTCGTTGGGTAAGGGCGAGCTTGGAGGCATCCATGGAACTGCGGGTGAGGAGGTTCACTTCCACGGTCCCGTCCGAAACATCAATGACGCCCATATTGGTGGACGTTTGCACCAGCCCTGAGATATCGGGGCTCATGGCCTCCACGCCATGGGGCAGGGCTAGAAGGATGTTGATGATCGCGATGGCATCCAGATCAGACATGACCTGGATTGCCTGGCTGGGTTCCAGAGCGAAAGCAAGACCGGGATCGAAAGCACCGCAATTGGCTTTCCAATGTATTTCATGGAGGGCCAATGCGGACTTGAAAGACGCTTCCTTGGCTGGATCCAAAAACAGATAGGCCGAAGCCTCACGGGGAATCGCGTTGCGCTTGTTGCCGCCTTGGATGGAAGCCACCTGAAAATCGAACTCGGATTTCATGGCATTGAGTACTTGCGCCAGAAGCCTGATGGCATTGCCTCGGCCTGCATTGATGTCAATGCCTGAGTGCCCGCCTCTGAGTCCAAAAACTTTTAGGCGATAGGGGCGCGTACCCGTTTTTGGAACACCCATGGCCAGTTTGCGCGTGGCAATGGTGTCCACGCCACCGGCGCAACCGATGGTCAGAAAGCCCTCTTCTTCGCTATCCAGATTGAGCAGGTATTTGGCCTTCAACCAGCCAGGTTGGATTCCGTTGGCACCGGTGAGACCCGTCTCCTCGTCGATGGTCACGATGACCTCCAGTGGGCCATGCTGGATGTCCTGGCTTGCCAGCACCGCCAAGGCTGCGCAAACGCCGATGCCGTTGTCCGCGCCGAGCGTGGTGCCATCGGCCATGAGCAGATCCCCATCCCGCATCAACTGGATCGGATCACAAGCGAAATCGTGGCTGGTACCTTCATTTTTCTCACAGACCATGTCCACGTGGGCCTGGAGGCAAGTCACGGGGCGGCCCTCACGGCCAGGCGTTGCCCGCTTGCGGATGAGCACATTGCCCACCGCATCACGCTCCACTTCGCAACCTAGGCAACGTCCTTGCTCTGCCACCCACGCAGCCGCTGCCGCTTCCTGCTTTGAGCCCCGGGGGATCTTTGAAAGCTCTGAAAAATAGTCCCAGAGAGTCTGGGGATCTAGGCCGGTAAGCAAGTTGCCCGTCGTCATCTGCGTGATCTCCCCGCGGCCGAGTACGGTACCGCCATGATGGAACTCTATGACGGGACTGGGGTGACTGCGGTCACGGCTGTTTTAGTCCCTGCAGCGTTCGTACTCGCGTATCCCCCCGCAAGGTTTCCATGGCTTCGCAAGCGGCCAGGGCTGCATTCAGATTGGTGAGGCAGGGGATTTTCAGCCTTAGGGATTCCTTGCGGATGGCGCCTTCGTCGAAAAAGGCATTCCTGCCCAAGGGCGTGTTGATGACCCAATCAATTTCGCCGTTTTTCAGAAGGTCAACAGCATGGGGGCGACCTTCATTCACCTTGAAAATGCGGCGCACAGTAAGACCGTCTGCATTCTCCAGGTGCCGAGCGGTGCCCTCGGTGGCACAAAGGGCAAAACCAAGGTCAGTGAGCTTCTTCGCCAGTTCGGACAGTTTTGGTTTGTCGTGGTCGTTAACGCTGAGAAACACGGTGCCGGAAAGTGGCAGCGGTACACCCGCGGCGATGAGCGCTTTCGCATAGGCCTCACCAAAGGTATCGCCGATGCCCATGACCTCGCCCGTGGATTTCATTTCGGGGCCGAGCACCGGGTCCACGCCTGGGAATTTGGCGAAGGGGAAGACCACGCCTTTCACGGCCACCGCCAGGGCTTCCCCATCACTGATTTTCTGCTCGGACAAGGATTGGCCCAAGCCAATGCGCGCAGCGATGCCCGCCCAATTCACACCTGTGGCCTTGCTGATGAAGGGCACCGTGCGACTCGCCCTTGGGTTCGCTTCCAGGCAGTAGGCGATGTCATCCTTGATGGCCCACTGCAGGTTCATCAGCCCATGCACACCAAGTTCCAGCGCCAGTTTCAGGCTCTGGGTCCGTACGGTTTCCAGCACGGATTCCTCGATACCCAGGGCCGGGAACACCGCGAAGCTGTCGCCACTGTGGATGCCCGCTTCTTCGATATGTGCCATGACCCCGGCGATGAAAGCATCCTTGCCATCGCAAACCAGATCCACATCCAGTTCCTGGGCGCCATCCAGGTAGCGGTCTAGCAACACCGGCTGATCCTCGTTCACCGCGGTGGCTTCGCGCATGTATTTTGAAAGCCCTTCATCATCGAACACCACCGCCATGGCGCGGCCACCCAGCACGAAGCTGGGCCGCACCATGACCGGATATCCGATCTGGTGAGCTACGGTGAGGGCCTGATCGAAACTGGAGGCCATCCCCCATTTCGCCACCGGAATGTCGAGCCGTGAGAGCACATGACCGAAGCGTTCGCGATCCTCGGCGTCCATGATGGTTTGATGTGGTGTTCCCAACAACGGCACGCCTTCCGCGTGCAGACGCCCCGATAGCTTCAGCGGCGTCTGACCGCCGAACTGCGTGAAGACGCCCAGTAATTCCCCATTCTGAGCTTCCCGCCGCACGATGGCTTTGACATGTTCATGGGTGAGTGGTTCGAAATAGAGCCGATCCGAGGTATCGAAATCCGTACTGACGGTTTCCGGGTTGCAATTGATGAGGATAGCTTCCACTCCGCTGGCCCGGATGGCCTCCACGGCCTGCACGCAGCAGCAATCGAATTCCACACCCTGGCCGATGCGGTTGGGCCCGCTGCCCAGCACGATGGCCTTCTTGCGGGCTGATGGGGATGCTTCATTCCCGCTATCTCCGCCTTCCTGGCCATACTCCCAGGTGGAGTACAGATAGGGCGTTTCTGCTTCGAACTCCCCGGCGCAGGTGTCCACGCGTTTGAAGACTGGATGGATACCTAGGCTGTGGCGGCGGGCCTTCACTTCGGTGTCCACTCCACCGCAGCAGGTGGCGATCTGCCCATCGCTGAAGCCTGCACGCTTGGCCTTCTCCAGCAGTTCCCCCGGGAGACGATCCAGCCCGAAACCCCGGAGACGGCCTTCTAGAATCACGAGCTCTTCCATCTCCCGTAGGAACCACTCATTGATCTTCGTCAGGCGATGCAACTCCTCCACCGTATGCCCAGCTTTCAAGGCGTGATAGAGCCAGAAAATCCGCTCAGGCCCAGGGATCAACAGGTGCTCGCGAAGCCTCGCCAAATCAAGCTTTCCTTCCATGGCACCAGTGAGTCCATCGTGGCCTTCCTCCAGTGAGCGTAGGCCTTTTTGGAGTGCTTCTTGGAAAGTCCGGCCGATGGCCATGACTTCTCCCACGCTTTTCATCTGGGTACCCAGGACTTTTTCAGCCAAGGGAAATTTCTCAAAGGTGAAGCGTGGAATCTTGATGACGACATAGTCCAGCACTGGCTCAAACGCAGCTTTGGTGAGTCCTGTGATGACGTTGGGAAGTTCCCAAAGCCGGTAGCCCAGCGCGAGTTTCGTGGCCACCCAGGCGATGGGGAAACCCGTTGCCTTCGATGCCAGCGCGGAGCTGCGCGACACTCTTGGGTTCATTTCGATGACGATGATGCGGGCATCTTCAGGATTAAGCGCGAACTGGATGTTGGAGCCGCCGGTTTCCACCCCTACGCCTCGAATGACAGCAATAGCCGCATTCCGCATACGCTGGTATTCCGGGTCCGTGAGGGTGAGCGCGGGCGCGACCGTGATGCTGTCGCCGGTATGGATGCCCATGGGGTCCAGGTTTTCGATGGAGCAGATGACCTCCACGTTGTCGTCCAGATCGCGCACCACTTCCAGCTCGAATTCCTTCCAACCCAGAATGCTTTCTTCGATGAGCAATTGCTTGGTGGGCGAGAGATCCAGGCCGCGCTGGCAGATGATCTCGAATTCTTCAATGTTGTAAGCAATGCCGCCGCCGCTGCCGCCCAGCGTGAACGAGGGCCGGATGATGGCCGGAAAGCCGGTTCCTTGCAGCAGCTCCCGTGCCTCGGCCATGGTGTGGGCGAAACCCCCACGGCAGGTCTCCAGGCCCAGTTCGTCCATGAGCGCCTTGAAAACTTTCCGATCCTCACCTCGCTCGATGGCTGCTGGCTGGGCACCGATGAGTTTCACCCCATACTTCTCCAGAACGCCGCTTTGATGTGCTTCCATGGCCAAGTTCAGCGCTGTTTGTCCTCCTACGGTTGGAAGCATCGCGTCAGGTTTTTCCGTCTGGATGATTTTTTCGAGCACCGTCAAAGTGAGGGGTTCGATGTAGGTTGCATCAGCCCTGTCCGGGTCAGTCATAATGCTCGCGGGATTGGAATTCAACAGGATCGTGCGGATACCTTCCTCGCGAAGGGCTTTCAACGCTTGGGTCCCCGAGTAGTCAAACTCGCAGGCCTGCCCGATCTGGATCGGGCCGGAGCCAAGGACAAGAACGCTGTGGATGTCGGTCCGCTTAGGCATGGTAAGCCTCCAGCATCCTGCCGAAGCGCCCGAATGCGTCTCGCGCATCGTGAGGTCCAGGACTCGCCTCGGGATGATGCTGCAGTGAAAAGATCGGCAGCGTCTTATGTCGCAAGCCTTCGACTGTGTTATCGCTGAGGTGCCGGTGGGTCACTTCAATTGGCGGCGGCAAGCTTGAGTCGTCCACCGCGAAGCCGTGGTTTTGCGCCGTGATCTCCACGCGGCCGGTCTGTAAATCAAGGACTGGTTGGTTGGCACCCCGGTGGCCGAACTTCATCTTGTAGGTGGAACCGCCAAAGGCATGGGCCAGCAGTTGATGCCCAAGACAAATCCCGAAGATGGGCCGCTCGCCTATGAGCTTGGCTACTTCGCGTTGCATGCCTGGCAGGGCTGCGGGATCGCCAGGACCGTTGCTCAGGAATACCCCGTGAAAGCGCGGCGCCAGGAGTTCAGAGGCTGGGGCATCCCAGGGGAAAACTTCCAAATGCAATCCCGCTGCGTGAAGCAACCTCAAGATGGACTTCTTGATACCGCCATCCAGCACGGACACTCGGAACTTCGCGTCATCGTTGGCGATTTCATAACGATCCTTGCAGCTCACCGCCGAACAGAGCGCCTGACCGGTCATGTCGGGAAGCCCCGCCGCTTTGGTTTTACCTTCTTCCAGGCTGCCATCTGATTCGGTCCAGATGATCGCCGACTGTGAGCCAGTGTCTCTGATGTAGTGAGTGAGCGCGCGGGTATCCAGATCAGTCATCAAAGGAATGCGGTGCCGCTTAAGCCAACCCCCGAGATCGCTCTCTGACAGGGTGTGATCTGGTGTGCCTGAAACCCTGCGGCAGAGCATTCCTGTGGCCCAGGGTTTTGAGGACTCCGAAAGGTCGGAATGAATGCCATAGATGCCCTGCTCGGGAAAGGTCATGGTCACCAATTGTCCGGCGAAGCTGGGATCCGTAAGGATTTCCTGGTAGCCCGTCATGGCCGTGGTGAAAACCGCCTCCCCAGCGCCTCCGAAACCCAATGGCGCGCGGCCCCTGAACATCGCGCCGTCCTTCAGGATCAGATGGGCCCGCACGGTTTTCCCTCTCTAAATAACCCCGCGATCGGACACGCTTCGCAGGGCTGTGATCGGCATGGTTCTTGAAGAACCTTGACGAGTATAGCGGTGAAAAATATGCATTAGTATGCTGGTTTATTCATGGCAGATGCAGGATAATAATCGTTTCCCCAAGGACAAGGCTAGATCGCCACAATAGAACCATGTGGTCCAGCGACGATCTCTATTTCATGCGCCTCGCGTTGGACGAAGCGGAACAAGCGGCTCGTAAGGACGAGGTCCCCATTGGCGCCATTCTCGTGGTGGAAGGCCAGGCTGCAGGGCGAGGCCACAACAGTCCGGTGTCGCTGTGCGATCCCTCCGCCCATGCTGAAATCCAAGCCCTGCGCGATGCCGCAGGTTATCTGCGCAACTATCGACTAGGCGGCGCAACGCTCTACGTCACTTTGGAACCCTGTTTGATGTGTTTCGGCGCCCTGATCCATGCCCGTGTAGCCCGCGTGATCTATGGTGCCAGCGATCCCAAAGTGGGTGTGAGCCGCCTGCTTCCTGCCCTTGAAAGCGCCCAGTTGAATCACGCCAGCGAATTCAAAGGCGGCCTGCTGGAACCCGAATGCCGAGCGCAACTTCAAGCCTTCTTCAAAGCCAAACGCGCCCAATCCTGATAATCTGAATGGTCCTGGAGAGATGGCCGAGTGGTTGAAGGCACCTGACTCGAAATCAGACGTAGGGCAACTTACCGGGGGTTCGAATCCCTCTCTCTCCGCCAAAAGGGCCGCCTGACACCCTGGCGACTACGACCCACCCGTACTCTTGGGATTCACTCCGCGCTTCGCGCTCCGTTCCGCGGCACTGGCTGCGGGCGGGCCTCCTCCTTTGGCGGACCGGCCTCGACGCTCTCGCGTCTCGTCCTTGCCCTACTCCCGCGCCATTGCCGTTCGAATCCCTCTCTCTCCGCCAAAAGGGCCG
>JANYBM010000140.1 GCA_025361125.1 Holophagaceae bacterium | reverse complement strand
GGCACCAGTAGTTCGAGGTTCAGGATGGCTCGGCAGAGTGCTCCAGCATTTGGCGCCGTTTTTTATTGGTGGTTAAGGATGGCGCGCAGGTAGCGGTAGGCGAAGGGCGCGCGAGCGACCGGAGCCGGTTCCGCGTAGCGGAAACCGCGTGCGCAGCCAGCCGCGTGCAAGTTACGGGACGGGGCACCAGTAGTTCGAGGTTCAGGATGGCTCGGCAGAGTGCTCCAGCATTTGGCGCCGTTTTTTATTGGTGGTTAAGGATGGCGCGCAGGTAGCCGAGTGCGAGTTTCAGAATGGTGCACCAATAGTTCAAGGTTATGAATGGTTTGGGAACAGTGCTCTAACATTTGGGCGCAGCTTTATTCCCGGTGGTCGCCAGTCTGTATGGAATGAATTTCAACAACACGCCGGAACCGAAATGGCGATTTGCCTATCCCGTGATGGTGATGTCTACGCGGGTAGTGTGCGGGTGTGTTTTACCGGAAACTGAAAAGTTCAGGCTGGTTGGGACGGCCTTCTAGAACACCCACGGTTGACTGGATGCCGAAAGCCAACCGCTTCACTCTTCGCTTGCCTCTCTGCTCAGGGTGCGCCATAAGGCGACGCCCAGGATCACCAGGCCTACGGCCATCGCCGTGTGCGAGAGGCCATAAAGAGCTGCACGCAGGGTGTGGTTTCCGAATATGAATCCGTGGTCGAGCACCGCCAGATCCGTCGTTCCGTGCCGAACCCCAAGCAGAACGTGGTAGCCCTTCCAAAGCATGAGCAGCACGCTAACTATGGAGCCAGGAATGTAGAGGCCTGTAGTCCACTTCAGCGATCGCGCGGAAAGCGGCGGCGCACCTAGAATCAATCCGATATGAAGCGACCAGATGGCCGCGAGTGGCAGTACGACACCGATGAGGATCGCGTGGCCGTGGACCAGGGCAAGGGCTAGGACCGACTCGATGTGCATCCCGGCGGGAACGGACTCGCTGATGGGCAGTTTCTTAGACGATTCCTGGAAGGCAACTCCAACCAGTAGTCCAAAGAGCAGCATGATCAGCGCATAACGAAGATGGATGCGGTAAAAGCGGCGGTAGGAATCGGGAAGGCGCATCGGGGCTCCGGTCAGGTTCTAAAAGGAAAGTATCGCGAAAAACCAGCTTGCGGTCAGGCCGCGACCTAGCTGGGGTTTCCGCCTGTACACCTTTCGGTGGGCTGAATGCTTCATCTGTGGGGCAACCCTCGACCCCACAGAACAAAGACGTGGCCAGACCATTTTTGACAAGGCGCTGCTCCGAGCGCATTCTGTGCCCCTCGCTTCCGATCCTTGAAGGCCTCCCAGATGCAATGGATCCGCCCTGCCCACTACCTGCACCTCACCCAGAAGGGAACCCAGCTCATGCGCTGTCTGGGTGGGGCTTTTCTGCTTTCTGCAACCCTGTTTGTCCAGGGTTTTGCCCAGGATGCCCTGGCCCCCCTGAAGGCCCATGTTGTGGCGCATCCTAAAGGAAGGGTGCTCTATTCTGCCGACCTCATAAAGTTGCGGCACGGTCATCTTGAAGATCTCCCGATCGGTGTCTTCGATTCGGGCATCGGCGGCCTGACGGTCCTGGAAGCTCTGCTGAGTCTGGATGTGGTCAACAATCGGACCTTGCAAGCGGTGCCAGACGGTATTCCAGACTTCGCCGGCGAACGCTTCATCTACTTGGGCGACCAAGCCAACATGCCCTATGGAAATTATCCGGCTGCGGGCCGGACGGACCTCCTGCGGGAATTGATCCTAAAGGACTCGGTCTTTCTGATGGGCCATCGCTATCGCAAGGGCGCGAGCAAGCCCGTGCGCTTCGACAAGCCGTCCGTGAAAGCCATCGTCATCGCCTGCAACACAGGCACTGCTTATGGCATAGAGGATCTCCGAAGCGCCTTGAAGGAATGGGGCGTGAACATCCCGGTCATCGGCGTGGTGGATGCCGGAGCCGAGGCGGTGGCGGAGTTGTTGCCGGTAGCGGGGCCGGCGCCTTCGGTGGGCGTCCTGGCCACGGTGGGCACCTGTGCTTCGGGGGCCTACCCGGCGGCCATCGCCAAGGCTGCGGCCCGGTTAGGGAAGGCAATTCCCACCGTAATCCAACAGGGCAGCGTGGGTCTTGCCGGGGCCATCGAAGGCAATCCTGCCTTCGTCACCGAAGCCGGAGCTACTGCGCGTCCCGTGCCCTACCAAGGCCCCGCCTTGAATGCAGAAGTGTCCTTGGTGAGCGGACTGGAAGCAAACCAACTCCTTGGGGGCACCCTCAATACGGTGCTGGGCTACATCCGTTTCGATGTGGCCAGCCTCATGACAGGCTTCCGTGACCAGCACCCGCAAGCGCCGCCCATGGGTTTGGTGGTGCTGGGTTGCACCCACTTTCCACTGGTGGAGCGCGACCTGGTCGAAGCGTTCCATCGCACAAGGGTGTACCGGGATGAGGGTGGCGCTCAGCCCTTTGCTTCGCGCCTGTCTCAGGGGCTGATCCTGGTGAATCCAGCGGAACAATCGGCCAAAGCTCTGTTCCGGGAAATGTCAGCGCGCCAACTCAGGCGGGCACCCTCCTCCCGTGTCAAGCCCGTCGTGGCAAGCTTCTACTTCTCGGTTCCCAATTCCACCGCAGCTGGGGTGATGCTGGGAAGCGACGGTACTTTGGACAATGCTTATCGCCTGGGTCGCGCCCTGGGGAATTTTGAAAAAGAAGATACGACCGTCGTGACGCTCACGCCGGACAACCTGCCCGCTGCTTCGCGCAGCCTTGTGCAGGCGCTTCCAAAGGTGTGGCAGGCCATGAAAGAAACTCGCCGCTGATGGCTGATGCTTTTTGTCAATGGCCGTGACTTTCCTTAAGCTTTTCGCCGAACCATTTCCAGATCGCCTGGTTGAATTCCAGGCTGCCGGGGGTTCCCGCAAGGATGGCGTGGTAGCTAGTCAGTGGGTCACCAGGCTGTTGCCGGAAACGAGGCTCGACATCCCACAACATGGGATGTTCAGGATGAAATTGGATGCCAAGAACATTAGGGAAATTTTGGTGTTCAATGGCTTCGATAATTTTGCCATCCCGGGAAGTGGCGATGGTGGACCAGCCTTGGCCGAGTGCCCCGAGGGCCTGATGGTGGGAGCTGAGAACTCGCGGATGATCCCTCATGTTGAAGCCGAGGTCCTTCACGAGTTTGCCTTTTCCCATGAGATTGAGGGTGTGGAAGTTGTAGGGCATGAGCTTGTCCTGGGGGTACAGCCGTTGATAGGGATTGTTGTGCCACCGCTCGGGACCCAGCGCGATCGCGTCCTCCACATTGGCTTTTCCGTAGCTCTCGGACCAGATGTCCTGGGTAAGCGTTCCACCCGTTCCTACATTCAAACTCTGGAAACCAAGACAAATTCCAAGAACCGCAAACTTGGGTCGTGAATCGAGCAGCGCAGGGCTTTTTGGGTCCTGAGCTCCGCCTAAAAAGTGAAAGATCGCGGAGAGTTCAAGATAGTGCCGATAGGGATCCGTGATCTCCACAAGCAGGCTGGTCTTCCTCTGAAAAATGGACGATGGGATATCTGGGCCACCGAAAAAAATGACACCGTCTGCTTTTTTGAGAATGGTTTCAAATTCAGGCGTACAGGCATTGTTCTTGAAGATATCGGGTTCGCTGATGGCGCCTGAGATCGCGTGGAACTTGACCCAGTCGAGACCGTTTTCACGGACGAGTTTTTTGGAATCCTCAAAGTCATCCTTCTGGCTGACGTGGAAGACTCCAACCACGGTGAGACCTTGAACATCGAGGATTCCCTTTTCCCGCAGGGTGGCCAGGGCCTTGATGTTGAAGGCCGTAGGGTTGAAGACGACCAGACGGAGGCCGTCTCCGGCGGATCTGGGCTGATCCAGAAATCGATCGGGGGTCTGGGCCGAAAGCGTAAGACTCAGGGCTAGCCCATAGATCAGGGATTTCAGAAGATTCAGGATGGTTCTTTGCTTCATGCGGATCTCCAAGCCAAGGCTGGTGGGACTTTCAGGCCTTGGTTAAGTGGAGGCCCAGCCCCGGCGTGTTTGGCAAAATGAGCTTGCCCTTGTGCACGGTCACGCCTGTGAATGGATCGTTGGAGATCAGAAGGTTGCCGTCCAGATCGGCATAGTCCACCAGTGGAGAGAGGTGTGCCGCCGCGGTGATGGTGCAGGAACTTGAGACCATGCAGCCGAGCAGGGTCTTCATGCCCAGAGCCTTGGCCACGGTGATCTGCCGGTGGGCTTCGATAAAGCCACCAGACTTGTCGAGCTTGATGACGATGCCATCAAAGCCATCGCGCAGCTTCGGAATGTCCGCTGCGGAATGGCAGGCCTCGTCAGCGAAGATCGGCATATGCACCCGGCTGCGCACCCACCGGGCTTCCTCAAGCATGTGGGCGGGCAAGGGTTGCTCGATGAATTGCACGCCTTGGGATTCCAGCCAGTTGATCTTCCTGACGGCTTCCTCCTTGCTGGTCCAGCCTTCGTTGGCATCCACCCGGAGCGGTTTCTTGGTGACACTGCGAACGGCGTCAATGGTGGCCTCGTCCGAGGCAAGGCCGACCTTGACCTTGAGGAATGGGAAATCCTCGGCCTCACGCACCTTTTGCTTGGTTATCTCTGGCGTGTCAATGCCGATGGACATGTTGGTGATGGCCGCATCCGCAGGATCCAAGCCGAAGAAACGGTAAATGGGGACGCCCAGTTTCTTGCAGATCCAGTCCAGGAGGGCGATATCCACAGCAGCCAATGCGGCCCGCTGACCCGGCAACAGGTGGTCTAGTTCGGCAATGAATTTTTCGAAGCCCCAGGGGTCCGTGGCGGTGATCACGGACTGCAACGCTTCCAATGCCTTCTGGCCTCCGAGGGCATTCTGCTGGTAGCGGACAATGCCGGCCCCTTCGCCATACCCGGTGATACCCTCGCGCGTGAACTGCGTATGCAGAGTGTCCCGGTAGGAACTGGAGGACATGGTGGTGGTCCAGGTATGCCGAAGTTGCAAGCGCCGAACCTGGGTTGAAAACGAGGTGGTGCCAGGGCCCTTCGTTTTACTGAGAGGTGCCACGAGCACGTCGCGGCCCAGGAGCGTCGCGCCGGCAGTGCCTGCGGCCAGGGTCTGGAATAATTCACGCCGATTCATTTGAGCCTCCGCATCGCTACCAGGAGCTTGGACCAATAAGAATCCCCGAGGTCCGAGATCTGAGTTCGGGGGTGATCATGGGTCGTGTCATGAATGAAGGAATCCTTACCAAGGTACATCCCGGTGTGGGTGATATGGGCCTTGTCCTTGCCGAAGAACAGCAGGTCGCCGGGCTGGAGCTGTTGGCGGTCCGGCACCGGAACCAGTCCCGACCAATCGGCCTGGATATTGGCGTCCCGGGGCATGATCACGCCCCGGCTTCGGAGAATGGTCTGGGTGAAACCCGAGCAATCAAAGCCGAAACTGGAGGAACCTCCCCAGGTGTAAGTGACGCCCAGAAAACGCTGTGCCAGCTCGAGTGAAGCTTTGAGCCCGAGCGGCTTGAGATCTGTGCGCACGTCCCCGGATTGGATCCAGGCGATGCTGTGGTCCGGCAGCTTGATCTCCAGCCATCGCTGGGAATCCTTCCCACCGTTCACCCGTTCCAGTCGAATACCGTAGGGAATGGTCATGACCGGAGCATGTTTGGTCAGGTCCGGTTCAAGGTATAGATTCGCCCCCAGGGCATCAACCGCCACGACATTCCCAGGCTCCAGGGAGCTTGGATAGCGTTCACCGGCATCCAACGCGCGAAGGCTGGCAAGCTGGAGCCACCCCGGATAGTCGTCATCGCCTTTAACGCGGGCCCAGCCCTCCGCTCGATCCAGTTCCACCAGACGCGCGCCCAATAGTGTTTGGGAAACCACATCCGTATCCTCACGTGGACCGTGGTACAGGTTCACGACCGGCCTGATGACCACATAGGCAACTGGATCCTTGGTCCAAGCGGGCAGGGCGGCCAACGCCATCAGCACATAGGCCAGAAGTCCGCGCCATCCTGTTCTGCTCATAGTGTGACCTCATCCTCGGCTTCCGAATGATTCGATGAATGCACCATCTTTGCATGTGAATGACCCTTGATGAATTCCAAAGCCGTTACCATGGCGATATGCCTAGCGTCAGTAAAACAGTGGCACCGCCAGCCAACTTGCCCGGAGACGGGGACGGCTTGGTTGCCAGGGTGGATCTTGATCAGCTCATCCAGAACTTGAATGCCATGCGCCAGGTTGCCAAGGGGCTCGGCATTCTTGCGGTGGTCAAGGCGGACGCTTATGGCCACGGCGCGGTCCAGGTGGCTCAAGCATTGGAGGCCGCTCATGTGGCGGGCTTTTGTGTGGCGACGCTGCCAGAGGCACTGGAACTGAGGCGCGCGCGCATCTCATCACCGATCCTCGTGTTCGGTGGCGTCCGGCCGGAATCCCTGCCCTTGGCATCCACGCATGGCATTGACCTCACGGTCGTTTCCGCGGACCACCTTTTGGAATTGGCGAAACTTGTGCCGCAGCACCCGGTGGGCCTGCACCTGAAATTGGATACGGGCATGGGCCGATCGGGCTTGTTGATCTCTGAACTGGGGGCCTGCCTCGATCCGATCCGACGCCTCCAGCCCTGGCTTCTAGGCGCCATGGCGCATTTTGCTGCAGCGGACGAAACCGACACCCGTTTCACCCAAGTACAACGAAGCAGGTTCCTGGGTGCCTTGGCCCAGTTGCGCGATGCCGGCATTTCCCTGCGTCAGGTCCACCACGCCAATAGCGCCGGGTGCCTGCGTGGCTTCACGGAGGGTGACACCCACGTGCGTTGTGGGATCTCGCTCTACGGACTTTCGGAATTGGAGGAGGCCCAGCAAGCCGGACTGCTACCGATTCTTGAACTCAGCGCTGAAGTGTTCCGGGCTGTGGTCATCCCTGCGGGTACCACCGTGGGCTACGGCTGCACCTATGTGGCGCCCCATCCAGTCAAGCTCGTGACCCTGAACTGCGGGTACGCGGATGGGTACCCGCGCGCCCTGGCGAACCGGGCCTGGGCAGGCTACAAGGGCATCACTTATCCGGTGGTGGGGCGGGTGTCCATGGACTCCTTGACCGTCGTAGTGCCTGAATCCGTGGCCATCCATCCAGGCGAGTCCATGGTCCTGCTCAGCCGGAAGCCAAAGGATCCGCATTCCGTAGCGGCAACGGCGCGGCTCCTGGGCACCATCCCCTATGAAGTCACCTGCGCCCTCCATCGGCGCGTTGCCCGGAAGCACACCTGAACGGAGAAACAGCATGTCCATGGCCAGGTTGATTTCTGTTTGCCTTGCGCTGGCCACGGCCTTAGGTGTCGGGGCTGGGGTTGCCTCGGCGCAAAGCTTTACTCAGCGACCTGTGGCCGAGCTTATCAAAGAGGCCCGTGCCGCCACACCTCCCCACTGGCCTCAAACCAGAAGCAAGCCGGATCTGGTGGAGATCACCACCCTTGACCCCACCCTGCGATTGGACATCCGTTACGCCTCCAAGGACAACTTTCTGCACACACCAGTCTATGGCGAGGCCAAAGCCTTCCTGCAGCGTCCCGTGGCCGATGCTTTGGTGCGCGTGAACCACGCGCTCCTGCGCTCCGGTTTTGCCTTGCGGATCCATGATGCCTACCGTCCCTGGTGGGTCACCAAAGTTTTCTGGGAGGCCACCCCGCCCGAGAACCATGAGTATGTCGCCGATCCTGCCAAAGGATCCGTGCACAACCGCGGTTGCGCGGTGGATCTGGACCTGATCCGCTTGGCGGATGGAGCCGCTGCCGCCATGCCCAGCGACTATGACGAGATGTCCCCGCGCTCCCACTCAGACTATGCGGAAGGTTCCGCTGAAGCCCGGCGCAACCGGGACCTGTTGCGCGCTTCCATGGAAGCCGAGGGCTTCAAGGTTCTCAAGGAGGAATGGTGGCATTTTGATCACGTCACCAGTGCCGATTACCCGAACATGAACCTGCCTTTCGAAGCCATCGTCGGGAAGTCAGCGGACTTGGCGCGGGCAGGCCAGATCCTCCTGGTCACCACACCTGATTGGAACAATCCCAAAGGATCGATGCAGCGATATGAACTTCAAGCGGGGAGCTTCGCACCCGTGGGCGCCCCGCTACCTGTTTGGATTGGTGGCAAGGGCATGGCGTGGCGAAGCGATGAGGGTGCCCCTCCACCGCCTGCTCCTGGCCCCGTGAAACGTGAAGGGGATGGCCGCTCCCCCGCGGGCGTTCTCACTTTTGGGGGTATGTGGGGTTACGCGCCGAAAGCCCCGGAAGGTGTCCGCCTGCCCTACACCATGGCTACCAAGTGCGATCGCTGCGTGGACGATCCGGATGACAAGGACTACGCAAAACTCGTCCATTTGACTACGCCAGACGCGCCCAGAACCTGGCGATCCGCGGAGTACCTGCGCATGGATACAGATCACTATCGCTACATGGTGGTGCTCCACTACAACGATTTGAAGCCCCGCAAAGGCGCCGGAAGCTGCATCTTCTTCCATGTGTCCCCGCCGCCTGGCAATGGCACTTCGGGCTGCACCGCCCTGGCCACGGAGGAATTGCTCACGGTGCTCCGATGGCTGGATCCGGCCCAGCACCCGGTGTTGGTTCAGGTTCCAGAGCCGATCCTGGATTCCGCCTGTGCAGCCTGGAACTTGCCACCCGAGATCCATCCGCAAACCCCATGACCCTGCTTCGGGATACGCCTTCGACCGCTCTGTCCTTCTGCCTAGCATCCACCTTTCATTTGGAGTTCCCCGTGCCCCTGCGCCGCCTCGCTTTCACCTTTCTCCTGTTATCCGTACCCTGCCTGCAAGCCCAGGAGGCGAAACCGACGCTCCACGAGGCGCTCATGGCCACCCGCGCGGATCGGGCTGGAGAACCGGGCGTCACCGCCGCCTTCCGCCGCCTCGCAGAAACCTACGGGACTCCGCTCTACATTTATGACCAACCGCATATCCAGGGGCAGGTGCAAGCACTGCAAACCGCCTTTGCATCCCGTTTTCCCAAGCTGAGAATCCTATACGCCATCAAGGCCAACACCAATCCGGTGGTCATCAAATTGCTTAAAGCCAAAGGGCTCGGCGCCGAGGTCGTGTCCCGGGGCGAGATCGAAACGGCGCTGCGAGTGGGTTACACCGGCCCCGAGATCATGTTCACTTCCTCTTCCAAGAACCCTGGAGAAATTCGCCGCGCCATCGAATTGGGCGCGGTGCTCAATGTGGACTCCTTGGATGAACTCGGCCAGATTCAGATCGAAGCCCGACAACAAAAAAAGCAGGCCCGCATCTCCTTCCGCGTCAATCCGGGCGTGGATCCCCACACGATCCACCAGATCAATACCGGCATCGCCGAATCGAAATTCGGGTTGCACCTTCAGGATGGCCTCGCCTTCAAAGCCTATGAGAAAGCCAAGGGGATGCCAGAGATCCGAATCGAAGGAGCCCACTGTCACATCGGCTCACAGATCACTGAGGCCGATGGCTATGTCCTTACCGCCCGCAAAATGCTGGGGCTGGTAAAGGACCTCAAGGAAAAACTGGGCATCAAACTCAGCTTCCTGGACTTGGGCGGCGGCTTGGGCATTCCTTATGAGGATGGGCAGACGGTGATGTCGCCGGACGATCTGGCCAAGGCTTTGGAGCCCGTATGGAAAGAGGGCGTCGCGGCGGCGGGCTATGAGCCGACCCTTTGGCTGGAACCAGGCCGATTCTTCGTGGGGGGTTCCGGTTTCCTATTAACGCGCGTGAACACCGTGAAAGTGACACCCCTCAAGACGTTCGTGAATGTGGATGCAGGCTTCAATACTTTGATGAGACCGGCCATGTACAAGGCGTACCATCGCGTGCGCGTGATCGGAAAGACCAAAGACCCCAAACTCGTGGACATCGCTGGAGACGTCTGCGAAACCGGGGACATCCTTGCCGAGGCCAGGACGCTGCCCATGGCCGAGGCGGGTGACCTCGTTGTGATCCTTGATGCCGGTGCTTATGGCTTCTCCATGGCCAGCGAGTACAACGCCCGTCCCATGCCAGCCGAGGTCCTGGTGGATGGCAACGCGGTCCGGGTCATTCGACGCCGTGGCACCTATCCAGAACTTTTCCGCAACACGGAATCAGCCGTGCCAGCCAAGCGTTAGCCATGTTCTTGATAAAGCACTTCGCCCACCCAAGAGTCGTCACTGGCCTTTTAGGAACGCTGCTGGTGCTCACGCCTGTGGCTTGCCGCTCACCCCGGAACAGCCTCGCAGAATGGATGCCTTCGCCCAATTTCAATGCCCGCAGACCCCAGCTGGTGGTCATCCACCATACGGCCGGTGCCTCCTTCGAGTATTCGCTGAAGCAGCTCAAGACGCACAACGATGGCGGTCCCGTGAGTGCCCACTACCTCATCGGGCGAAACGGTCGCATCGCCCAGCTGGTCTCAGATGATGACCGGGCTTGGCATGCGGGGACCGGAACGTGGGGGGCTTATCGGGATATCAATTCCATCTCCATCGGTATCGAGCTGGATAACAACGGAGCGGAACCTTTTTCCTCGCCTCAGATTGATGCGCTACTCATCTTGCTGGAGGATCTCACCAGCCGCTTTCGGATTCCCCGCACGCAGGTGGTGGGGCATGCGGATGTTGAACCGGTGTTCAAGGCGGATCCCAGCGGATTCTTCCCCTGGAAGCGCCTTGCCGAGCATGGCTTCGGCCTTTGGCCTGATGAGAATCTGCAGGAGGCTCCGGCCGGTTTCGATCCTTTCCAGGCCTTGGTGCTGATGGGCTACAGCCTCAAAGACAAGGGTGCGACCCTCAGGGCCTTCCGCCTTCACTACCGGGGCGACCGGGGGACTGTCCTGGATGAAATGGACCTAAGAATCCTTTTCAATCTCCAAGGGAAAATCTACCGGAATGCCTCAGCTGGCGATCCCCTATCAAGTGTTCAGAAGGGGAAAAACGAGCCCCACTAGCTCTGCGGATGGAGGATCTGAATGAGTGCGGTTCCATCCAGGCGTTGCACTCACGTCCATTCGCAACTGTCGTAAGGATTCTCACTGTGGGTTTCGCTCCCTTGGACTATGTGATCGTCACCGTCTACCTACTTGGTGTGACTGTCGCTGGCATCCTGATTTCCGGCCGTCAGCGCTCGTCCCGGGACTATTTTCTGGGCGGGAAGCAGATGTCCTGGTGGTCGGTCGGTCTTTCGATCGCGGCTAGTGAAACGAGCACGCTGACCTTCATCAGCATTCCTGGTTTGGCGTTCAAAGGAAACCTGTTCTTCCTGCAACTGGCGGTCGGCTATTTCATCGGCCGCTTGATCGTGAGCGTGGTGTTCATCCCGGCCTATTACCGCGGCGACCTGGAGACTGCCTACGATTTTCTAGGCAAACGGTTTGGCCTCCCGCTGCGCAGATTCACTTCCCTGGTGTTCATCGTCACCCGTGTGCTGGCTTCGGGCGTCCGCTTGTTTGCCACCGCCATTCCCGTGCATCTCATCACGGGCTTGAGCTATCCCGTAAGCATCGTGGTCATTGGTGGTTTCACGCTCGTGTACACCTATCTTGGCGGGTTGAAGGCCGTCGTGGCGATGGATGTGGTCCAACTGTTCATCTATTTAGGTGGCGCCGTGGCTTCGATGGCGCTCATCCTTCACCACCTACCCAATGGCTGGTCGGACGTGGTGGCCTTTGCTTCATCCCACGGGCAAGCCAAATTCGCCTTCATCAACACCCCTACCGGCACTACCTTTATGGCGTTTCTCATGGCGCCCTACACGCTGCTGGGCGGACTGCTCGGGGGGACCTTCCTGACCATGGCTTCCCATGGCACCGACCAAATGCTCGTGCAACGGCTTTTGGGGTGTCGCAGCCGTTGGGACAGCCAGCGCGCGCTGATGCTCGATGCGACGTTCATCGTCCTGCAATTCGGATTTTTTCTGGTGCTCGGATTATGTTTGTACGCCTTCTATGGCGGCGTCTCCTTTCAACAACTGGGCCTTGCGACCTCGGATGAAGTCTTTCCGAAATTCATTGTTGAAAACCTGCCCACTGGGATCGCGGGGCTGGTGGTCGCGGGTGTCCTTGCTTCGGCCATGGGAACCCTGTCCTCCTCCATCAGCTCGCTGGCATCCTCGACCTATCTTGATATCTTCAAGCTCACGGAGCACGGGCGCTCCCTGAATGAACAGAGCGAGCTCCGCTGGTCGCGCATCTTCACACTCGTATGGGGTGTGGCCCTCATCGGCGGCGCGATGCTTTTTACGGACACGAAGAATCCGGTCATAGAACTCGGCCTGAAAATCGCCTCGTTCACTTATGGCGGACTGCTAGGGACATTTTTACTCGGATTGCTGTTCAAGAAAACGCTCCAGGTTGATGCTGCAATCGGATTCGTGGGTGGACTGCTCGCCATGATCGCGGTCCTGACCTTCACAAAAATAGATTTCACCTGGCACACCTTCATTGGCAGCATGGTGACGATCCTCATAGGAAATACAAGCCGTTTCGGGCGTGAGTACTTGATCAAACACTCCACGACTCCGATTTCGTGAGAATGCCTGACTGCGAGGCGGACGCAGGAAATTTCGATGGCTGAAATTTAATGTCATTGGTCTGTTCAAATCATCGCGGTTTGCTGTATACCAGAGATCATCCTTCCAAATCTTCAGGCCGCTAGAGATTTTGGACCCCCTTCCACTTTGTTAGGAGAGACACATGCACAAAAGGTACTGGAGCGTTTTGGCGTTGGTACTGGTTGCCCTCCCGGCGGCTGCTCAGCAGACCGGCTCCATCGTCGGTAAAGTGACCGCCAAGAATGGCAAGGGGCTTTCTGGGGTCCGCATTGACGTGACCGCGAATGTGCTGCCCCAACCTCGGCGGGTCATGACCAGCGAGACCGGTGAATACCGGCTACCTTTCCTACCCCCTGGCGAATATGTGTTGACCTTCACCCATGCGGACAGGACGCCCCAGAAGCGTTCCGCCTCGGTGGTACTGGGGCAGACCAGCACAGCCAATGTGGCCATGGCTGACGCAGCGGTTGCCGGAGCCTCCGTGGAGGTGGTGGCGGACAGGGCAGCCCTCGTGGATGCCACCTCGTCAGAACTCAAGTCCTCCTTTAACTCGGAAGTGATCAATGCCCTCCCAGTCGGTCAGGACTACCGCGACCTGGTCAAGCTCCTCCCCGGGGTGATGTACACCCAGGATGCCGTCCGCGCCCCGAGTGCTGGAGGCAGTGGCCAGGACAATGTCCACCAGTTTGACGGTGTGAATGTCAATCTGCCGATGTACGGAACCATGTCCTCCCAGCCCTCGGGCCACGATATCGACCAGATCACCGTCAGTAAGGGCGGCGCCGACGCCACTGGTTTCAATCGCTCGGCGGGCTACACCATCAACTCCATCAGCAAGTCCGGCACCAATGTTTTCACGGGTGAGCTGTCCTACCAGATCCTTCCTGACAACTTGGTAGCCAAGCGTGTGGGAACCAGTGCCGCCGTCTTCGAGCAGGAGAAGACCTACGCGATCCTCAACGTGGGTGGCCCCATTTTGAAGGACAAGCTCTTCTTCTTCGCCTCCCTTTACCGCCCCACCGTCAGCCAGAAGAACAGCGCCAACCTGTATGGGCCAACACCCAATCTTGCGGATACCCGCAACGAGTATTTTGGCAAGCTGACCTATGCACCTACCCAAAATCTCCTGATTCACGCAAGCTACCGGGACTCGGATGATACGGTCCAGCATACGGGCTACGGCGGGTCGGCCTTCGCCGCCACCACGGGCCAGGGCGGTCAGAGCAAGATGAAGATCGGCACCCTGGAGGCCACCTGGAACGTGACCCCCAACAGCTTCATCAACTTCAAGACCACCAACTTCATTCTCAAGAGTGGTGACCATCCCGACTACCTGTCCCCGGCGGTGCCCTCCTTCAGCAGCAGTCTCGATGTAAATTCCCTCGACACCCAGGGACAGTTCCAAGTGCCTTCCCCACTGGGCGGGGCGAGCCCAACCGCCGCCCAGGTGGCCTACAACACCTTCATTGCACCCCTCACCAGCAAGTATGGCTACATCAGCCCCACCACCGGCTTACCAACTGGTGGTGGAAACGTGGGCGGCTTCAGCCAGATCAACAACCAGAACTTCTTCCGCCGGAACTATGAGCTGGCCTACGATGCCGTCTGGGGCAGCACCACCACCCACACCTTCCACGCAGGCGTCCAGTGGTCGAAGGAGATGGAGGATTTGTACAGAACTTCCAACGGCTGGGGCCTCATTTCCCTTGGCGCTCCATCTGGCAGCGGCGCCACTGCTGTCTATCCTCCGCTCTCCCCCATTCTTCATCTGCCCTTCTCCTACGTCGCAGCCGTGAGCCAGCAGGCCATTTCCGGCGTGCCCACCATCCATTCCGAATATGTGGCCCTGAACTACGAGATCAACGACAAGATCCGGTGGAACCAGTTCACCTTCAATGTCGGCATGGTGATCAGCGACGACAAGCTCTACGGGTCTGGCCTCCAGGAGGATTCCTCCCAAATCTCGGGCTACGTGCGGGCCAGGGGAAACAAGTACCTGGAGAAGGAAATTAAGGCCTCCGACACCCTCCAACCGCGCCTGGGTGTGACTTGGAACTACCAGAAGGAAGATACGGTCTATGCCAATTACGCCCGTTTCGTCCCGTCCGTCTCCTCACTGCCTCGCGCCGCCTCCTGGGACCGCAATCTAGTGGCTAGCGTCAACGTCTACTTCGACGCAACGGGTCACCAGGTGGACCACCAGACCGATGCTTCCTCCACCGGCAAGCTCTTCACTCCAGGCATGAAACCACGTCATACGGACGAGGTTCTGGTAGGCACTACCCGTGACCTGGGCGGTGGCTGGAACGGTCGCCTGTACGCTCGCTATCGGCACAGCGTCAACTTCTGGGAAGACACGGACAATGGCGCCCGGGTCATGTTGAATCCGCCACCGGGTATTCCCCAGACTTATTACATCCCCAACCTGGACGTGATCCTGAATCAGCTACAGGGCAGTACTTTAGCCAACATCGCGGCCACCAAAAACACCTTCGTCGTGGCCCAGCTGGACGACAGTTTTACCAAATACTATGAGGTGAGTGCTGAGACCGAGTGGAAGGGTACCAATGCTTACCTGAACATGTCTTACTCCTGGAGCCATTATTACGGCAACTTCGATCAGGACAATTCCACCAGCAGCTCATCTAATGACTCCAACATCTTCGTGGGATCCTCCAATATCGGCGATGATTTTGGTCGTCAGCTTTGGAACAACAAGTACGGAAACCTCTCCGGCGACCGTCGGCACAAGCTGAAGGTCTTCGGTACCTACAGGCTCCCCTGGCAGGCCCAAGTTGGCGGCTACTTCATCTACCAGTCGGGCCAACCATGGCAGTACTCGGACTACACCTTCTACGCCGCCGACCGGACCTCCCAGGGGAGCACTAGCACCAGTGATACCAACCGCTACTCGGAGCCTGCCGGTTCACGTACAACTCCTTCCCACAACCAGTTCGACGTGAACTACACCCAGATCTTCTGGAAAACCAGGAAGTACCGATTGGAGGGTATGGTTGACATCTACAACCTCTTCAACAAGCAGACTGGGTACAACTTCCAACCCAGCGTGCATTCCGCCACAGCGGGGTTGCCGGTTTCCTACTACGCACCACGCCGAACGCAACTGGGGTTAAGGTTTACATTCTGACACCCAGCAAATGGTATTGCGCAAAAGGGAGTGGCCCAGTCGCTCCCTTTTTTCGCATAAAAAGATTCATCATTCGAATCAGTGGTCATGCTCCTCTCGCGTGACCGATTCGAGCAGGTAGAGGAAGCTGCGGTAGACCTCGCCTGTGGCGCGGGTCAGGCCAACTTCGCAGGTGCGGCTGCTGGCGTAATGGCCATCGAAGGCCTGGCCTTTCAGTTCGCTCGCTTCCTGCGCGGTGGCCGAAGCCGTCAGCTCGGGATGGGTGAAGCCACGATCGCCCGCGAAGCCGCAGCAGCCTGCATCCCGGGGCACCACCACCTGGTCGGCGCAGGCGTTGGCGACGCCTTCCAGCTTCGGTGTCAGATTCATTTTGGTGACGGAGCAGACCGGGAACAGGGCGACTGAGTTCACCTTGCGGATCACCTGGAGCCTGGGCAGCAGTACATCATGGGCGAAAGCAATGCTGTCGAGGATCTTCAGGCGGTCGAACTTCACTTGGTTGGCTGGGGTCAGGTAGGCTCGGCTGCTGACCATGCCATAGGTACAAGGGCTGGTGTCGATCACAATAGCCAGACGGCCCTCCTGGCTCCACTCCCAGAACTTCTCGAGGGTGCGGTTCACGGTAAACCGATGCGCCTCGTCATAACCTTTGGAGCTGAAAGGGACGCCACAGCAGATGCCCTCCACATCGTGTGGGATATGGACCGGCATTCCGGCGCGCTTCGCCAAAGTCACCATGGCCTCCGCGAGGCTGATCTCATCGGATTCACCGGGCAGGTGGCCCATCACTCGGGAGATGCAGGCCGGGAAATAGATGGCTTGGGCGCCTTCTAATAACGTCATGGGAAGTGGCGCCTCGGCGGCTTTGGGCATCTCTGGGCTCCACTGATGAGCGGCTCCGAACACCTTCATGGCGCGGGTGATGAGGGGCATGACCTTGGGGCCGAAGATCCGTTGGAGGAAATGGCCGGTGCGCAGACTGAGCCGAAGCGTGCGTTCCAGGGTGGCGAAGTTTCGCGCCAAGCGGAGGGCGATTTTCTTCGCGAGGTGACTGTGGTTGGCCTGGCGAAACCGCTTGGTGAGTTGGCCGGTGTCAATGCCGACGGGGCAGGCCATGGCGCAAAGGCCATCCACCGCGCAGGTGTCCAGGGCCATGTAGGGGAAGGCTTCCTGCAGAGAAGAGAGCAGGGCAGGGTCCTCGCGGCTGGCTTCAAGTCGGGCCATCTCGCGGCGCACGACGATGCGCTGGCGGGGCGTGAGCGTGAGTTCGCGGCTGGGGCATTTGGGCTCGCAGTAACCACACTCGATGCACTTGTCCACTTCCTCCTCTACGCCGGGCAGAGGCTTGAGGTTGGCCAAGTGGCACTTGGGGTCATCGTTCAGGATGACGCCCGGATTCAGTAGGTGCTCAGGATCCACCAACGCTTTCAGCTTCTCCATGACGGCTTTGGCTTCGGGTCCCCATTCCGCTTCCACGAAGGGCGCCATATTGCGGCCGGTGCCGTGTTCGGCCTTCAGGGCGCCGTCGTATTTCTTCACCACCAGCTCGACCACGTCATCCATGAAGCACGCGTAGCGGTTGATGGCGACCTGGTCGTTAAAGGACTGGGTAAGGACGAAGTGCAGGTTTCCGTCCTTGGCGTGGCCAAAGATGATGGCCTCGTCATAGCCGTGTTTGGCGAAGAGCCTCGTGAGGTCCACGGCGGCATCCGCCAGGCGGTTTATGGGGAAGGCCACGTCCTCGATGATCACGGTGGTGCCATGCTTGCGAACCGCGCCAACGGAAGGGAAAGTTCCAGAGCGGAGCTTCCAGATCAGGGCCTGCTCTGCGGGATCGTGGGTGAATCGGGCGGGCTCCAACAGATTGAATCCTGCGGCGGAGGCGAGGGCGATTCGTTCCAGCTCGGCGCGGACGGATTCATCCTGGCCTTGAAATTCAACCAGCATGGCCGCGGCTCCAGCCGGCAGCGTTTTGATGTTGGGTGGGCAGCCGGGCTGGTTTTCCACGGATTTCATGGACGCACGATCCAGGAGTTCCAAGGCTGCGGCACCGGCATCACGCAACGGCACAATGGCCGCGCAGGCGGCATGCAGATTCGGGAAGATCAGGAACCCCGTCACCTTCACAGGCAAGTCGGGAACGGAGTTCAGCACGGCCTCGGCGATGAAAGCCAAAGTGCCTTCGGAGCCCACGAGCAGGTGGCGGAAGATGTCTACCGGGCGATCGAAATCGAGAAAGGCGTTGAGCGAATACCCGCAGGTGTTCTTCATCCGGTACTTGGCGCGGATGCGCTCGGCCAGAGCGGGATTCGCCAAGAGGTCCGCCTTCAGCTTCAGCAGGCCTTCGGCTAAGGCTGGTTCGGTTGCGCGGAAACGTACGTCAGCATCGGCCGCGGCCGTGTTGATCACGGTGCCGGAAGGCAGCACAAAGGTCAGGGATTCAAGTGTGTGGTAGGCGTTCTGGGAAACACCACAGCACATGCCACTGGAGTTGTTGGAGAGGATGCCACCAATTGTGCAGGTGGCAATGGATGCGGGATCGGGGCCCATCTTGGCGCGAAATCCCCTGAGGGCGTAGTTCACGTGGGCGCCGATGACGCCGGGCTGAACCTTCACCTTCGCGCCAGCTTCCAACACCTGGAGGCCGCGCCAATGCCGGGCCACCTCCACCAGGATGCCGTCCGACACCGATTGGCCGGATAGGCTCGTGCCCGCGGCGCGGAACGTCATGGGGAGCTTCCGTTCATGGCTCAGCCGGAAGAGTCCACACACTTCGTCAATGCTATTGGGGAACACCACCGCCTTCGGGATGAGCCGGTAGAAGCTGGCGTCCGATGCGAAGGCGATCAAATCCACGGGTCGGTCCAGGACGCGATCCGCACCAACAATGGCGGCAAGAGCTTCCCTCAGAGATACGACCATGGTCAAGGCCGTCCACATTGAAGTGTAAGCAAATACGAAGAGTCACGAAGGGGCCCGAAGTCATCCCTTCGTGGCTCTTGGCGGTGGCAATTTCGGGACGGCATCAGGTCAGGGTCCTTTGACTTTCGGCGGGGTCAGGACCTCCAGAATCGCTGCCGTCTCTGCATCGGGAATGCCGTCGTAACGAGCGGGGCGGTACTTCATCTGGAAGACTGCAAGGATGTTCTTCGTGGCGATATCGAGTTGGCCCGTCAGTGGTGTGGCAAAGCCGTGCTCGGCGAGTTTTACCTGGAACCAAGCGACGTTGGGGAGGTCGGCCTCGTAAGTCCCACGCTTGGCGGCGACCGCTGATGCATCGGGCCAGGGGATGATTCCTTCCTCCGCAAATCGTTTCCATGGGAAGGTTGGACCAGGATCCACCTTGCGCTGCGGCGCGATGTCGCTGTGGCCGAGAATGCGGTCGGCGCGAATTTCATGGCGTGCGACGATCGCCTTGACGAGCTCAATGACAGCGTCGATCTGCGCTTTCGGATAGTCGTGGTACACGATGCCGTCGGGGCCCTTGGTGTCGCCCAGGTTTTGGATCTCGATGCCGATGGAGGCGGCGTTGAGCAACGTCTGCCCCTTCCAGGAACTATCGCCCGCGTGATAGGCGCGCCGGTTCTCTTGGACAAGTTGGTAGATCTTCACTGGATTGTCGCGCACGAGATAATGACTACTTACATTGTCCTGAGTGAGGGTCTTGAGCGATGCCTCCCAGGTGCCCCCGGTGAAATGAAGAATGAGGAACTGCGCGCGACTGTCCTGGCTCTTGGCCCGGTAGGAATGATCAATGTGAGGGCCCCTGGCGCAACTGATGACCGCCAAAACCGGAAGGAGGCACACAAGGATTCGTTTCATGGTTCACCGTCACGGGTGGGTGGGTATGGCGCTCCGCCGGTGGCGCACAACGCGTGTAGAGCAAGGCGTGCGGCGGCGTGGTGGCCATGGCATGGACGCAGCGCACAGGGAACACTTGCTGGCAACTCTGCACGCATCGTTTCGGCAATGAGCGGATGCAAGGTGGCGGCGCGACCGCTCAATGCCACGGGACGCGGGCCATAGCGGCCAATCATCGCCAGGGCAAGGCGTGCAAGTTCGTTGCCCGCCGCGCGCAAGATGCCCTTGGCGGCCGGGTCGCGATCCGCCGCGCGCGCCACCGCAAGCGCGAGCCGGCCCATATCGCCGCGAGTTCCGGAGTAAACGTGCTGCCGCGTATGCGCCCAATCGGTTCCACCAACGAGCGCGAAAAGCTCTTGGGCCATGGCTGAATCGTGCCAGCTTCCGGGCCGCTCATCCTCGGCGCGCCAGATGTGGCGCAACGCTTCGCGCGCGATCCAGTAACCGCCGCCGCCGTCATCAATAAGGCCGCCGCGGCCGCCGGCACGGTGCAGAATTCCGCCCTCTTCAATAAACGCGGCGACCGACCCGGTGCCTGCGTAAACCAGGTAGCCTTGGCCTGGAGTGAAGAGATCGAGGTACGCCGTCTCAATATCGCTGCCCAGCGTAATGGCAGCAACGGATAGTCCCAATGGCCTAGTGATCAGTTCGGCGAGATCCGCGCTGGCCTCCCCGAAGCCCGTCAGACCTGCATGTACGCGGGCTGGCTGCCCCATCGCCTGGACTGCGCGCGCCAAGTCTTCCAGGATGGCGGCGACGTGGGCGCGGCCAGGACCTTGAAGTTCGAGCGCGCTGAATCCTTCCACATGGCCTTCCGCGATTATCTCTGTAGAGGGACCTATCAGTGCCCACCGGGTTTCAGTGCCTCCAGCGTCAATGCCAAGCGCAAGTAGGGCATTCTGCTCTGGAAAATCCTGCTGCATCCCCACTCCACAATATTCATTATTGCGCGTCCTCAGGAACCGTTACGAAATAACCAAGGCTTTTCTGGTTGGTTCGTGACGGCTCCCTCTGCCGATGTGCCATAGCAATGAGAAAGTGATTTTGGCTAGAACGGCTGCACGGCCACACGCGGACTTTCGAGACCTGTCCGGCCAACCGCTGATACGAAAACGAGTCCGAGGGGGCTTCCGCCAAAGTGGGTGGGAAGCGTACCCGTTCCATCTGGAATGGTGAAAAAATGCCATGTGTTGCCATAACGGCCCCAGACAGCAAGAAGCCAGGGCACTTCTCCAGTCGTCAACTCGACGCGAAGGGTGGCGGGGTCAGTGAGTGAGCTCATAAGCTGCACTGAGGGCGCTGGCGGCACAGGCGGCTCCGTTCCGCCAAGCCATCCCGTAGCAGGCACAAGCGCCGGGCCTCCATAAACTCCGGCGAGCGCTTCGGTGATTCCTCCATAGTCTTTTTTCAACGCGACCAGGCTGAAATGAGCGTGACCGCTATTGTCGCCGCAGGTGCGCAAGAGCTGGATCTGGCTGGTGATCTCCACCGCAGGCCAGGGGTCGGACATACCTGTTCGGCTGGTGAACAATCCCGGCCATATATGCCTGCCCTTGGGGTTCTGGGTGTGCCAGTAATCCAGGAGAGTGCCGAAGGGTTGCCCTGGGGAACTCCTGGGCCAGTACAACTGAGGCGCCAGATAGTCCAGCCAGCCCTGTTCGAGCCACAGCTCCACATCCGCATAGATCTCGTCGTACTGGCTGAAGCCGGTGACTCCGTTGGGTCGCCGGTCGGCGCGGCCAAGCCCGAAGGGGCTCACACCCACGCGCACAAGTGGTTTTTCTCGATGAACCTCCTGGTACAAGCGTTCTATGAATCCGTCTACGTTCCGTCGTCGCCATTCCGCGCGTGAAAGCGTGCCGCCACCGGCCAAGAAGGCTTGCCAGGAGTGTTCATCAGGGAAATCAATCGGCTGGCCCGTTGGATCCTCAATGGGGTAGGGATAGAAATAATCGTCAATATGAATTCCGTCCACATCGTAGCGGCGCACGACATCACGGATGACAGCGAGCACATGCTCCACCGCGTCAGGCTCACCGGGGTCCAGCCATACTTGATCTCCATACGTTCTCACCAGATCTGGACGAGAGATTCCCACATGGTTTGCCGCGAGGGGTGATCGCGCAGAGGGATGCCGAGCCCGGAACGGATTGAACCAGGCATGCAGTTCGATGCCCGCGTGATGGGCCTCCTCGATCCAGAAAGCAAGGGGATCATAGCTGGGGTCGGGAGGCTTGCCCTGTTCACCGGTAAGAAATTCGGACCATGGTTCGAGCTGCGATGCATATAGGGCGTCGGCCGACGGCCGGACCTGGAGAATGAGCGCGTTCAGCCCAAGGGAACGCGCCTGGGCGATGAGGTCACGGGCATCGCCTTTCTGAAGGTCAGTGGAACTTCCACGGGTACTGGGCCAATCAATATTCGCCACGGTTGCAACCCACGCCGCGCGGAATTCACGGGGCGCGGGCGGTGGTTCCAACACGGGCGCGGGGGGTGTTTTGGGTTGAAAGGGTGTTGGCGGCACATGGTTCGCGCAGCCCATGAGGATCGCCAGGGCGAGGGTGGCCAGAAAGGTACTGCCTCGGAGATCTCCTAGACCTTGACGAACCACTTTTTCCTCCACATCACCCAGGCGACGGCGAACATTGCCAAGTTGAATGCCACGGCAAAAACAAGCGAAGCATTCTCCGGGGAAAGTGGCAGCGTTGCAATCGCATCGAAGAGCTTCCCCTTCAGGGTGGTCGAGGTGGCGCCACTGCCGACATGGACGGTCTGCAGCATCCGGGCGACGACTCCCGAGAAAACGAAAAGAAAGAGCGCGTTCATTCCGTAAATAGTGAGTGGGAGGCAGATCCTACGGGCCCAATTAAGGAAGGCGGGCTGAGCTTCATCCAGCGCCGCATGGAAGGCCGCAAGGAAGATGAGGGACCATCCGGCGGTAAAAAGGGCATACGAGGGTGTCCAAAGACTTTTGTTGATCGGAATCAGGACCGTGCCCATACCCGCCCCCAGCCCAAGGAAGAGCCCGCCAGCGATGAGCAGACCCAGGGACTTTCGGACCCGGCGGATGGGTGAGGCAAGGTATTGCCCCCCAAGGACACCAAAAAGCAGGCTGGCGGTCGCGGGCAAGGTGCCGACGATGCCCTCGGGATCCCACGTCCGCGAACTCGCCCACAGGTGGCCCCCCAGAACCAGGCGATCCAGCCACGCGCCGAAGTCATTTCCTGGTTCCAGTCGGCCCGCTGCCACGATGCCGTCAGCCCCTGGAACAGGCATCAGGAACATCAACAAGAGATACAAGCCGAACAGCCCCACGATCGCGGCGAGGGCAGCCCGCCACTTTCCCCATAGGACGATGGGGGCCGCAAGGATGATGGTGAGCGCGATGCGCTGAAGAACCCCGGGAATGCGCAAGGAAGCCAATTGGAAGGATGGAATGAAATTAAGCGCTACACCGATGAAAAAGATGATCAAAGCCCGGCGTGCGATGCTGCGCAGTATCGCGAGGCGGTCGCTTCTTTCGTGTGCTTTCCTCCCCAGCGAGATCGTCATGGAGAGTCCGGCGGCGAAGAGGAAGAAAGGAAAAACCAGATCCGTGAAGGTGCAGCCATTCCACTCGGAATGCGCGAGCGGCCCGTAGACGTACTTCCAACTGCCAGGATTGTTGACCAGGACCATGCTTGCGATGGCGAAGCCCCGGAAAGCATCAAGAGAGGCAAGCCGCTGGGAGCTGGTCATGGCGCTTCCCTCCGGCCGAAGGCGGGGTCAATGCGCAGAAAAGCGGTAAGGATGATCGAGGGTAGCGTCGCGCAGCAAACCCAAATGAAGAAATGCAGGTACCCCAATCGCTCCTGAATCCAGCCGCTCGCCATGCCTGGGAACATCATCCCCAGCGCCATGAAGCCGGTTCCGATGGCGTAGTGCGCGGTCTTGTGGGGACCGTTCGCGATCATGACGATGAACATGATGTAGGCAGTGAAGCCGAAGCCGTAGCCGAACTGCTCGAGGGCGATGGCCGTGGCTACGGTGGCGAGGCCACTGGGCCGGAACGCAGCCAGATACACGAAAGCCAGGTTGGGGAGATGCACGGCCAGGGTCATGGGCCACAACCACCGCTTCAGGCCCATGCGTGAAATGACGACCCCCCCCAAGAGCCCACCGGCTGTGAGGGAAAGTACGCCGATCGTCCCATAGGCAAGTCCCACCTGCGCGGTGGTCAACCCGAGACCGCCTTTGGAACCCGGATCCAGCAGGAAGGGGGTCACCAGCTTGATCGCCTGGGCCTCTCCCAGGCGGAAGGTCAATAGGAAACCTAAAACCAGCGCGATATCCCTGCGGGCGAAGAAACTCTGAAAGGTGGCCAGAAAGCCTGTGAATAATCCGGACTTCCCATCGTGGGCGAGGGGGCCGTCCGATGCTGGACGTGGCAGCACCCGGCGATGCCACAGAAAGAGGCCCAGGAATAGCAACGCCAGCGTCATGAATACAGCCATCCACGCACCTCGGGGATCCCCGGTCCGCTGGGTCAGTCTCCCAGCCATGAAGACCAGCCCACCCTGGCCCGCGATCATGGCTACGCGATAGAAGGCACTCCGAAGGCCCACATAGGCGGCTTGCTGTTTTTCAGGAAGCGCCAACAGGTAGAAACCGTCCGCGGCGATGTCATGGGTGGCTGATGCAAAGGCCATGAGCCAAAACATCGCAAGCGTGAGGATGAAAAAAGACGATGCTGGAATCACGCAGGCCAGCAGTGCGAAGGCAAGGCCCACCGCACCCTGAAGGAGGACAACCCAGGTTCGCTTGGTGCCCAGGAGTTCCACCACCGGCGCCCAGAGAGGCTTTACCACCCAGGGCAAATAAAGCCAACTCGTGTATAGGGCGATATCGGTGTTGGCTACGCCGAGGTTCTTGTAGAAGACTACCGACAAGAGCATTACCGCCACATAGGGCAGTCCCTGGCCGAAGTACAGCGAGGGCACCCAGGCTAAAGGAGTCGAGGGTCTAGCTGCGGTGTGCGCTGGAGCGCTCATGCGCGGAGGGCCGCGCGCACGCTGCCTTGGGCCTTGCTGAGCAGCTCTTGTGCTTGTTCGGGCCCAACGCGTTTTAGGATAGAGACAATCGCTGGCTTGACCTGGGAGCCGCAGACTTCGAAAGCCTCTCGCGCTCGCGCCTCGTCAGTACCAGCGGCCAAGGCAATGATACGAATCGCGCGACGCACCAGCTTTGCATTGGTGGGGCGAACATCAACCATGAGGTTTCCGAACACCTTGTTGAGCCGCACCATCACGGCCGTGGAGAAGGTGTTCAGCGTGATTTTTTGCGCGGTCCCGGCCTTCAGTCGCGTGCTTCCTGAAACGACCTCCGGGCCGGTGTCGAGAACAATGCCCACATCAGCGCCTTCCGCGAGGGGAGAGCCAGGATTATTGGCGATTCCGATGGTGAAAGCACCGGCGGCCCGCGCCGCCATCAGCGCGCCAAGGGTGAAGGGCGTGGCACCTGATGCTGCGAGCAGGACCACCACATCGTGGGCTTCAGGGCGGAGCTCGGAAAGGTCCCGGACGCCCCGTTCATAGTCGTCCTCAGCACCTTCGACGGCCTCGTGGATGGCGGGGAGACCTCCGGCCAGGAGCGCGATGGAACGGCCCCGTGGCCAGGAAAAGGTCGGATTCAACTCCACGCTATCAAGCAGGCCTAATCGTCCGGACGTCCCGGCGCCCACGTAAATGATCCGGCCTCCGGCTTCGAGGCGCGGGACGGCTCCCGCCACCGCAAGGGCGATCTGCGTTGAGGCATTTCGTACCGCCGTGGCTGCTGCAGCCTGGTCATTGATCAAAGCCTCGACCAGTTCTCGGGGCTCATATTCATCGAGATGCTCGTGTCCTGGGTAGGGCTGTTCCGTGCGAGGCGGGATCATGGCATTCACCGGGTTCTGGTCACTTTGGAAAGGCGGGGCGGGTGGTCTGGATCATACCCCCTCGCTCGGGAGAGAGCCTCGACCATGGGGTAGAAGCTCTGAATCGCGGTGATGGTGTCCAACTCCGGATGTGGCGCTGGTATTAACGGAAGCGCTACGCCAGAAACGTCTGGGGGAGCGGCGAGGAGCACCCGCGCGCCTCTTTCCTGAAGGGTGTGTGCCAGGGCGATCAGCCCAGCTTGAGCCGGACCGCGTGGGGCGAAGACGATGACCGGGAATCCGTCCGCCACGATCGCCATGGGGCCATGCTGGACTTCCGCTCCCGAAAAGGCCTCTGCCTGGATTCCGCAGGTCTCCTTCAACTTGAGCGCCGCCTCCATGGCGATGGCGAGACCTGGCCCTCTTCCCAGAACAAATAGCCGGTCCACACCAGCCAGCGCTTCCACACCCATGGACCAATCAGCCGAAACGGCGCGTTCCAGGGCGTCCGGCAGGTGGGTGAGTCCTGCGCTGAACGCCGGGTCCTCTTCCCAACCTGCGACGATCTTAGCCCCCGCTACGAGTTGGGCGATGAACGTCTTGGTGGCGGCGATGCTGTGTTCCTCGCCGGAGCAGAGCGGGAATACCCGAGTGGCTTCGTGGGCAAGGGGCGATGTGGGGTCATTCACCAAGGCCACCGTGGTCGCGCCATTCTCGGTGAAGTAGCGCATGGGATCCACGAGGTCCGGGCTCTGCCCGGATTGGGAGAAGGCCATCACGAGTAGCCTTGGATGAGCCAGGTTGGCATGGTAGAGCGTCACCAGCGACATGGGCAGTGAGGTCACCAGGTGACCCAGGCGCGCCATGATCTGATAGGCCGTATGCTGAGCCGCATAGTCTGAACTACCACGTGCCAGGGTGAGGATTCCCGTGGGGGGATGCACCCTTAGAAAGGCACCGAGCGCGTGATATTCCTCATTGTCGGACTCCAGCAACCGAGCTATTGCAGCCGGAGCTTCGCGGGCTTCATCAAGCATGTGGGTCAAACCATGCTCCTTCTAAAATGACCCCGCGAACCGCAAGGTCCCTGTCCAGCACCACCGCGTCGGCCCATGCGCCCTGCAGCAACCGGCCACGCTCCTGCAGGCCAAGATGGTCCGCGGCGTTCGTGGCAAGGCATCTGGATGCTACTGCGAGGCCCAGGCCTAAGGTGTCTGCGAGATTGCGAAGCGCCTGGTCCATGGTGAGCGCCGAACCCGCTAGGGTTCCATCGGGAAGGCGGACGCCGCCGAGGCACTTGGTCACTGTGTGGCGGCCGAGTTGGTATTCGCCATCGGGCATACCTGCGGCGGCGGTGGAATCCGTTACGCAATACAACCGTGGGATCGCGCGCAGCGCCGCGAGGATCGCGCCGGGATGCACGTGCAGCAGATCCGGGATGATCTCGGCGTATTCCGCATGCGCGAAGGCCGCGCCCACGACTCCCGGATTACGGTGGTGCAGTCCGGGCATGGCATTGAAGAGGTGCGTGAAGCCGCTGGCACCTAAACGGATAGCCTCCACCGCGTCCTCATAGGTGCCTTGGGTGTGGCCCAGTTGCACGCGGATGCCTTCGGCCAGCAGTTCTCGGATGGCCAGCCGGTTGGCGGGTATTTCTGGTGCAAGCGTGATCAGGAGGATGGGGGCGATGCCATGCAGAAACCGAAGCTCTTCCAGGGCCATGGGGCGGGTGTGGTCAGGTTGTGCCCCGAGCCGTTCGCGATTGATGTAAGGCCCCTCCAGATGCACTCCGAGCACCCTGGCACCCCGCTCGGGACGCTTGTGAACAAAAGGGGCCAAGCCCCGGAAGGCGGCTTCAAGATCCTCCACGGGAGCTGTCATGGTCGTCGCGGCGAGTGCTGTGGTGCCATGCAGGGCATGGAATCTCGCTACCTGGGCCGCCGCTTCCCCGCCGTCCATAATGTCGTGACCGCCACCCCCATGCACGTGCAGGTCAATGAATCCCGGGAGGATGATCGGGGAGTCCCCCTGCCTCACCTGGTCTTCCTCGACGGGTGTTCCTTCCACCCGGGCGATCCGGCCACCCCGGGCGATTTCAAGCACCCCCGAAAGGAACCCACTAGGTGTGAGTACATGGCCCTTAAAGTGCGTCAGCTCTGCCATCTTGATTCAATTGTCCAGGTGAAAGCCTATTATGCCTACTCTGCTGGACTGGTTGACGGAAGCTTATTCAACACAGTCAAGACAACTTCGTTCCGGTAGAGGCTCTTCACGCCCGTGGGTTGTCCGGTAGACTGGGAAGACAGGTGCGAGTCCTTGACCTGCCACCCTCCACGGGGAGCGGCGCTGTAAAGCCACTTGAACTGCTTCATCGATTTCACCTCCAGGAACCTTGGTCCTGATGCCTTGAAGGCAGACACCCGGTTCCTTAGCCTTCGGACGGCCCATGCAATTCAAGAATGTCTCGATCCTAAGCCTTGGCCATGTGGACGCCCCCCATCGGGTGACCTCTGCCGATATGTGCGCGCGTCTCGCTCCCACCCTGGAACGTCTGGGCATGCGGCCTGATCTGCTGGAAAGCGCCTCGGGCATCGTGGCCCGCCGCTATTGGGATCCGGGAGTCCAGCCCAGCGAAGTGGCGGCCCTGGCTGGTGAGAAAGCCATCGAATTGGCAGGCATTGATCGCTCCCGAATCGGCATCATCGTGAATACGTCGGTCTGCCGCGACTATATCGAACCTTCCACGGCCTGCCTCGTGCACAACCGCCTTGGGTTGTCCTCGGAGTGCCTGAACTTCGACTTGGGCAACGCTTGTCTAGCCTTCATGAGCGCGATGCAAGTGGTGGGCAACATGATCGAGCGGGGGCAGATCGACTATGGCCTCATCGTCAACGGAGAAAGCGCGCGGTTCGTGCAGGACGCCACCATCCAGCGGCTGCAAAGCGCCGACACCACAGAGGAAGAATTCCGCAGCCAGTTCGCCACGCTGACCTTGGGGTCCGGCGCCGCGGCGATGGTGATGTCCCGCTCGGATCTGGCGCCCGCTGGCCATCGCTTTCTGGGCGTGGTGAACCGTGCCGCCACCCAGCACAGTGGCCTTTGCAAAGGCCAAGTGGATGAAATGCGCACCGATGCCAAGGCACTGCTTTTGGCAGGTTTGGGGCTCGCCACCGAAACCTATATCGAGGCCAAGGCGGCCTTCGGCTGGGACGGGGACAACGTCAATGAATTCGTACTGCACCAAGTCAGTGGCACGCACACCGCGATGCTATGCCAGATTTTGGGGCTGGATTCCAAAAAGGTCATGGCCATCTTCCCCGAGTTTGGAAATATAGGACCCGCCTCGGTGCCCATCGTGTTGTCCAAGGCCGCAGAATCCGGCCGCCTGAGCAAGGGCAATCGCGTGGCACTCATGGGCATCGGGTCGGGGCTGAATTGCAGCATGGCCGAAGTCGTCTGGTGAAATTGGTACTCGCATGGTGAAACAGTGAGACCTTTCGACCCGGCGCTTTACCCCTTCACTCCGCATTATTTCGATCGCGGAGCAGGCCTGCGGATGCATTTTGTGGATGAAGGCAGCGGCCCGCCGGTGCTCATGGTGCATGGCAACCCGTCCTGGTCCTTCTATTACCGCAATCTGCTGCTCGCGCTCCGGGCAACCCACCGCTGCATCGCACCGGATCATATCGGAATGGGGTTGTCCGACAAGCCTGAAGACGCATCCTATGACTACACTCTGGCCCAGCGCATTGATGACTTGGAAGCTCTGGTGGCTTCCTTGAATTTTTCTGAACCGCTGACCCTGGTGCTTCATGATTGGGGCGGCATGATCGGTATGGGCTGGGCGATCCGGCATCCAGAGCAGGTGGCGCGATTGGTGATCCTGAACTCCGCGGCCTTTCCGCTGCCTGCGGGCAAGCCACTGCCGTGGCTTCTGAAACTGGCCCGAACACCGCTGGGCGCGGTTCTCGTGCGCGGCTTCAATGCTTTCGCCAGGGGCACTGCGCGGGTGGGTTGTACCCGTCATCGAATGCCACCTGAAATTTCCGCTGCCTACCGCGCGCCCTACGATTCTTGGGCAAATCGCATCGCAACCTTGCGCTTCGTGCAGGACATTCCACTCCATTTGCGTGATCGTTCGTATGCGCTGGTGCATCATGTGGCAGGCAACCTTGACCTTTTTCAAGCCTTGCCTGCGCTCATTGTGTGGGGTGGAAAAGATTTCGTCTTCGATAATGATTTCCTGGCCCAGTGGCGCGAATCGTTGCCGAAAGCCAAGCTGCGCTATCTGGCGGATGCGGGACACTATGTGCTGGAAGACGCCGCGGATGAGGTGATCCCTTTGATTGCCGATTTCGTTCGATCCAGCCATTCTTGACGAAGCCGACCGATGACACATCCAGAATCCTTCCCTCTTGAATCTTCTAACATCGCCTCCTGGTTGCCCCGCATGGCCCGCCAGCAGCCCGATACGTTGGCTGTGGTGTTCCCGAGTGGTGTGGATTTGAAGGGTAAGCGAACCTATTCGCACTTGACCTATCGTGAGTTGGACCAGCGTAGTGACCAGATCGCCGCGGGGTTGCACCGACATGGTCTCAAGCGCGGTATGCGCACGGTGCTGATGGTGAAGCCAAGCCTCGAATTCTTCGCGTTGACTTTCGCCCTCTTCAAGGCGGGCATCGTGCCGGTGATGATTGATCCAGGCCTGGGTGTGAGCCAGCTCAAAACCTGTCTGCGGGAGGCTGAACCCGAAGCCTTCATCGGCATCCCCACCGCCCACGCCGCCCGCGTGCTGTTGGGTTGGGGACGCGGCTCCATCCGCCACAACATCACCGTAGGTTCACGCTGGTTCTGGGGCGGCAAGACTCTAGGCCAGATCGCACCTGCGGGAAAGCATGAAGACCCGCTGTTAGAAGACACCAGGGAAGAGGAAACCGCCGCCATTCTGTTCACCAGCGGCAGCACCGGTATCGCCAAGGGCGTGGTCTACACCCACGGACATTTCATGGCCCAGGTGGCCCTCATCCGTGATACCTATGGCATCCAACCCGGTGAGATTGACCTCCCGACTTTCCCGCTTTTCGCGCTGTTCGATCCTGCGCTGGGCATGACCACGGTCGTGCCTGACATGGATTTCACGCGCCCAGCTCAAGTGGACCCCGAAAAGATCCGGGCCGCCATCGAAGACTGGGGCGTGACGAATGTCTTCGCATCGCCTGCGTTGTTGGCCACCGTCGGGCGCCATGGCGTGAAGCACGGTGTGACGTGGCCAACGGTGAAGCGCATCCTCACCGCGGGCGCACCCGTACAAGCCGCCACCTTGGAACGAATGCATAAAATGCTTTCGCCGGACGCGGAAATCCACACGCCCTACGGCGCGACCGAGGTGCTGCCAGTTTCAAGCATCAGTAGCCGCGACATCCTGCGGGAAACGCGGGAGCTGACGGATCGGGGTGCGGGTGTGTGTGTGGGCCACGTCGTAGCTCCCAATGATGTGCGCATCATCGGAATCACCGACGAGCCCCTGGAAGACTGGTCCCAGGTTAGAGAAATGCCCATTGGCAAGGTGGGCGAAATAACCGTGTCGGGCCCCACCGTAACCGCCAGCTACTATGGTCGGCCCGAGGCCACCCGACTGGCCAAGACCAGACGAGACGGCACCATCGTACATCGCATGGGCGATGTGGGCTATTTCGATGCGGAAGGTAGGCTTTGGTTCTGCGGCCGCAAATCCCATCGCGTGGAACTGACCGATATGACGCTTTATTCGGCGCCGGTGGAAGAAATCTTCAACACCCAGGTGGGAGTGTTTCGGACGGCGCTGGTGGGTGCGCTCATCGGCGGCATGAAAGTACCGGTACTGCTCATCGAACGGGATCCAGACACGGACGAACATTCCGAGCTCCCGGATCAGGATTTATTTGAAGCCCTTAAAAAAATGGGCGCGAATTTCACCCATACACGCGGCATCACGCACTTCATGGTGCATCCGGGTTTTCCCGTGGATATCCGCCATAACGCCAAGATTGGCCGCGAGAAATTGACGGTTTGGGTCCAAGGAAAATTCTCATGATTCTGGTCACCGGGGGTGGCGGCTTTCTGGGGAGTGCCGTGATCCGCCAGTTGAATGCACGGGGCGACTCGGTGCGCTCGCTGCAACGAAGCGATGTGCCTGCGCTGAGAGACTTGGGGGTGGATGTTGTGCGGGCGGATCTCGCAGATCTCGAATCCGTTTGTGCGGCGGCGAAGGGCTGCGATGCGATCGTCCACATCGGTGCCAAGGCGGGCGTCTGGGGGGCGTTCGCTGAGTATCATCGCGCCAATGTCGTCGGCACAAAAAACGTCATCGAGGCCTGCCACCGCAATGGGATCCAACGTCTTGTTTATACCAGTACGCCTTCGGTGATCCACACGGGCGGCGACGTGGAGGGCGTGGATGAAAGTGAGCCCATCGCCACGCATTTCGAAAGCCCCTATCCCGCCACCAAGGCGGAAGCCGAGCGACTGGCACTCTCCGCGAATGGGCCTGACCTCGCCACGGTAGCGCTGCGCCCTCACTTGATCTGGGGGCCTGGGGATCCCCAGCTGGTCGCGCGCATCCTGGCAAGGGGCAAAGCGGGGCGCCTTCGCCTGGTGGGCGGCGGTACCAAACTCATTGATTCCGTTTTCATAGACAGTGCTGCCCACTCGCACCTGCTGGCCCTCGATCGCCTTGCCCCTGGCTCAGCTTGCGCCGGGAAGGCTTACTTCATAACCCAGGGCGAGCCCATGCCCCAGCGAGAGCTCATCAACGGCATTCTGAAGGCTGGCGGCCTGCCGCCCTGCGAAAAATCCATATCACCGCGTGCCGCTTACGCCCTAGGCGCCGCCATGGAATTCATCTGGCGTATCCTGGGACGCTCCGACGAACCGATGATGACGCGCTTCCTGGCCAGGCAACTCGCCACAGCCCATTGGTACGACATCTCCGCGGCTCGGAGGGATCTTGGTTACACGCCTTTGGTCACGGTGGCCGCAGGCCTGGCGCGCCTCACCGTACACCTGGGATCGCAGCACACCTGAGCACCAGCCCACTTGGCACCGCTCCAGGTTCCCACAGGCGGTTAGAGTTAATCCTTCATAGGGCGTATTCCAGCAGACCTTTCACAGCCCCACCCATGGAGGACCCATGACCCACCTTGTCCGAACCCTCGCCACTTTAGTCTTCGGCGGATCGCTTCTGTTTGCTCAGCTACCCAATCCTTTGAACCTGCCTGATCCGCTCGGGATCACCAAGCAGCCGCGTCCCGGGCATGTGGCTCCGGCGCCGCGTGGCCCTCGGGAGGGTCATCGCACCGAGCGCCGAGAAGAGCGGGATGTCCACCGCAACCGTGGCCGCCACAGGGGCCACGCCAAACACAATAAGCGCGACCGGGGCGAACACCGCGGTTAAGACAAGCACTAGTTGCCGTCACCCTTCGGTGCCGGAGAAGAGAGCCCGAAGGTTCAGTGACGGCGCGTGGGTCTGGGTGGCAAGGGAGACGTACTTTCGGGCCAGGGCGTCTTTGCCGGCCCCGAGAATCGTACCCACCAGTCCCAGTGCCTCGGCATGTTCAGTGGAGGGCAAATATTTGAGGATGCGCAGCCAGATCACTTCCTCCAGCACATTGAACGCGGTTTGCACCTCGGCCAGGTCAAAACCTCCTTCAAAACGTTCTTGAGCCACTGCGTTGGCATGGGCCACCATGGGGGCCAGATTGCGCTCCGCCAGTGCGTTGAGGGTCAGTGAGTAGAGGTTGTCGAGCCGCTGATGGATCTGGTCGCTCCCAGCCTTTTCATAGTGCTCAAGTCGGGCACGCTGCACCGATTCAACCGCGGCATCAAGAATGTCCTGCCTGCTTTTCAGTAAAAAAGAATGGAGGTTCATGGGACGCCCCTCGGATCAAAAGGCCACTGCGGGTCTTTTCGGCGTGGATCGTCTCCAGCGCTTTTCCATGTTCGGTTCATTGTCGCGTGATTTCCGTCAATACACTCTCTTATCATCCGCCTAAGAATCAGCGGGGAGAGTCACGGTGTGGCTCGTCATAGCAAGGTTTGCAGTCACCGGATGGGTTTTCTGAGGCTTGATACCGCATAGGATAAGTCGGACTATCATCAGGTTGCGCCCTCACCTCAGTGACGGGCCACAGGGAGTCCAGATGGACTGGCTTATTGCGCTCTTCAGGGATGGGTCTGTGGCCCAGGGGCTTCTGATCCTCAGCCTGGTTATAAGTGCAGGACTGGCCTTGGGGAATGTGCGTATCTACAAGGTGACGTTGAGCGTTGGCGGCGTGCTTTTCGCCGGGCTGTTGGCGGGGCACCTGGGTTTCAAGGTCAATACCGAGATCATCGAGTTCACCAGGGAGTTTGGTCTGGTCCTCTTTGTCTATGCGATCGGCCTGCAAGTGGGACCCGGTATCGTTTCATCGCTTCGGGCGCAAGGCTTGACGCTCAATCTCCTGGCCGCGGCCATTGTCCTGGGGGGGACCGGGATCACCATCCTGATCGTGGTCTTCGGGGGAGCGAAGCTCCCGGTGGCCTTAGGGCTGCTGTCGGGGGCGGTGACCAATACTCCCAGCCTGGGTGCGGCGCAACAGGCCTTCAAAGACTTGAAACCAGTGGTGGACGACGCACCTGCGCTCCTCGGTGTCGGCTATGCCGTGGCCTACCCGTTTGGGATCATCGGAATCATCTTGACGATGCACCTGGTGAAACGCTTTTTCCGCATTGATTCAGACCAGGAGTCCGAGGAATTCGAGCGGCTCAGGACGCGACTCATCAAGCCTATCCTTACCCGCAATTTTGAAGTGACGAATCCTAACCTCGCCGGTCTGAAGATTGATCGGCTGGTTGAGTTGACCGGCACTGGCGTAGTTGTCACCCGGGTTTACCGGCAGGGTAAGCAGCAGGTGGCTACTCCGGATACTGCGATCCAATCAGGGGATATTCTTCACGCAGTGGGAACCGAAGCGAGGCTGGAAGGTTTCCGCGTCATCATCGGCAAGGTGAGCGAGCTTGAACTCCCGACGCTGCCTAGCCAGATCTCGTTCCGCCCGATCATCGTGACGACCAAGGAGGCGGTTGGAAAAGAGCTTGACGAGTTGGAACTGGATGAAAAATACGGGGTCATCATTACCCGGGTCATCCGGTCCGGAGTCGAGTTCTCACCGACTAAGGGGCTGCGGATACAGTTTGGCGACCGGTTGATGGCGGTGGGCGAGGAGCAGGCGCTCGCCCAGGCCTCCCATGGCCTGGGCGACTCGCTCAGAGACCTTGAGAAACCCCAGATGATCCCTATTTTTGTTGGAATCGCCCTCGGAGTGGTACTTGGCACCTGGCCCATCTCGATCATCGGAATGCCGGCCGCGGTAAAGCTCGGCTTGGCCGGTGGGCCGCTGGTGGTGGCGATCCTTCTGTCGCGGATTGCCAAGGTGGGGCCGCTAATCGTCTATATGCCGAATGCCGCCAAATCGTTGCTGCGTGAATTCGGGATCTGTCTCTTTCTTGCTTGCGTCGGACTGAAAGCAGGCGAAAGACTGTTCCCGATTCTCTTCTCGCATCAAGGGCTTGCCTGGGTGGGGATGGCGGCGCTGATCACCATCATCCCGCTGGTGACCGTAGGGATCGTGGCCCGGTCGGTCAACAAACTGGACTACGTGACAATTTGTGGCCTCTTGGCGGGAAGCATGACCGATCCGCCAGCCCTCGCCTACGCGACCGAGACCTTCAAAAACGATGCGCCGTCGGTGGCCTACGCCACCGTTTATCCCCTGGCGATGCTCTTACGCGTAGTCATTGCTCAACTCTTTGTCATCGTCGCCCTGCGCTGACCATTTTTCGTAGGAGCCTGGTTAGTATCCAGGCAACAGTTGACTCCCCGCTGGCATCCTAATCTTCATGCCCACCCTCGCCGATGCAGCCACCCTTGCACAGTTACTCGCTCGCCTAGAAGCGCTTCAACCTGAGACTTCCCACCGCTGGGGCAGCATGACGGCGGGAGAAATGGTATGCCATCTGGCGGATGCGGCCACGGCGGTGCTGGATCCCGATGGCAAACGGCCTGCCCCTAGGTGGCGCCCCATCATGAAGTGGATCGGCCTTTATGCGCCCCTGAACTGGCCCAAGGGCTTCAAGGCCCCCGCCCGCATTGATCAGCGGAAGGAGGGCACGAAACCCACCAGCTTCGAGGCAGATCACCAGCGCGCCCTGGAAACACTCCGTGCCCTCGCCACGGCGCCCCCGGAAGCCTGGCCCCCCAACCACGCCGTGTTCGGAACGCTGACAGCCGACGATTGGCGCGTATGGGCCTTCCGGCACACAGATCATCATCTGAGACAGTTCGGGTTATGAAATTGGCCCGGCGCATGTGGGAATCTGGTTCCTGCGATAGTTGAACCATGGCTTCAATCTTCGTGGTGGGCGGGGGCGCGGCGGGCATGGTGGCCGCCTGGCGGGCAGCCTTGAAAGGCCACCGTGTGACGCTGCTGGAAGCCAATCAGAGGCTTGGCGTGAAGCTTCGCATCAGCGGAGGGGGGAAATGCAATATCACCCACGATGGGTCGGTGAAGGCAGTGCTGGCAAGCTTTTCCAAGGAGCAGGCCCGTTTTCTGAAGCCTTCGTTTCACTGCTTCACGAATGCAGACGTGCTGGAACTCCTGCATCGTGAAGGGGTCGAAACCTATGTGCGGGACAATGGCCGTGTGTTTCCCTTGGACCGCCCGGGAAGCGCGGCGGCGGTGGTGGCGGCTTTTGAGAAGGTGATGCAAAGGGCTGGTGTGCAGGTAAGGACGGGCGTCCGGGTGGTTGGCCTGCAGGGTAGGTCGCCTCGAATAGAAGCCCTCAGGCTGGAAGATGGGACATTGCTCAAGGCGGACGCCTTCATTCTTGCTACCGGTGGGGCGAGCTACCCGGAAACAGGAACCCGGGGTGAGGTGGCGGGCTGGCTGGAGAAGCTGGGTGTGGCAACGCTTCCATGGAGACCCGCTCTGGCGCCGATTCCGCTTAAAGCATCGCATCCCACCTGGGAGGGAATAGCTTTCCGAAACGGAACTTTGAGGTTGCTGGAAGGAGAAGGTGGCCGAAGAATCAGTGCCTTTTCGGACGACATCATCTTTACCAAGAACGGCATCAGTGGCCCCGCCGCATTGGAATTGAGCGGTCCGACCGAATGCGCCCGGCGCCAGGGTCGGGCTTGGCTTAGCTACGATTTTTCTGGTAAAAGCGAAGCTGAAATGGATTTTGAGCTTCAGCATGAACAGACTCAAAATCCCCACCTGTCTGCTAAAAACTGGCTTCAACGTTGGGTTCCAGAGCGGGTAACTGACACAGTGTGGCGGGCTGAAGTGCTAGCTGATCTGCGTTTGAAGCAGCTACCCAAAGGCATCCGCTCCAAACTGGTGGGCTGGGTCACTGCCTTTCCGTTAGGTCTACCCGGAGTGGTCCCGCTGGAGCGCGGAGAAGTTGCCGCGGGCGGGGTTGTACTTGAGGCTGTGGATGCCCGTACGATGCGGGCGCATTCCTGGGAAAATCTGTTGCTGTGTGGCGAACTCTTGGACGTGGATGGACCCGTGGGGGGATACAACCTACAGGCGGCTTTCAGCACGGGCTTTGTGGCCGGAGAAAGTGCATAAGACCCTTTTCTCAATCCACGAGTCGTACCAATCCATCCACTTGGGTCTGCTCCAGGCTCTGTTCAAGACGGTTCAGGATGTTTGAATCTTCCTGGAGCTGATCCCCGACCATGACACCTACGCATCGGTTACGCCCGTGAGTCTTGGCAAAGTACATCCCGGAATCCGCCACAGAGATGAGCTGTTCCCAGGTCAGGATCTCAGGCAGTTTTTCATCGAAGGGAAAGACTGAATAGCCGATGGAGCAGGTGACCGGAATGGTTTGGCCGGAGGGCAAGGTGAAGACATGCTGTTCTATCTGTTCCCGAATCCGTTCCGCCAGGCGGGAGGGAGGTTTACGGTCGGTGTCCCGAGCCACGATGACGAATTCCTCACCGCCCCAGCGCACCACCATGTCGGGTTTGCGGGCGGTTTCAGTGAGGATGGCCGCCACCTGTTTGAGCACCGCGTCACCGGCAAGATGGCCATGGGTGTCGTTCACAGCTTTGAAGTGATCAAGGTCGAGCATTAGGATGCCGAGACTCAACGCGGGCCTTGGGTGGGTAGGGTCAGGTGTGATTCTCCAGGAACGCAGGACCTGCTCCGATTCCAGGGACATGAATTCAAGGAGTGCGCGCCGGTTTCGTAGCTGCGTGAGATTGTCCCGTAGAGCCATCTCAGACATTTCCATGCGCAGGAGTATTTCGCGCCTGTAGGCCAAGGCGAACTGGAAGGCCAGGAGTATCAGGGCCGCAAGATAGATGCAACCGAGCAATAGAAAATTTTGGTTCCAACGGGTCGAGGGACCGAAGGCCACGACCAGGGCTATGGAACCGACGTTTGGGATCACGTAGAGCATGTAAGTGAGAAAACTACTGCCCATGCTCATCAGAGCGCCAGAGCAGATGCCCAAGTCGATCATGCCGAGCAAGGCCAATTCCGGCGGTTCAAGGTAGGGAAAACTGATGATGTTCAGTTCGGCAAAACCGAAGGCAATCAAGGTGGACCCGGTGACGAAGCCCCAGAGTCGCAAGCGGGGGCTCGGCAGGCTCCGGAGCAGCACAAGGCTGAAGGTGCGGAGCAGGGTCACAGCGGCCATCAGCATGAGTACCCGGCCAATGGGAGGATGCCGCTGGATCGCTTCCTTCAAGATTGAGCCAGCGACAGCGAGAACCAGCATCAGCGCTGCGAAAGCACCCCAAGCCCGTTTGTAAAGCTCATCCACGATGGCTCGTTCCAACTCAGGTGCAAAGTGTGCCTGTTCAGGGAGAAGCCGAAAAGGGTTCCGCATAGAAACACCTGGGTGTCATGAGAGGTTCACGGGGATTCTAACCTGGAAATTCATATTCAAGGGTTTGCCCCTTTGCGCCCACTTAAGATCGCTCAATATAGAAAATCAACGCTTGGTCCGTGTTAAAACAGAACCTCGCATTCTCATTGATACATTGTGGTCGGAGTCTTCGTGGGCAGATCAATTCTCCCTATTTATCCGCTTGGAATCCTTTTTGCCGCGCTGCCCATGGTGCTGGTGGCCCAAAGCACCGGAGTTACCACCGCGGATCTTAAAGGTATGGCCCGCTTGTCAAATGGAAGCCCGGTACCGGGGGCAGTGGTGGCCTTGCGCCGCGCGGATATGAATGAAACTTGGACCACAACGAGCGACCGGGACGGCCGTTATCGCTTTCGTTTGTTGCCCGCTGGCAACTATTTTCTTAAAGCTCTAGGCAATTCTGGTTTTACAGCTCAGGCCCAGGTGGCGCTTCAGGTTGGAAGTACCGCCCAACAGGATCTGCTACTCGCTGTGGCCATCGCGGATCGAACCCTGATGGTTGAAGCCTCAATGGATTCAGAGCGCACCCAGGTCGCATCGGGGGTGGACGAAGCGCTTATTTCAAACCTTCCGATCAACCGTCGCAGCTTTGTGGATTTCAGCCTGACGACCCCCTTCGCGGCGATCGGCAACCTCCCCACAGGCGATGGCGTGCTTGATTCGGGCCTCAGTTTCGCGGGCAAGACACCGCGGCAAAATAATTTTCTGTTGGATGGGCTGGACAATAATGATCTGGGTGGCGGGGCCCTTCGAGGCAGCATCAGCCAAGAGGCGGTGCAGGAATTCCAGGTCATCAGCGGCGGCTTCTCGGCAGAATTCGGAAGAGCCCTGGGCGGCATCGTGAACACCATCACCAAGCAGGGCACGAATGAATTGAAAGGCTCCCTTTTCCATTTCTCCAAATCGGGAAGCCTGGATGCCACTTCCACCACCAGCGCTGAACACCGCCAGCAGTATGGCGCTTCCATAGGCGGACCGATCATAAAAGACCGGCTTTTCTACTTTGTCGCCGTGGAACGCATGCAACGCACGGATGAGAACTTCGTAAGCATTGATTCCACGACGGCCAGCTTCATCCGAGCCGCTGGATTCCAACTCGAAACTGGCAAAGTGTCCTACCAGGAAGGCGACACTTCAGGCTTCCTGCGCTTGGACTGGGTGCAAAACCCATCGAGTCACTGGACTTTCCGTGCTCTGTTTGGCCAGCAGAAAGATGAAAACGCGATCCCCTGGGGCGGCCTCATCGCCAAAAGCGCCGGAGGGTCTCGAAGCACCCATGATCAGGCCTTCACGCTTACGAACCAATGGATGAGCTCGGAATGGTTCAATGATTTCCGCCTGATGGTGGCTAACCGGGATAACCGCATTGACAGTCTGGATCCGAGCGGCGGTGTGTTTGTGGAGATATTGGGTGCCGCCACGTTTGGCACCCAGCGACTGGCGGACCAACAGTCCCACGCGCGCTACAGCCAACTGGCGGACACCCTGACCACCGTGCGGGGCAAGCACACATTCAAGGGCGGCATTGATCTGTTGCACTCGATGAACGAAGCCAACGTGCGCCAGAATTTTGCCGGGGTCTACCGGTTCCAGGCCATCCCCGAGATTGGCATTGCCAGTTCCCTCATGGCTTTCGCTGCACCCAACCCTTTTGGGGGAACGGGTATACCAGTGGCCTTCGTGCAAAGTTATGGCAATGCCCATGGCCGGGCCATCGGCAAGAGCGAAGCCGTTTTCATCCAGGATGATTGGCAACTGCATCCCTCTTTTCTCCTGAAGCTTGGCCTTCGGTTCGAGCGGGAAACGTTGCCCCCCTTTCCTGACACCGCGGACTACGATGCGGTGCAACATCCGCCTTCAACAGTGGATCCCGTACTGGGTCCCACACAGCTGCCCGCGGGCGCCTATGACTATCCGGCCAACTTTCGCACCCAGCAGGAATGGAGTGCCAGTCTGGTCCATCCCCGGCTCTCCTTCAGTTGGCAAGCGAAGTCCGCGTTGCGCCTTTTCGGGGGCGCGGGGCGCTTCGGCGGTCCTACCAACCTCGGACTTGTGTATGGCGCCTTGATTTACAACGGTCGCGCGGTACAAACCGTCATTCGCACCCTTCTGGATCCCGTTTTGACCGGCCCTTTGCCCACCTGGGCCAATGCGGATGGCGTGGCCCAGAATCATCGCTATACTGCGCTACCAGCAGGCCCTACAACTTTCGTCCTGCCTGGGGATGTAGCCTTTCCGACCATGTGGCAAGAGAATCTTGGGCTTGAATGGAATCCGTTCCTTCAGCATCAATTCACCCTGGAGTTGCTGCATTCGAAGGCCAAGGGATTTATGAATGTGCGGGACGTGAACGCGTATCATGTCTATTTCAATCCCGCCACCAGCCAAACGGTGCTTAGACGACCTGATTTGCGCTACAGCACCCTGAACCGGGTGGACGGTAGTGGTCGCGCCGACTACGACGGCCAGAGCCTTGGTTGGACCTGGAAGCTGGATGCACGATTCCTGTTGAATGCGAGTTACACCCATTCCCAGGCCAAGGATAACTTTACGGACTGGACTTCGGATTTCACCCCCCAAAACTCCTTTGATCCTTCCAGTGAATGGGGCCCGAGCCTGCAAAACCAGACCCATCGTTTTACATCCACCGCGGTGTGGTTTACGGGACACGAGGGTTCGGCGTTGCGCCGCGATTGGACCTTCAGCTGCATTCTGCATTGGGCTTCAGGCCGACCTTTCACGCAATTGGTGGGTTCCGACGCCAATCTCGATGGGGATGGCACCTCTGACCGACCTGCGGGCCTCGGTCGCAATTCGGAAACCACTCCTTCCATCGCGACGGTGGATCTGAGGGTCGCGCGAACGATTCCTTTCGCCAGCTCAAAACTGGAACTGATGTTGGATGTCTTCAACTTATTCAACCGCTCGAACGTGGCCCAAATTCAGAACGTTCACCAAGTTCAGAACGACCTTGCCTCCTTTACACCAAAGTATGGAACTCCAACGCGCTACGGCCCCAAGCGGCAATTGCAGGTCGGGGTGAGGTACAGGTTTTAGCGTGTGAAGTCCTAGGCGATCCCAGGCACGAACAGCCGGGCGATGGCCTCGGGATTGCGATAGCCGGCATCAAGCAAGGCGTCGGTTGCCATGGTTTTGAGTTCAATTCCCTGGGCATTGCCGATGAGGTGCCCGCGCAGCCACCGCACCGATTGAACGTGGGTGGCCATGCCTTCATTTTTCAGTGAGATTTCTGCTTCCACCAAGCGAGCCTGGGCTTCGTCCTTGTAACCTTCCAGCGCCAAGGCCACGGCCTGGTCCTTCAAGGCCTGGGCTTTGGAATTGTTTGAGGGCTCTTTTAGGAGGGCTCGAATATCGCGGCGAGCCTCCTTGATAAGACTCGTTCGGTTCGCGGGCTCCACGGCGGCCGTTGCCAACAGGCAGCGTGCCCGAAGTTCAACGCAAGCGATTCTTGCGCCTTGGGAGCGCAATAGGTGGGAGCGCTTCAGGGCGGGCCATTGGGCTGCCACGAAATCCAGTGCGGCTCTGGGTTGGCCCTTGTAAAGATGAACCGAAGCCTGGCCTATCAGACGATGGAAATGCTGAGTCAGAAAACCTGTCTCAGGCCAGCCTTCCAAGGCCAGTGACAGTTCCGTTTCAGCAAAATTCGGAGCATCCGCCGCCAGATGAATGTTCCAACCCACAATCCGAAGATTCGCCACCATCAGCACATCCCCGAGATCCTCAGCTTCCGCCAGCAATTCCGGATAACGCTCGGTTGCCTGACGGAGCTGGCCCATCACGATGTTTGCCATCAACCCGAAGAACTGCGCGGTGTGAATCTCATAGCTCACGCCGGTACAGCTTGTCTGCAGGATCCCTTCAGCTTTTTCCAGCCAGTCGACCGAGGAACGCCAACGGCCGGTCACCAAGGCTGCGATGCCAGCTCCAATGTAAGCTCGCGCCAGGGGTTCCGGCTGGCCGAAACGCTCGGCCAGGGCCATGGTGGTGGCTTGGATGCGCCGCGCGGCGTTGAGGTCGCTACTGCCGCTGCCAGCGGACCGCAGTGCCATCTCATGGGCGAGTCCCCGCACCAGCCGATAGGGTTCCCCGGCCTCCAAAGCCAGGAGCAGTTGCCGAGCCTGAAAGTCTGCAGACCTGATGAAATCGAAAGCACCGAGCCCCATGGTCACGGACCACAACGTGTCAATTCGATCGAGCAATTCGGCCGGTATTTCTTCGGCGTTCCGCTCGGTGAATTTGAGCCCCCGGAGGCCAAGACGAAGGCGATTGAAGAGGAGTGAAACCAGGGCTCCGGTGGGCGTGGCGGGGATTCGGACCCCTATGAAAGCGAGCACTTGGCGAGTAGTGGTGAGGCCCTCTTCCAGGTGGCCGCTGCGAAAGAATTCTTCCGCGGCCCGGCGGCGCCAGACACGGTGGGCAGGTGAGTCCCCATGAGATGCGGCTTCCAGAAAGACCTGCGCTGCCGCGGAGCCCCGGCCCGCATTCACCAGGCTCTTGGCCAACCTGACCCGTAAATCCTGGAGTGATGGATCACCCCTTTCCCGCAGACTGATGGCCTGCTGATAGAGAGCCGCCGCCTGCTCAAAAGCCAACCCTGCGGCTGCGAGATCCGCTGCGCTGGAAGAAAAACTGGCGGCCTTTCCGCGTTCACCAGCGGCTAGATAATGGAGTGCCAATGCTTGAGGATCTGCGCCAGGGCTCTGTTCCAGTGCTTTGGCCAAGCTCAAGTGGTGTCGTGTGACGTGGCTGGCACTGAGACTCCGGGATACCACTTCTCCCACGCGATCATGATAGAGCTCCAGCGTTCTATGATGAGTGGTGCCCTGTGCGCGGGCCAAATGAGCCGCTCTCAAGGGTGGGAAGGGATCCGCGCCTCCTGGTCCCACCTCCGCCGCGCGCCGCACCGCAGACCAGGGCAGGGGATAGCCCGCCACGGAGAGAAGTTCCAGGACCCGTCGTGAATTTTCGGGAAGTGTCGAAACACGGGCGAGCAGCAACCGTTCCAGGTCAGTGACTCCAGGAACAGGCAGTGTCCCCATGAAAGTTGAATGGCGGGCTAATTCACTGATGAAAAGCGGGTTTCCACCGGCTTCATCGGCGATGCCCCTGGCCCGGTTTTCCTGGTCGGATTGTCCAGGTCCCATGAGCGAAATAGCCAATTGGGCTGAGGCTTCAACATCCAGCGGCTCGATCGGTAGATCCAGGTGGCGTCCCGATTTCAATAGGGGCAGCAATTCCAACAAGGCGGGGCTGGTCTGGGATTCCTCGCGGCGATAGCAAGCCACCAACAGGAACGCTGGGCGATCGGGAGCCCTGAGCAATTCCCCTAGCAGGGCCACGCTGTCCAAGTCTCCCCACTGAAGATCATCAAGGGCCAGCACCACGGGGCGTTGATCCGCCAGGCGCGAGAACAGGGCTCGAAGGGCGCCAAAGGCACGTTGGCGGGTCCCCAGGGCATCCAGGGACTCCGTGCTTCGAGCCTTTGCCCGTGCGATGGATGGAACCTGCTGGAGCACCGGGAAAAGTTTTGCAAGAGCTCCGATATGTCGGGGCAGCAGAGGCTCCGTCTCCACCGAAGGCATGAATCGCAGCACCTGGCTGAGGCCATCAATCAGGCTGTCCACGGCCTTGAAGGGGACTGATTCCTGCTCGTAACAGCGGCCATACAACACGATGGCGCGAGGGTAGCCCTCTTGCACTGAGCGAAGGAATCGCCTTACGAGAAAACTCTTCCCGATGCCAGAGCTGCCGTGCAGCAACACGGAGCTTGGTTCTTCTCGAAGGGTGGATTCGAAAGCTTCCTGCAAAGTATCAATTTCCTTCTGCCGCCCCACAAAAGGTTTCCGCAGACCATGGGAGCCGGATTCCCTCCATTCTCCATTTTTTTCGGCTCCTAGTTGCCCCAGTCGCTCCATCAGCTCCAGGGCGCTCGGGCGCAGGCTGGGGTCGCGGTGCAGCAAGGCCATACAAATTTTGTCCAGGTCATCTGGAACCCCAGGGGCTATGGAGGCTGGGTGGGGTGGATCCATCTCTTGTTTGGCTTGGAGCACCGACATCGGCGAGCCCGCAAAGGGCAGGCGACCCGTGAGGGATTCGTAAAGCATCACGCCTACGGCGTACCAGTCGCTGGCTTCGGTGGCGCGCTGGCCTGCCACCTGTTCGGGCGAGATGTGCGAGGGTGTCCCCACTAGTTTTGGCGGCAGGCCCATCGCCCAGGCTTCATTGGGCGAAATGTCCAGCACCAATCCGAAATCCAGGACCACCACACGGCCCGCTGCGGTCACCAGCACGTTGTTGGATTTCAGATCCCGATGCAGTTTCCCAGAAGCGTGCAAGGCGGAAACACCGCCGACCAGCTGGCGGAGGGCAGCGCGCAGGCGTGCTGGATCGCGCAGGGCTTTGGCGCCTGAGGCTTCGAGCACGGGTCCCGAAGCGCTGACGTCAGCGAACAGCGTGGGTTCTTCCCCGGAGATGGGGTGGGAAATGCTATCCGAAAAGTTGTTTTCGGCCTGGCCTTTCAACTCCGTTCCAGAAGTGTGTTCGCTTCGGCTACTGCTCATTAAAGGATGGGTAGACAGGGCTTCATTCCTGGCCCAGATGGAAAAGGGTAGGCCATCAATGAGTTCCATGGTGAAGAACGCGCGATCGCCGTCGCTGCCGAGTTCGAAAAGGCCCACAAGATTCGGATGGGAGATGTCTGCCAAGGCCCGGAATTCCTGCTTGAATTGATAAAGGGCTTCGGGGCCGACGTTGGTGAGCGTCTTCAAAGCCACCACGGCTTGGCGATCCTGATCATAAGCTTCGAAGACCATGCCGAAGGAACCGGCTCCGATGCTCCGGCGGATATGGATTCGATCGGTCCCCTGGAAATCCCCCACGCGCATATTCCTGTTTAATCTGGTTCTTAGAGTATCCTGCCATTCGAAATCCATGAAGCGAGGCCAGCATGCAAAGTCAGCCAATGAAGGACCGTCTTGTCATTGCCGCAATGCTGACATTGCTGTTCACTGGGGCGGCGGCTCAAGCGATTTTCGCAGCCGCGCTCGGCTCGCAACTGCCGCTCATCCTCAGCAATATGATTTTCAGCGCGCTAGCCCTGATCCATGCCTGGCACATGCTGGGGTGGAAGCGCGCCGTGACGTTTTTTGGATTGGTCTTCGTCCTGTCCTGGATCGCCGAGAGCCTGAGCATCGCCACTTGCCTGGCCACGTGCTACCACTACACCCCCGTGATGGGGTGGCGCCTGGGCCAGGTGCCCCTCGTGGTCCCCTTGGGCTGGTTCGCCATGATCTACAACAGCTACGTCATCGTGAATCTCGCTGCGGAGGGTCAGCCTGTCAGCACCAAGGGCAATGGCATATGGATGGCCTGGCTGGCGCTCCTGACGGCCTTCGTGATGACCACCTGGGACCTCACCCTGGACCCGTACATGGTCATCAAAGAGCAAGCCTGGGTGTGGGATCAGGGGGGCGCCTATTTTGGCATCCCGTTCGCCAACTATGTTTCATGGGTGGAGACGGTGTTCATCATTGGCGTGGTCTATCGGATGGTGGAGCGTGGCCTGCCTCTGCCCCAGAAAAAGCTCTCTCCCTGGATGACGAGCATACCGGTGGTGGGCTATGCCCTGATGAGCCTTCCCGATATGTTCATCGGCGTCCCGGTGGCCACCAGGGTGCTCACACCTTTCACCACGGGCATACCGATCCTGATGGCCCTGGCGCCGATCATCCAGATGCGGCTTCCCCATTTCAGGGAAGCGGGGACATACCTGCAACGATTGGTGGCGCCAGCACACGTGGTGAACGATAGGGGGTCGCGTCTATTGCTCACAGTGCTCGGTGCGGCTTTCCTGGCTCATATCGGCATGAATGGACTCCATCTCATTCAAGGCGGTCGTCTGCCCTTCGATCAGATGACGGTCTTTTTCAGTGGCTTTGTCGTGGTCCATGCCTGTTACATGCTGGGCTGGCGGCGAGCCCTTTGGTTCTTCACAGCCACGGCTTTCATTGGCTTCATTTTCGAGTACATCGGCGTGAAGACGGGACTCATCTTCGGGCGCTACTACTACACGGACGTGCTGGGCTGGAAGATCCTGGGCACCGTGTCCTGGCCCATTCCGTTGGCCTACTTCATGGTGCTCTACCCAAGCACGATGATGGCCAATCTCGCAATCCACGGCACGCCGGTGACTCGCAAGCTACACTGGGGCTGGTCCGTCTTCGCGGCTCTGCTGAGCGCCCTCATCATGAGCGCCTGGGACTTGACCATGGACCCGTACATGTCCCTTCAGCAAAAGGCTTGGATCTGGACCGATGGCGGGCCCTATTTTGGCATCCCCCTTCGTAATTTCGCGGGTTGGGTGCTCACGACCTTCACCGCCGGCCTGGCCTATCGACTCATCGAGCACCGCATTCCGTTGAAACCCATGGGCCACATGGGCAAGTGGGTGGTAATCGCCCCCATCCTGTGCTACGCGGTATTGCCCATTGGGGATCTCGTCATGGGTTATCCCGAAGCCACCAAAGTCATCGCGCCCTTCTCCATGGGCATCGCTGTGATAGCGGCCTTGATGCGCATGGGCGAACCCGCGGGTGAGGCAGACAACCCGCAACAGATTGAGTGAAATTCCACCTGTCTTGAACCTGCCGTTGGGATCCTGGACAATTTAATACGACCGGGCTTCGCGCCTATCCGATCATTTGAACAGGGGTCCGATGCTGGGCTTGATACCCAAATATGAATAGGCAGCTTCGGTGGCCCGCCTGCCTTGCTGGGTACGGTCAAGGAATCCGATTTGCATAAGGTAGGGCTCCACCAGATCTTCCAGCGCGCCACCATCGCCTTCCCCCAAGGCGGCGGCCAAGGTACGCACACCCACGGGGCCTCCCTTGAACTTGCCGCAAAGGGCTTCGAGATAATCCCGGTCCAGACCATCCAAACCAAGGTCGTCCACTTCGTGCAATTTTAAACAAGCGTCGGCGATGTCAGAGGTGATGATGCCTTGCCCCTTCACTTCGGCGTAATCGCGGCAGCGGCGCAGCAGGCGGTTGCAGATCCGAGGCGTGCCACGGGAACGCCTAGCTATGGCCACACCCCCTTCAGCGGCCAATTCGATCTTCAAAACCTTCGCACTGCGATCCGCGATGACGGTCAACTCCGCCCGGCTGTAATAATCCAGACGATGCACCATGCCGAAGCGATCGTGAAGAGGCTTGGAGATAAGCCCGGCGCGGGTGGTGGCTCCCACCAAAGTAAACGGCCGAAGATCCACCTTCAAAGTTTGCGCCGAAGGCCCTTGGCCAATGAGGATGTCCAGCTTGCGATCTTCCATGGCTGAATACAGCAACTCTTCAATGGCCGCGGGCAGGCGATGGATCTCATCAATGAAAAGGAATTCGCCTTCTTCCAGATTTGTCAGGATTGCAGCCAGGTCGCCCTTTTTCTCCAGTGCAGGGGCCTGGATCACTTTGCAGGAGACACCCATCTCGTTGGCCAAAACATGCGCCAGAGTGGTCTTGCCGAGCCCCGGGGGTCCGAAAAGTAGCACATGATCCAGCACTTCGCCGCGCATCTGGGCAGCCTGAAGGGCGATCTCGAGCCTCGCCTTGATCTTTTCCTGGCCGATATATTCCCCTAGGCGTTTAGGTCTGAGGGTGTATTCACCCTCCTCCGGGAGGAAGGCGTCCAAATCGGGATGTCGTTGGTGATCCACGTCAGTCCTGGAAGAAGCTTGGAAGATTCATTTCATCATGATCGGTTGCCACAGCCTTTGCTTGTATTGGGCTCATGAAAGGATACCTTTGTCTTTACCTAGTTTATCCATGGAGCCGTTTTGCCCCAGCGCCATCAGATGCTTCTCAGGGACCGCCATGGTTTCGAGCGGACGCTGATGCTGAATCGCTCAGTGACGTTAGGCCGACAAAATCACTGTGACATTGTCCTGACGGACAGCATGATCAGCCGGGCGCATCTGCGCATCGAAATGGTCGAAGGGCAGTGGTGGGTCGAGGACTTGAAGTCCTCCCACGGCAGCTTCATGGACGACAAGCCCATCACGCGCCTGCCATGGAAGGCGGGCGAGACCGTTAGATTGGCGGATGGCGCCTACTTCATCACCTTGAAATCCGAAACGCAAGCCGCCACAGAAGTCAACATGCAGGCCATCCTGCAAACCGCACAACTGCTGGCGGAAGATGTTGAACTGGACGACATCCTGGATCAGTCCTTGGAACGGCTGCTTGCGATTTCCGGCACCGACAGGGGCTTCATCATGTTGCTGGAGGGCGGCGAACTCGTCGCTAAAGTTCAGCGTGGGCTGGGGAATGAGTTGGAACACAGTATCCAATTGTCCATGTCGAGCGTGCATTCGGTCTTCGAACGGGGCGAGCCCATTTGGATTCATAACGTCTCGGATAACGAGAAACTCATGAGCCAGCAGTCAGTGCTGGATCTCCAGCTCAAGACGATTCTCTGCCTACCTTTAACACTGAAGGGGAAGCGCATCGGCGTGGTCTACCTTGACTCCAAACGGATCATTACGGAACCTGTGGATCGGCCCATCTTCGAAGCCATCGTTGGGCTTTGCTCCATTGCCATCGAACGGGCCCGGCTCTCCGAAGACAACCTGCGCAATCAAGTGCTCGCCACCGTGGGGCAGGTGGCCAGCAGCATCGTGCATGATTTCAAGAACGCGCTTTTTGTGGTGCGGGGGCACACGGAGCTGCTGGAAGTCCTGAACCCCGACGAGAAATCCAAGCATCATGTGTCCAAAATTCTTGAAGCGGTTCAGCGCCTGGGCGACATGAGTATGGATGTGCTGGACTACGCCAAGGTCCGGGAGCCGCGCCGTGAGAAAGTGGAACTGACGGCCTTCCTTTCCAGTTTGGTGGAAGCCATCCGCCCACACGCAGGCGACCTGGGGGTGGAGATCAAGAGCGAAGACACGCCATGCGCCGCTAATTTGGATCCCGCCCGCTTCGCCAGGGTCATCGAAAACCTGCTGGCCAACGCCTTGGATGCCGTGGCCGAGAAGCCTGGCGAGCGCAAAGTATCCCTGACCTGGGAACGGGTGACCGGCGGTGTGCAGATCCGGGTTACAGATAATGGCAAAGGCATTCCCCGGAAAGTCCAGCGGAGAATATTCGAGCCGTTTTTCAGCTACGGGAAAAAGAAGGGCACCGGGCTGGGCATGGCTACCGTCAAGAAGATCATTGAAGAACACGGAGGTTCCATCGAAGTGAAGAGTGAGGAAGGCGAGGGTACGGTGGTGATCGTGACGATTCCAGATAGCGTGAATTCGAAGGAAAACACAGGTGGGCTGACAAGCACGGGTCAATCCAGGTCCTTGCGCAAAACGAATCCACCAACACCGAAGTCCGGCAGTGTGAGAAGCATTTGATCAGGGTAGGTTCTGGATTCGATGTCCATCGCTTTGCGGCCCCTGAGGCTGGACGGTCTCTGATGCTTATGGGAATTCATGTACCCTTCGACCGCGGACTCATGGGCCACAGCGATGCGGATGTCATGCTGCACGCGCTCATGGACGCGCTGCTGGGCGCCGCGGGGCTGGGTGACATCGGCCACCATTTTCCGGATACCGACGCCGATTACAACAATGCCGATTCAATGCTGTTGTTGGATCGTGTCATGGGCGAACTGCGAAGCTGCGGGTGGCGCGTGGAAAACGCGGATGTGTGCCTCATTGGCGAGAAGCCCAAAATCAGCTCTTATCGGCAGACCATGCGGGCCCGCATCGCCCCCCTTCTGGGTATAGAGCCCGATGCCTTGAACGTGAAGGCCACCACCACCGAACACATGGGCTTTACCGGCCGGGGCGAAGGCCTAGCGGCCCAGGCTGTGGTGTTGATTGAACGAGCTTAGGTATTGAGCCATTCCTGGGCCAGCCTCTGCAAATCAGTAACCGTGTTGAGATCGGGATCTTCGATCACGGCTTCCAACAGGTGTTTTTGAAGTTCGCCCACCCACGGGCCGCCATGTTTGCCGGCGAGCTTGATCAGGGCTCTGCCATCCAGTGCCAGGGCGCTTGGATTCAAGGGTGGCTTGGCTTCGGCCAGGCGGCGCAGGCGCTCCATGACCCTCTGGTGTTCCAGCTTCTTTTCCGCTTCGCCGAATCCCTTCGCGAATTGATCAGCCATACGAAAAAGGCCCCATTGTTCAAGGGGCAAGCTGTCCTCGGAAAGTTTGCGAAGAAAGCGGCGGCAAGCCGAATCGCTCCACTCATCCGTGGGATGAGTCCCGTGGTGGCGTACCAAGGCAAGGACTGCGCGGGTGAACACACGGCCCACCTTCAAGCGCGTGAAAAGGGCCTGGGTGATTTCCAGTGATATAGCTTCATGACCGTAGAAATGCACACCGCCGGCTGCATCCACTGAACGCGCGGGAGGCTTGCCCACATCGTGCAGCAGCGCCGCCCATCGCAGCGCGGGTTCTGCCACTGCGAAACCAACGGTTGCCAGCGTATGCTCCCAAACCGGAAAAAGATGATGGCGATTTTGCGTGCAACCGATCATGGGCCGCAACTCAGGAGTCCAGAGATCCAGCAGCCCAGATTCTGCCAGGAGCTGCAGCCCTGTTTTGGGAGCACGGCCACAAAGCAGCTTGGTCAACTCTACAAAGACGCGCTCCACGGATACCTTGGCGGACACATCCAATCGCATTGAGATGGCCGATAGTGTTTCCGGTTCAATTTCAAAACCCAGCTGCGAGGCGAAGCGGCAGGCCCGCACCGAGCGCAGGCCATCCTCGGCAAAGCGTTTCAGTGGATCCCCCACGGCCCGGATCAGGTGTCTGTCCAAATCGCTTTTCCCACCAAAGGGATCAACTATTTTTTCATTTGGTAGTGGGCTGCTCAGGTATTCCACTGGCAAAGCCATGGCATTGACCGTGAAATCCCGGCGCGCCAAATCTTCCCGAAGGCTCACGCCCAGAAGCACTGCTTCAGGATGCCGTCCATCCAGGTAGTCGCCATCACCCCGAAAGGTAGTGATCTCAAAACCATGACCGTTTGCGATGACTGTAACGGTGCCGTGCTGAAGTCCCGTGGGTACAATTTTCAACCCGGCCGCCTTGGCGCGCCGCATGACGTCTGCGGGCATCAGGGCCGTGGCGAGATCCATGTCCCCAGCATCCCGGCCCAACAAATGATCACGAACCCAGCCACCCACCACCACCAGCCCGGCTTCGGGAGAAAGCGCCTCGGAAACCCGGGTCAAAGCCTGCTGAATGGAATCTTGCGCCTTATTCACGGGGCGCCTTCGGCCATCCTTGACAGGGCTTCACCATCCACCCGGCAAGTGATCCAGTTTTTCAACTGCCGCGCGCCCATAGCTTCGTAGAACTTAATGCTTGGTTCGTTCCAATCCAGAACCTGCCACACGTAGCGGGTACAGCCAGAGTCCACCGCGATGCGCGCCAGGTGTTTGAGCAGAGCCTTGCCAATGCCGGACCCCCGGAAAGCTGGCCGGACGAAAAGATCTTCCAGGTAGAGCCCAGGCTTCCCTTGCCAGGTACTGAAATTGAAGAAGTAGAGCGCGAAACCCGCGGGCTGGTCTTCCCATTCGGCCAGCACCACATGGATCAAGGGGTGCTCTGAGAAGGCGTGGTGAAGGATGTCTGCTTCCGTGGCCACAGCGGCTTCGGGATCCTTTTCGTACTCCGCCAGGTCGCGGATGTACTGGAGAATCAATGGAGCATCTTCAGGGGTTGCGGACCGGAGTTTCAGCATGGTTCTATGCTACCTCTATGGACCGAGCTATGGACCGACCAACGGCTTTACACCTGTATGAAACGATGCTGCTCACCCGGCTGGTGGAAGAACGCCTGGTGAAACTCTTCCGCCAAGGTCACACCATGGGCAGCGTCTATCGCAGCCTGGGGCAAGAGGCCACGGCCTGCGCAACGGCCCTGGCCTTGGGCCCTGACGATGTCATTGGCCCCATGATCCGCAACCTGGGTTCCATGCTGGCGCGAGGTATCCAGCCGAAAGAAGTCTTTCTTCAATACCTCGGGCGAACCGCGGGACCCAGTGGCGGTCGTGAGCACAACAACCATTTTGGGGGCGTGGCCCGGGGCATCCTTGCCCCAACCTCCATGCTGGGCGCGCTCATTCCTGTCATGGCTGGCGTGGCGCTCAGTTTTCAGCAGAAAAAGGAAGCCCGAGTCGCCATGACCTGGATCGGCGATGGTGGCTCTTCCACCGGAGCTTTTTCCGAAGGCTTGAATTTCGCGGTGGTCCAGAAACTCCCGCTCATCGTAGTTGGTGAACTGAATGGATTCGCCTATTCCACGTCACCTGAAAAACAGATGAAGGGGCACATGAGTGAGCGGTCTCAGGGTGCCTATACGATGGTGGTGGACGGCAACAATTCGCTGGAAGTGTTGGAATCCTCCAAGCGGGCCCGTCGGCTCTGCCTGGATGGAGGTGGCCCGGTGTTCCTGGTCTGTGAAACCTTCCGCATGAAGGGCCACGCGGAACACGATGACCAGCGCTACGTGGATCCTGACCAACTGGAAATCTGGTCCAGGAAAGACCCCATCGCCCATCTTGAAGCATGGCTCCGGGGTCAGGGTTGGCTCCCCGGACCGGAATTCATTCAAAACCTCACTGAATCCGTCGAACGCCAAGCTGAGGAGGCATTGTCCGTGGCTTAAGCTTGCCCCGTGGCCCCAAGGGCTGAATAAACGCCCGCATCTTTCCCCCGTACCCAGAGCCATGCAAGACCCGACTGGCTCGGATTCTTTTTCAGCCTCAATGGCAAAGGGGAAGGTCATGAATAAACGGTGGTGGGCAATTGGTGCCATTGCGCTGGTGATCGTCGGGGGCATCCTGTTCGCCAAGACTGTCAGCAAGGACAAGGGCAAATCCACTGAGACGCCGTTTCGCATTGGCAAGGTCCAGGCTGAAGACCTGCAGGTTAGTGTGCGCGAAGTGGGTGTCGTGGATCCCTACACCAAGGTGGATGTGAAGAGCACCGTATCGGGCCGCATTGTTGGGCTTAAAGTTCGCGAAGGCGCCGTGGTCAAAAGGAACCAGGTGATGGCCGAAGTGGAACCGGATGTGACCCAGGCCCAAAGCCTTTCCGAGGTCCAAAGCAGCCTCAGTTCATCCCAATTGAACCTGAAGGATGCGGAGCGCCAATTCCTCACCCAAAAGGCGCTCTTTGACCAGGGCCTGATCGGCGGAGAAGCCTTCAAAGATGCGGTGGCAAAGCGGGATGTGGCTCGGGACACGTTCAAGTCCGCCCAAACCCGGTTCCAGATCGTCGAGGACCGGGGCATTCCCATCAACGGGAACGCGTCCACGCAGATCGCGCGGGTGGCTGCGCCCATGGATGGAGTGGTCATCAAGCGGGGTGTGGAGTTGGGCGACACCATCACCAGCGGAGTATCGAGCTTCAATGCGGGCACGGTAGTGTTTACCGTGGCGGATCTCAAGAGCCTGATCATCCGGGTGAATCTCAATGAGGTGGATATCGCCAAGGTGGCCGTGGGCCAGACGGTGCGTATCAACCTTGATGCCTACCCGCAAAAAACCTTCACGGGGCGGGTCCGCTTCGTCGCCCCGGCGGCCGAACTACTGGAGAAAATAAAAGTCTTCAAGGTGGAAATCACCCTTGATGAACTCAGTGAATCCTTCAAGACTGGCATGAGCGCCAATGTGGAAATTCTGGGTGAGAAGCGCGTCAGTGCTATATCTGTGCCCCTGGAAGCATTGCAACGCAAGGATGGTCAAACAGTGGTCTTCCGTCTGAAAAAGACTCTGACTCCCGAAGACTTGAAGCGGGCGAAACAGGCTTTATCGGGTCGGACCAAGTTCATCTGGCTATCGGATCACTGGAAGGAATACTTCGATGCCGTGCCTGTGAAAGCTGGTGTGGCAACGCTGGAGCGCGTTGAAATCCTGGGCGGCCTTGCCAAAGACGACCAGGTGAGCCTGGAAGACGTGAGCAAGAAAAAAGTCGAAAAGGATGATGAGAACAATTAAGGCTGAAGTCTGAAGAATGCAGGTTGAAGAATCCTCATCATTCATCCTTCAAGTTTCATCCTTCACCCCCGCGAGCGGAGCGAGCGATGTCCCCCATCATCCAGACCCAGGCTTTGACCAAGACCTTCGGCGCCAACGGCACAGCCGTCCATGCACTGCGAGGCATTGATCTCGCGGTGACCAAGGGCGAATTCGTGGCGCTCGTGGGACCATCGGGTTCTGGAAAATCCACACTTATGGCCATCATCGGTTGCCTGGATGCCCCCACCAGCGGAACCTACGCCCTTGATGGCACCCAAGTCCAAGGCCTTTCAGGAAGTGAACTGGCGCGCATCCGTAATATCAAAATCGGCTTCATTTTCCAGAGCTACAACCTGATGCCCAAAGCCAGCATCCTGCGTAATGTGGAATTGCCCATGCTCTATGCGGGGGTGAGTCGGAAAGAGCGCCGGGAACGGGCCATGACATTGTTGGAAAAGGTCGGCATGCCCGAAAAAGCGAACGTACTTCCGGGCAATTTAAGCGGCGGGCAGCGTCAGCGTGTGGCCATCGCCCGGGCCTTGGCGAACGAACCTGCGTTGTTGTTGGCGGACGAACCTACCGGAGCGCTGGATTCACATACGGGCGCGGAAGTGTTGGATCTCTTCCAGGAATTGAACGCCATGGGAAATACCTTGGTGCTCGTAACCCACGATCCCTCTATCGCCGCCCTGGCACAGCGCCGGGTGGAGATCCGCGATGGACTCATTGCTGGCGCTATAGCAGGTGTTGCCTGATGGGCACCGGAGCCTTCCGCCTGCGGATGGAATCCGCGTGGATGGAAATCCGGGAAAACCTTGGGCGGTCAAGCCTCCAAACCCTCGGCATCGTGCTGGGCGTGGCTTCGGTGCTGGGTGGTTTTTCCATCACGGATTCCTTCCGGAAGCGCAGCGAAACCCTTTATGTGAAGCTCGGAGGTCTGGACAAACTCAACGTCCAGCCCAACAACATCGGCAATAACGGCACCCCCACCGCCCTGCAAAATGCCAACCTGGGGCTGCGTCATCAGGATATGGATGATGGCCGCGGATTGGCTTCGGCCCAAGTGGAGGGCGTCAGTGTTCAGCGCAATGCCCGTGCCCGCGTACGCTCGGCTTTCACTGACCAGGAGCGGCGCGTGCAAGGCATCAATGGCGATTACCTGGCCATCGAAGGGTACGATATCGCCCAGGGGCGGAGTTTTTCACAATCTGATATCGCTGGCGCCGCGGCCGTGGCGGTACTCGGAAGTGAAGCCTATCAGACCTATTTCCCATCTGGCGCCGGCCTGGGCGCCATCATTCGCGTGGGTGATGTTCCCGTAACGGTGGTGGGCGTGTTGAACCAACGGATCTTCCGCTTCCGCGATACGCCGGGCCAGGGCAACATGTTCCACCGCAAGAACCGGCTCATCGCCGTGCCCGCGACCCTGGTTCAGCAGCGCATGCAGGGGGACAACTATCAGCGGGTGGATAAAGTGACCTTTCGCATTCCGAAGGTGGACACCATCGAGGCTTTTGCGAAAGGCCTCACTTCTGTTTTGAAAACCAACCATCGCCTACAGGATGATTTTCGCCTGGATGATGTGGCCGCGCGGGAGCGCAAGCGGCGGGACACTGGCGATGCGTACAACATCATCTTCATGTTGAGTGGTGTGCTTGCCCTGCTGGGCGGTGGCATTGTCAATGTGAATATCCAATTGGCATCACTGAAAGAGCGCGTGCGGGAGGTGGGCGTGAAGATGGCCATTGGCGCCGGGGGCCGAGAAATCTTCAAGGAATTCATGACCGAAGCGCTTCTACTCACGGCGCTGGGAAGCACGGTCGGACTTGGGGTCGGCGTAGGGTTCTCGTGGTTCATCACCCACTACATCGGGGTCCCGCTGGGCATGGAACTGAGCAGTTTTCTCTGGGCCTTCGCATTGGCCATCATGTTTGGATTTCTGTTCGCTCTGGTGCCTGCATGGAAAGCCAGCCGGCTTTCCCCAATGGAAGCACTGCGTTATGAATGACACGACCTCTAGCCTGGTAGCACCGGGGCCAAGCCTTTTGGACGGCGTGGAATCATCACCAGGATTTGGCGATCATCGCTTTTCTTTCTCTGCCCGCCTGGCGCTGGTGCTGGAAGTGATTCGTACAGGGCTGACAGAACTTTGGGCCCACAAGCTGCGGAGCTTCTTGACGTTGACCTTGCTCATGCTCGGCGTTTTTGCGCTGGTGATCATGACCTCCGTGATGGATGGCGTAGTCGATAAGATCAGCACCGGATTTTCCGGACTGAGTTTTGATGGGACTGTGATGCTGACGCCCAAAGATCCGGAAACCACGGAAGAGCAAAAGCGTTTTGCCATGAGCCCGGGGCTCAGGTCCGAAGATCTCTCACGACTCACGGCACCCCATGACAAAGTGCTGGCCTTTCTTCCGCGCGCTTACAAGCAGACACCAGTGCGGGTCATTGGAGGTACGGAACGCACCTTTGCCATCGGTGTGACACCCGATTATTTCTCCTGGATGAATCGCCGCATCGGGATGGGTCGTGGCCTTACCGAAGCGGATTCCAAACGCCGCAGCGCCGTGGTGGTGGTGGGTTCAAGCATCGCTTCGAAACTATTTGGCGGCGCGGACCCGGTGGGCCGAACTGTCCAGCTTGAAGCACAAAGCTTTCTCATCGTTGGGGTGCTCGCTCCCTTGCAGGTGATGAGCGACGACACCTGGCTTGATGGCAACGGAATCCTGATGCCATTGGAAGCCTATATGGACCGCATGGATACAACCCATAAGTTGAGCCAATTGGCGGTGAAATTGAAATCCAAGAAAGATGTGGACGAAGTAAGCGCCATGCTCTTGAGTCGGGCCAAGCAGGCCCATCACGGCATCGAGGACATCGAGGTGGCGGACCTAGGAGCAGAACTGGTGCGCGCCTATCAGCAGTTCAAGGACCAAATCTGGGGCTGGCAGGTGGTCTTGCAGAGTCTTGCGGCCACGGTGCTATTGGTAGGTGGTGTGGGTGTGTTGAGCGTCATGCTCATCAGCTTCAGCGATCGGCGTTTCGAAATCGGGCTGCGCAAGGCCCTGGGGGCTTCGGATCATGAAATTTTCATCCAGTTCCTGCTCGAAGCCTTGGTATTGGCGGTGCTTGGTGCCACTGCGGGAACTCTTGGGGGCACCATGGTCTGCAAGGCTCTTTCCGCCAATTTTCCGTATGGCCTCGTGGTGAATCCCATGGGACTGCTTTTGGCGTGGGCCGTGGCTTTGGGTCTAGCACTGGTGTTCGGTCTGTACCCTGCGTTGAAGGCTTCGCGTCTTAGCCCCATGGAAGCCATGCGCTAGACCCCCACTGAGCGGCGCATTCCCGCGGTTTGGCGGCAGATGTGGTTTTCCTAAAATAATCTGGTGTCCAAAACGCTTTTCCCTTGCATCCTGATCCTTGCTTTTTCTTCCCCCCTGATTAACCCAAATGGAGGTCTTATGACCCATCGCCTGCTTCACCTCATCGTCGTGCCCATCATTGCGGCAGCGCCCCTCATGGCCCAGGTCCAGAGCGCTGATCAGATCATCGCCAAGAATGTAGAGGCCATGGGCGGCATGGCCAAATTGAAGGCAATCAAAGCCATCCGAATCACCGGGAAGGCTGCTTTTGGTCCCATGGAGGCGCCTTTTGTGATGGAGCAGAAGAGGCCCGGCAGTTTCTATCAGGACGTGACAGTTCAGAACATGCATCTCATCGAAGCGTTTGACGGCAAGAGTGGTTGGACCATCAACCCCTTCGCCGGCTATGGCGGTAAAAAGGACGCTGAACTCATGGATGCTGACGCCCTCAAGAATGCCGAGCAGCAGGCGGACCTTGATGGTCCCCTGGTTGATTACAAGGACAAAGGCCACAAAGTTGAGTACCTGGGCAAGGAGGACGTGGAAGGCAGTTCTGCTCATAAGCTGAAGCTGACGCTGAAGAATGGCAACACCCAGATCATCTACTTGGACGCAGATTCTTTTCTGGCCGTGAAGCAGGCCAGCAAACGCACAGTACGTGGCACAGATATTGAGACCGAGACCACCCTCGGCGACTACAAAGAAGAAGGTGGCGTGATGATGCCCCACTCCATGGAGATGGGTGCCAAGGGGCGTCCTGAAAAACAGAAATTGACCATCGAAAAGGTGGAAATAAACCCTGCCATTGACGACGCGATATTCAAGATGCCAGAGAAAAAGGCTGAGCCAGCGCCTGCGAAAACCGCTGAGCCAGCCAAGTCGGCCGTCCCGGAAAAGAAAGGCTGAGCTCAAGCACCTCCAGCACGATAACTGTTCTTGCTCCACCGGAGGACCGATGCGCCGAATCTCGCGAATCATGTTTGGCCTTGCCATCAGCAGCATGATGCTCAACTCGCAGGAGGCCAAGCCCGAGCCCGTCAAGCTTGAGTCTGAAACCATTTCCGGCCTGGGCATTCGCAACATCGGCCCTGCGGCCATGTCGGGCCGCATCTCCACCATGGATGGTGTTCACGAAAAAGGCCGTACGACCCTATTTGTGGGTGCCGCCAGTGGGGGAGTTTGGAAATCGGTCAACGGAGGCACAACCTTCAAAGCCGTCTTCGACAAATACAACCAAAGCATCGGCGCCATTCGTATTGATCCAAAGGATCCCAAGACTGTGTGGGTTGGAACGGGTGAAACATGGGTGCGCAACAGCGTTTCCCTTGGGAACGGTGTCTACAAAACCACAGACGGAGGTGAAAACTGGACCTTGATGGGCCTGCCGGATTCCGAACGCATTGCAGGTATTGAAGTGGACCCCACCGACAGCAACATCGTCTTCGTGGCTGCCATGGGCCATCTTTGGAACAGCAATAGCGAGCGAGGCCTCTACAAGACTCTCGACGGCGGCAAGACCTGGACCCGCATATTATTCATCAACGATGACACTGGTTGTGCAAGTCTCATTCTGAACCCGAAAAACCCCAAAATAATTTACGCCTCCATGTGGCAGTACCGGCGCAAACCCTGGGCTTTCGAAAGCGGCGGTCCTGGAAGCGGCCTTTTCAAATCAACCGATGGCGGCGCCACCTGGACCAAACTCAGTGAAGGCACCAGCCACGGGCTACCGGTTGGTGATCTTGGACGCATCGCCCTGGCCCTCTCGCCCAGCAATCCCCAAATCGTCTACGCCAACGTGGAAGCCAAGGACAGCGCACTATTCCGCTCTGATGATGGTGGCGAAACCTGGGTGCGCGGCCACAGTGGCGCCAATACGATCATCCGTCCTTTCTATTTCGGCTCCCTGTTCGTGGACCCCAAAGATCCCATGCGGGTCTACAAACCGGGCTTGAACATGACCGTGAGCGACGATGGCGGCAAGACCTTCAGCGTCATCGGCGGGAGCGCCCATGGCGATTGGCACGCCACCTGGATTGACCCCGAAAACCCGGAGCGCATCTATGCAGGCACTGATGGCGGCTTTTATGGCAGCGAGGATCGCGGAGCCAATTGGCGCTTCATGCGCAACCTTCCGATCGGCCAGTACTATCACGTGGCACTGGACATGGCTTTGCCCTATCGCGTATTTGGTGGCTTGCAGGACAACAGCTCCTGGATGGGGCCTTCGCGGACCGGTGGATCCATCCAGAATCGTCATTGGAAGAATCTGTATGGGGGCGATGGCTTCTGGGTGCAGCCGGATCCTACGGATGCCAACTACGTTTATGCCGAAAGCCAGGGCGGAAATGCGGGGCGAATCAACCTGAGCTTGGGTGAATCCCGGTTCATCCAACCGCAACCTGGCGCGGGTGAGCCCAAGTTCCGCTGGAACTGGAACACGCCCTTGCTGCTCAGCCCAAAGGACAAGACCGCGGTGTACATGGGGGCACAATACCTATTCCGTTCCCATGATCATGGTCAGACTTGGGAGCGACTAGGTGGCGATCTGACTACCAACGATCCCACCAAGCAGCAACAGGAAGATAGTGGTGGCCTCACCGTGGATAACTCTTCCGCTGAGACCCACTGCACTATCTACACCATTTCCGAGAGCCCCAGGAACACGAAAACGATCTGGGTGGGCACCGATGATGGCAACGTCCAACTCAGCCGCAATGGCGGCAAAAATTGGACTAACGTCGTCGCCAATATTCCAGGGCTCCCGAAAAATACGTGGGTGTCCTGGATCGAAGCCAGTACCTTTGATGAGGGCACGGCTTTCGCAACCTTCGATGGTCACGGCACCGGCGACATGTCGCCTCGCATTTACATGACCAGTGATTTCGGGAAGTCCTGGCGCTCCCTCTCAACGCCAGAGCTCAAAGGCTTTGCCCATGTGGTGAAGCAGGATCCCGTGAATCCGTCCCTGCTCTATCTCGGCACCGAAGCAGGGCTGTTCATCAGCTTGGATGGTGGCGGCCAATGGGCGGCCTTCAAGGGTGGCGATTTCCCACCGGTTCCCGTGCGTGATATCGCCATCCATCCCCGGGATAAAGATGTGGTCCTGGCCACCCATGGCCGCGGCTTGTGGATTATTGACGACATTACACCCTTGAGGATGCTGACCCCGGAACTGCTCGCGAAAAATGTGGCGTTCCTGCCCACCCGGCCATCCACCTTCAACGAGCTGGGCAACGATGGTTGGAGTGATGGGGATGCGGAATACGATGGCCGTGGCCCAAAGGATGGCGCCGCCATCGCGTACTACCAGAAGAAGCGGCACATTTTCGGTGACTTAAAATTCGAGATTTTCGACGCAGCTGGGAACCTAATAGACACCTTTTCGGGCGACAAGCGCAAGGGTTTGAATCGGCTGTATTGGGCTATGCGTATGAAGGCCCCAAAAGTACCTACCGGCGCTTCCATTGCGGGCGGCGCCTTTTTGGGACCACAAGTTCTAGAGGGTGCCTACCTGGTGAAGATGACGAAGGGCAAGGAGACTCTTTCCACCAACCTTCAGATTCTGCCGGACCCACTCAGCTTGCATACGCGGCAGGAGCGCGAGGCGCAATTTACAGCGGCCATGGACCTCTATCATGTGCTGGCGGCCATGACCTACACGGTGGATCGCATCGTGGATCTGCGGGACCAGGGCAGGGGTCTGGCATCCAAAGCCACTGATGAACAACTGAAAAACCGCTTGCAGGCTTTTTCATCAACACTTGAAACACTGCGCAACAAATATGTCCCCGTGAAGGAAGGGGGTGGCATTACCGGAGAGGAGCGCCTGAGAGATTTTGTCGCCCTGCTTTACGGCGCCATCACGGGCTACCCTGGCAAGCCTAGCGCCGCCCAATTGGATCGCAAGGAAGCCCTGAAAAAAGAAATCGCCACAGCGGACGATCAAGTCGAGTCCTACCTTCAAAAGGAGCTGCCCGGACTGAATCAGGGCCTGGCTTCCCAACAATTATCTCTGACGCCAATGAGCCACGAAGACTGGCAAAAAGCTCAGAGGAAATGAATATTAAATCGTCGGATCACCTTGCGGCGATTCCCTAGCCCAAAGCCGCGGAGACAGCAGTCTTGACCGCTGCAAGGTGACGTTGATTATGAACTGCGACAAAGATGGTGTCGTCACCTGCGATGGTTCCCGCTATGCCCTGGATCTGAAGTTGGTCCAACTTGATGGCGAGGGCATTGGCGAATCCTGGCTCGGTATGCACCACCAGCAAGTTTGGGGGTGCATCACTCATGCTGAAGGTTGGCAAAGGGCTATGAGTTGGCTCCACGTGCTGGTAGCGGCCTTCTATCTTCTGCACGTTCAGTTTTTTCAAGTGGCGTGAAAGGGTGGGCTGGGTCAAATTGTGGCCCTGCTTCAGTAGCGCGGCTCGCAACGCGTCTTGATCTGACAAAGCGTGCTTCTCGATGACGTTCAGGATGATTTCGTCCAGGGTTCGATTCATTCAAAAAGTATGCAACTTCATACGTGAATATTCAATATCACTATTTTTCGATGGCCTGACCGCGAATCCCGTAATGACTGATAATTGGATATCGAATGAAAAAAATGTTGGCTTTATGATTTTACATATGTGCATATTATGCAATCAATGACCGGAATAAGCCGGTTCATGCAGATCTATGCGATGACACGTGCATACCAATTTGGTTCCAGCCCTCCTTCCAACCTACGCGGCCTATCCCTTTCCTATCCTGAAGGGTGTTGGGGACCAGGTATTTGATGATGATGGCAATGCCTATTGGGATTTCTATGGAGGCCATTGCGTATGCGCAACTGGGCACTCCCATCCAACGGTGGTGGATGCCATTTCGGCTCAAGCGGGTGAGTTGATCTTCTACTCCACCGCAGCGCGAATTCCTTTGCGGGACGAGGCCGCGCGCGCGCTGGTGCAATTTGCGGATGGCCCGGCCTCAGTGTTCTTTTGCAACTCTGGGGCCGAGGCCGTGGAAAACGCACTGAAAATCGCCTTGAAATTGACCGGCCGGAAAGGCTTCCTAGCCTTTGATGGATCCTTCCATGGAAGGACTCTGTTAGCCCTTTCTGTGACGGACGATGCGGCTCTGCGGAAGGGCTATGAAGATTTTCTGGTACCCACCACTTTTCTTCCCTTCGGGAATATGGATGCACTTGAGGGTGTTGACTTCAGTTCCTTTGCCGCGGTCATTCTCGAACCCATCCAGAGCATGGCGGGCGTGAAGACAGCCGACGCGGAGTGGTTCGCAACCCTCCGTTCGAAATGTCATACAGCGGGAACACTTTTGATATTTGACGAAGTTCAAACCGGGTTTGGACGGTTGGGAAGACCATTCGCAGCTCACCTATATGAAGTCCAACCGGACATCACCACTTGCGCGAAGAGCATGGCCAGTGGCATGCCCATGGGCGCTGTGCTGCTGAGCGAGGAGGTGGCTTCCCAGCTTAAGCCTGGCGACTTGGGCAGCACCTTTGGGGGTGGTCCCCTCGCCTGTGCGGCGCTGCTCGCGACCTTGTCAGTGATCCATAGTGAAGGCCTGATGGCCAGGGCGATGGAAGCCTCAAGGCTGATCCAGCAGGGTTTGGTTGGAACTGTCGTCAGTGCGGTGCAGGGGCAGGGGCTGCTCTTAGGCCTTCGGGCCGGAAGTCAGGCCGGTGCCCTGAAAAAGACCCTACTCTCCAAGCGGATCCTGGTTGGCGGGTCCGGCGATCCAGGCGTGCTGCGTCTCATGCCATCTCTAAATGTGAGCGATGAGGCTATCCAAACGCTGTTGGACACCATCCATGACTATCAGGAGGGAACGTTATGAACCACTTCACCTCTATACAAGATCTCGGCCCCGCGGGTGTGGAATCGATCCTTGCCAAGGCCACCGCGTGGAAAGGGAAGTTTCCCAAGCATCTGACGGACAAGTTGCTGGGGATGGTCTTCTTCAACCCTTCATTGCGGACGCGCGCTTCTTTCGAGGCTGTCATGGTTCGGGGTGGCGGCAATGCTGTGGTGTTGGAAGTGGGCAATGGCGTTTGGAAGCTTGAGGACCGTCTGGGGGCCATCATGGATGGCGATCGGGCCGAGCATGTGAAGGAGGCCGTACCTGTCCTTGCACGGTACGTGGATGCCCTGGCGGTGAGAACCTTCGCCACCTGTAGTGATGATGATGCCGACAATTTAGACCCGGTCCTGAATGCCTTCCGGCAGTATTCCACGGTGCCCGTCATCAGCATGGAAAGCGCGCGGGAGCACCCCTGCCAGGGCCTCGCGGATCTGCTGACAGTGAAGGAGACGTTTGGAACCACCAAGAAGGTGCCAGTGACGTTGACCTGGGCGCCCCATATCAAGCCCCTGCCGAAGGCGGTTCCCAACTCATTTCTCCTTACTGCGGCGGCGGCTGGATGCGAAATTCGCGTGGCTCGTCCAGAGGGATTCGACCTGCATCCATCTGTGTTGGCAGAGGCCCAGTCTCTTGCGGCCTACACCGGAGGAAGCGTAACCATTACGGATGATCAGAATGAGGCGCTGCATGGAGCCAAGGCTGTCTATGCCAAAGCCTGGGGTCCTTCCACTGTGTCTGGATTGGGTCCCGATGCCGTGAAATCGAACGCCCTGTGGATGCTTAATCGCGAGCACATGGCCAAGGCGGCCGCAGGCGCCATCTTTCTGCACTGCCTGCCGGTTCGTCGCAATGTCGAGGTGGCCGATGAAGTGTTGGATCATCCCAGCAGCCGTGTGGTAGATGAAGCCGAGAACCGATTTCACGTTCAACGCGCGCTCATGGATTGGCTGCTGAATGCTTAAGCCTCAAGTCAAAAGTTTCTAAACCAAAAAGCCAACGTGCCAGTATTCCCGCCGCTTTCATCTCGTCAACCTGCAACCGAAAATCTCAATCGAAAATCCTCAATTCCAACTTCTCAACCCCGGAGGCGACCATGTCCCATACCCCGAATCCCTATGCAACGCTTCGCTCCGCGGCCAAGTATGTGCGCCAGTTCCGCCAGAAAACGTTTGTCGTGAAATTGGGTGGGGAACTGCTCGATCAACCCAACATCAGGAAGGCTGTCGCAGAGCAATTGGCGTTGCTGTGGAGCTTTTCCATCCAATTGGTGATCGTTCACGGTGGCGGTGCTTCACTGGATCAACTCTGCGAATCCATGGACCTGCCCATCGCTAAAGTCGGCGGCCGACGCATCACCAGCCCCGCGGTGTTGGATGCCGCGAAGATGGCTTTCGCGGGCAAGCTCCATATGGACTTGCTGGCCGACTTTCGCGCCGCCGGGTTGCCTTGCGTTGGTCTCAGCGGTGTGGATGCAGGCCTTGTCACCGCCACTAAACGGCCTCCAGTATTGATTCAGGCCGATGGTGTGGCGGAACCGGCTTCTGTGGACTTCGGGCTGGTGGGTGATATCCAATCCGTGGACCCCACCCTTCTCACCCATCTCCTTCAAGGTGGTTTCGTACCGGTCATCGCCCCCCTGACCGGGGATGATGCAGGAGCGATATTCAATACCAATGCTGACACGCTTGCAGCTGCGGTGGCGGTGGCACTCAAGGCAGAAAAACTGTTCTTCCTGCTAAAGGTGGCCGGCTTGTTGGCGGATGTGAACAACCCAGCCACGCTGGTGCCCTTTGCGACGTTGGGGAAGCTCACCCAGCTTGAACAAAATAAAGCCATCACCGCAGGAATGAGACCCAAGCTTGACGCCGCGAAACAGGCTTTAGCCGGGGGTGTGTCGAGTGTTCATCTGGTCAGCGGCCTGGTTCCAGACGCGCTGCTGATGGAAGTATTCACCAATGAAGGCAGTGGCACCATGATCGCTGCCAATAACGCAGCAGGGTCAATTTCGCATCAGCCCAGCGAGGTGGTTGTATGACCCCTGCTCAAATTCTTGAGACCCTGGTGAGCATTCCGAGCGCTTCGAAAAATGAAGGCGCCATCGCAGAGTGGATCACAGCCCTGCTTCAAACCCATGGCATCGCGGTGCAGCGCTCCGCCAATAACCTCTGGTTTGAGGTGGGGAGCGGTAGCCCCCGTTTGTTGGTCAATTCACATCTCGACACCGTACCGCCTTGTGAGGGTTGGGAAACGGACCCACATCAGCCCAAGTGGCAGGACGATCGACTTTATGGATTGGGCTCCAACGATGCCAAAGGCTGCGTGGCAGCCATGCTGTGCGCAGCCCTGCAACTGCCCGAGGCCGAGTCTCCAAAGGGCACCGCTATCTTTGCTTTTACGGCAGAAGAGGAAATCGGCGGCCAGGGTATCTCGACGATTCTCGAAAACCTGGGCCCCTTGGATGCAGCCGTTGTGGGTGAACCCACAAATCTACAGGCCTGTGGCGCACAGCGGGGGATGCTCATTCTGAAATGTATTGCCCACGGTCGAAGTGCTCATGTGGCCCATGCGGGGCTTGCGGATAACGCCATCCACAAGGCCGCCCGTGACATCTCTAAACTCGCGGCCTTGAGCTTCCCTGGCCATCCACTGTTGGGTGCTGCCAAAGCGCAGGTGACCCAACTGACCGGCGGTCTCACGCGGAATCAGGTGCCAGACTCCTGCGAATTCTATGTGGATCTGCGCACTACCCCGAATTTGGATCATCAAACCATGGCAGCGGAACTGGCCTCTCAACTTGAAAGTGAGGTCATCGTTCATTCCGCCCGGTACCTGCCCAAAGCCACGGACCCGGATCAACCCATTCTCAAGGCAGCGCTGAAGGCCAATGGCAACAAGGGACCCGTGGGATCCCACACCACCAGCGATTGGGCTTTCCTGGGGGCTATTCCTACCGTGAAAATCGGCCCCGGCGACACCCATCGCAGCCACCAGCCCAACGAATACCTCACCCGCTCAGAGCTGAGTGCAGGTGTGGATTGTTATTTGAATCTCATCCACAACTATTTCGAGGCGGCAGAAAAAATTCAACAGCACCCGACCGAGGCCTGCCATGCCCAGTGAAAAACCCACTGAAAAGGTTGCCTCGCCTCAACTGTGGGCCAAGGGTCTGCCGCTGGATGAGGAGATCCATCGGTTTACTGTGGGTGACGACCCAGCGAGCGATTTGCTGCTGGTGCCCTTCGATGCGGTTGGTTCGGCCGCCCACGCGCGGATGCTGGCTTCCACCGGGCTCCTTAATGACACAGATGCCACAGCTCTGGTTGCCGAGTTGAACACCATCCGAGAGCTGGCCAAGACTGGTGCCTTCACCATCACGGCAGAGCAGGAGGATTGCCACACGGCCATCGAGGCGCAGCTGACCCAAAAACTCGGTGAGGCCGGCCGGCGCATTCACCTGGGGAGATCGCGGAACGATCAGGTGATCCTGGCCCTGAGGCTTTTTTATCGGGACTCGCTTCTCGATATCGGTGATGGAATCGCTGCCGTGGCCCAAGCTTTTCTGAATTTTTCAGCTGCCCACGAGTTCGTGCAGATGCCTGGCTACACGCATCTTCGGCGGGCCATGCCTTCAACTTTTGGGCTTTGGGGCGCTGCCTTTGCCGAAGGATTGTTGGAGGAATTGGAGGCCTTGAAAGCGCTCCAGGCACGCTTGGACAAATGCCCGCTGGGAAGCGCCGCGGGATTCGGTGTGCCATTGCCAGTGGATCGCGCCTTCACCGCAGATCTACTGGGCTTTAGTGCCGTGCAGCGTAGCGTGGTGGATGTCCAGAATTCTCGGGGCCGACACGAGTTGGCCATCCTTCACTGGCTTAATTCCGTGGCGTACGTGCTGGAAAAAGCGTTGTGGGATATAACCCTTTACAGCACGGAGGAGTTCGGGTTTCTGTCCTTGCCGGATGCGTTCACCACCGGGTCAAGCATCATGCCGCAAAAAAGGAACCCCGATGTAGTGGAGCTGTTGCGGGGCAGGATGGGTGAGCTGCGTGGTCTGGCTCATCAGGTGGAGCAGATCGCGGTCGGGTTGCCCTCGAATTATCATCGGGATTTGCAGTTGTTGAAGCAGCCCACGTTCGCGGCGCTGAGCATCGGCTTAGAAGCCTTCAGCATCCTCACGAAAGTGATTGCAGGCCTGACAGTGAACACGCAGAATGCTCAATCTGCTTGCTCAGATGATCTTTATGCCGCGCAACAAGCCTTTGATCTGGTGCGGCGGGGGCTTTCCTTCCGGGAGGCATATCAAGTGGTGGGGCAGCAAATCCAGGCTGGAGAATTTGTAACGGAGCGCGACGAACCAGTGCCTTCGCATATCGGTTCCTCCCAAGATCTGGGCCTGGATCAAACGCAGGTTGAATTGGACGGCCAGCGCGCCTGGATTCAGGCCAAGCGAACCTTTTGGGCCACCAAGGAAACCGCACTATTTGAATTCGGAGGTGGAAATGACTAAGCAGGCGCTATTGGCTTTTTCTGGCGGTCTGGACACCTCCTTTTGTGTGTTGTATCTGAAAGAGCAGGGCTGGTCCGTGACCACTGTGACGGTGGATACGGGTGGGTTCTCCATTCAAGAATTGGCCCGCATTGGGGCCGCCAGCGCCGCCCTGGGGGCGGTGTCGCACCGAACCGTGGATGCCAGGAATACACTTTTCAATGGCTTTTTGCGCACCCTGATCTACGGCAACGTACTACGGGGTCAGGCCTATCCTTTGTCAGTCTCCGCGGAGCGGGTTTGCCAGGCCCAAGCGGTGGTGGCGGTGGCGAAGGAAATGGGTGTGAACGCACTCGCCCATGGTTCCACTGGTGCCGGCAATGATCAGGTGCGCTTCGATGTGGCTTTCCGCAGCCTCGCGCCAGAGCTTGCTATTCTCACTCCCATTCGCGACTTAGCGTTATCCCGAGCGGACGAGGTTGCCTTTCTTGCGGCCAAGGGTTTTGAGGTGCCTGCCAAGACCTTGCTGTATTCAATCAATGAAGGCATGTGGGGCACCAGCATAGGCGGCGCAGAGACCTTGGATCCATGGTCATCGCTGCCGGAAGAGGCCTATCCTGGGGGCGCCGTATCACCCGAGCTGCCCCCCTTCGAACTTACGATCGCATTCAAGCGGGGTGTTCCGATAGCCTTGAACGACTCGGCCATGGAACCCGTGGCACTCATCCTGGCGCTGAACCGATTGGGCAAGACCTACGGCATCGGGCGCGGTGTGCACCTTGGCGATACGATTCTTGGCATCAAGGGCCGCGTGGGTTTCGAGGCTCCGGCAGCCCACCTGCTCATTGGCGCCCATCGCGAATTGGAAAAGTTGGTGTTGTCCGGCCAGCAACTTTTCTGGAAGGAATCCATGGGCAATCTTTATGGTTCTCTGCTGCATGAAGGCAAGTTCTTCGATCCTCTGGTGCGTGACCTGGAAGCATTCCTGCAATCCAGCCAGTCGAAGGTGAGCGGAGACGTGCGGTTGACGGTGCATCCTCACTGCTTTTCGGTGGATGGGGTGCGCTCCCCCTTTGGGCTGATGAATTCAAAAATTGCCAGCTATGGTGAGGCCAATCATCTCTGGAGTGGAGCCGAGGCTGCTGGTTTCGCCAAGCTCTATGGTGTTCCCCAAATGCTTGCGTTGAATGCTGGAGAGGCTTCATGAGGATTCATCTGGATAAGGTCGCATCCGTCACGCGGAACCTCCGGTTGGACCGGATGGTAACGCTTACGGAAGCCATCACTGCCGAAGCAGGAGCGGTTCTGGCTGGACGGATCCTAGGCGACAAAAGTGTCTACAACCAATTGGAAGATGTATTCGGCCGCATGAGCATGTTGCAGAATGGGGATCTCATCGTGGGGGCCCTGGGTCACCGCAATGCGCTCCATGGCTACGAGGGCGTGCTGCCTTCCAATGTGCAACCTGGTGACAAACTCAATGTCTTGAACCTGGGGGGTGTATTTGGCCATTGCGTTTCCCATAATCCCGATGTGGGCCCGCCGTTCGAGATCGAAATATTGGGACAAGTCTTGGTCTACCCTGAATTCCAGAAGCGGCAGGGGCATCCCGCCAACATCCAGCAAGGAGCTTTGAAAAGCGGAGGTCCGCTGCCCAATTGCCCCGTGATTTTTGTGGCGGGTACCTGCATGAATTCCGGAAAAACCGCAGCCGCATGTGCCTTGGTGCGACGATTCCGCGCCGCTGGTTTGCGGGTGGGGGGGCTGAAGCTCACGGGTGTGAGTTTGATGCGGGACATTCTCGGGATGCGGGATTACGGTGCCGAGGTGGCTTTGGATTTCACGGATGCGGGGGTAGTGACCACTAACGCTGTGAACGCAGCGGCCGCAGCCAAGGTGCTTTTTTCAGAGGCAGCTTCCCGCGGAGTGGATGTCATCGTGGCTGAAACCGGGGATGGCATCATGGGCGAATACGGTGTCCAGGCCATTTTTGCAGACCCTGAACTGAGGCCTCTTTCCACAGCTTTCGTGCTTTGTGCCAATGATCCAGTGGGTGTTGCTGGGGGCGTGAAATTCCTGCAGGAGAGTTTCGATATCTCAGTGGATCTTGTCGCCGGACCCGCGACGGATAACCGTGTGGGGGTGCGCTTTGTGGAACAAACGCTGGGGTTGCCGGCCAGGAATGCACGCAATGATGCCCAAGGTCTCGGCGATTTCATTCTGGACCTCTTGGAAAAACGGAAGGCGGTGCAGGCGTGAAGGTCCACGCAGTCATCCTGGGAGCTGGTGGCTACGGTGGCGGTGAACTGCTTCGCCTGCTCATAGGCCATCCAAACGTTGCGTCCATACAGTCCGTCTCCAAGTCCCACTCGGGGCAATTGATCTGGAGTGCCCACCCACATCTTCGGGGATTCTTGGGTGACATATTTTACGCAGACATAGAATGGGGAACCCTTTCCAGGGAAGGCGCCATTGTCGTATTTTCGGCACAGCCGCATTTTGAACTGGCGAAGCAGTTGTCCTATTTGGAATCCGAGTGGGAAACTGCAGGCATCGCTGACCGGGTCACCCTCATTGATCTCAGCGGTGATTTTCGATTGTCGGAAGCTTTGGTGTTCGAAGCCGCTTATGGGAAGCCCCATCCTTACGCCGATCGGCTTGGTGCCTTTGTCTACGGATTGCCGGAATGGAAGACTTCAGAGTTGCGGGGAGCCAGTCGCATCGCCAATCCAGGATGCTTTGCTACGGCCGTGCAGTTGGCCTTGCTGCCGCTTCGGGGTCTCAACCTGGGTTTCGTGGCCGTGAGCGGAGTCACCGGTTCCAGCGGCTCCGGTGCTCTGCCTTCAGAGACGGCCCATCACCCCACCCGCGCCCACGATTTTCGCGCCTACAAGGCCCTGGAACACCAGCATCAGGCCGAAATGGAGGGTTTGCTGCGAGGTTTGGACATCACCGCCCAACTCTCCTTTGTCCCCCATTCCGCTCCGCTGGTGCGGGGCATCTTCGCCACGATACAGTTGCTCCTTCCTGAAAGGCTGGATGAAATCACCTTGAGGCAACGATTCAAGAAAACTTTCCGGAACGCACCCTTCATTCGACAGGTTGATGGTTCCCCGCGCATCGCTTCGGTGGTGGGAACGAATTTTTGTGAGATCGGAATCGCGGTAAAAGGCCGCAGTGCGGTCCTATTCGCAGCCCTGGACAACCTGGTGAAAGGGATGGCGGGCCAAGCCGTGCAGAACATGAACCTATCTTTGGGATTGTCCGAAAAGGCCGGGTTATGGATGCCAGGCCTGTTTCCTGCCTAGGCCATACGTTCCGTCGGCATAGGGGCTCCACGTCCATGAGCGCGGCGAGTGGGAGCAGGCACTGCCTGCGATACGAGGTGGGGATGTAACGGTTTGGCCAAAAAAACTGGCCACACCGCAACTACCCCTAACTGACCGAACTGCGGCTAACTGCCCTAACTGCGCTCGCTGCCCTTACCATTGGCCCCAGCGCCCACCAAAACTGCATTTTCATCTAGGCTTTTTTGTTCGGAATGGTTAGGCGGTGGGATTGTCACATGCACGGGACCATGCGCGGCGGTGCCATTTTTCTTAATCTCGGATTTGGATTTATCGGACTTTATTTCAGACTTGGCCTCGACTTTGTCTTCGGGTTTGTGCGCCAGGTTTTCCGGCTTGTTCATACCGCGGCGGCTGCAGGTGCCTTGCAGGGTGCCGCCCTCATCCACCACCAGGCTACCCACCTCTACCTCACCTTCGACACATCCGGTGCCATGGATCTCTAGGCATTCCAGGATCTTGAAAACCCCCTTGGCTTTCCCCGTGGCGATCATGTGCTTGGCGTGGATGGTGCCGTTCACCAGGCCTGAAGGCGCGATAGTAACCTCTCCTTCGCTATGGATGGTGCCCTCCAGGGTGCCTTCGATCCGTAGGGAATGCTCACCCGTGTGGATCTCACCCTTCCAGAGGGTGCCCTTGCCCAGGAGGCTGTGGACAACAGGTGAATGTGCTTTGGTTTTATTGATGAACATTGAATCCTCCAGGCAAGGGCGGGAATCTCAGGGCCTTCAGGGGTGACCGGATAGTTTATCAGCCAAAGGAGCCCCAAAGTATCAAGTCCTGTGTCCCAGGTGGTGGGGTCTCGGCCAGTTCATCAAGGCTGACCACCCAGCGTGGACAACCATTCTCGCTGGAGCCGCAGATACTGGGTGGGATTGACAGGCTTGCCGCGAAGTCGGACTTCGTAATGCAAATGAACCCCGGTGGCATGACCGCTTCGGCCCATCTTCCCAAGGATATCGCCCCTGTGCACTGTCTGGCCCAGTTGAACCTCCCACCGGGCCATGTGGCCATAAACTGTCTCAAGTTCCTCATTGTGTTTCAGGATGACTGCGTAACCGTAGCGATCCATCCACCCTGCGCTTTCCACAACTCCATCCGCCGTCGCTTGAATCGGGGTACCCTCGGCGTTAGTGATATCAAGACCTGAGTGGAAGCCGAAGCCCCCCTCAGCTTCGTCCCGAGCCGCGAAGGGGTTGAGGCGCACCCCGTATCCGGAACTCAAGTAACCAGCGGTGGGTGGGATGGAGGGGGTGTGAATCCACGCATCTATGATGGGAGCCATTTGGGCTCGAATGGCTTGGGCGGCGGACTCACTTTTTTCGATATCTGTTTTCAGTTGGCTAAGCCTCAATGCTGTTGGGTCCTTCGGCTCTGCGATGGATTGAGCGTGGGCTTTGTCGGGGCGACCAGGCATGGCCGGAATGCGGGGGGCTGGGATTTTGGGATCCAGCAGATGAAGGAGTTCCTCGTGCTGCTTACGCAGGGCGTTGATCTCACCTTCCAGACCAGCGGCTTGGTCCAGGGTGCTCCGAAGCCGGTTCTGTTGTTCCTGGGTTTCCTTCTGGAGGCGGTCGAAGCTCATGATTTTTTTGGTGGCCCAAAAGCCATAGCCCGAACCGATCACCGCGATGGCCCAGACCCCCGTAATGCCCCCGGCCAGCCAGGACAAGACTTTCTTTGAGACAGACCACCGGAAGGTTTTGTGGCTGAAAACCAGCATCAGGGTGATGAAGCGGCTGGAGTCGGGCCGACTGAGCCGAAGGGCCCTGCGGCCGTTCTGCATCGCCGATTTTTCAGGCTGAAGGACAGGGTTGGGCATAGCCTGTCTACCTTATGGCGGAATACGGGGATTGTCGAGCGATAGGCCTTGAGCGGGCGTGTGGCGTGGGCTAGGCCTTGAGACCAGTACCCTAAGGCCACATGGAGAGTCCTTTGACTTAGGACGGGTGGCCCGGCCTTGGCTTGAATCCGAATTCCAACGCGAGAGCAAGACTCACTTAGTAATTTTGTCGCAACGGCTTAGACTTCGAAGATGCCAACACCGAATACCGCCGAGCCTAAGCCCGTGATCGTTACCGGCCAGCAGATCGGCGCTGGATGGACGCCTGCGCTTTCCGTGGCCAAGGCGCTGGCAGCCTTGGCGGAGGCAAGGCGGTTGGGCATGGACGCTGTCTACTGGATGGCGGACGAGGATCACGACCGGGTCGAGGTGGCAGCCTCTGTTGGCCTTGAGAACGGCCGTCTGGTGCGTCATCGCTTTCGGTTCGATGCCCCGGAAGGCACCGCCACGGGGTGGCTGCCCTGGGGAGTGGCGCAGCAGCAGGAGGCAGAATCGCTCTGGGGCCCGGTGCCCACACCCTCTGAACCATCCTTGCGCGGCCACGCCTTGAGCCTTGGCGAACCCCTTTGGAAACTTGGCCTACGCCCTTTCTCCCCCACGAATCCGGCCTTTCGCGAGCCCATTCAAAGTGAGCTGGAACGTTGGCGCAGCTTGAATCTGGAGGCGCAGCTCCTGCTCTCGGCGGCCCGCTTGGAAGCAGAAGGCGCCCCTTTGCCCTTGGACCCGCGTCAGCAAGCCACCTGGTTTGCCCTGGACCCCCGCACAGGTTTGCGTCGGCGCCTGGAACGCGAGGAGGTGTGTCCGAGGCAGCACTGGCTCAGCCCTGGCGCGGCCTTGCGCCCCCTGATGCAATCCCTGCTGCTGCCCGTTGAAGCTGCGGTGCTCGGCCCTTCGGAACGGGAGTATTGGCGACTAGCGGAGCCTTTGTGGGAGTTGGTGGGGCTCAAAGTTCCGCGCATCATTCCCCGGCCTTCCGTATTTGTTTTGCCAACAGGTTGCAGACTGAAGGCGGAACACCTTTCAGATTTGAATACGCTTCGAGATGGTTGTTGGCAGACTTTTTCAGGCAATGAAGGTACCTTTCCCTCCCAACGGTTGGAAGCAGCCTCGCCAGATTTGGCCTGGGGACCCACCCTCGGCGCTCGCTTCACAAAAGAATTGGATCGCGCGCGGCATCGCCTCGAACGGCTGGATCGGAGATGGTTGCGGGACCGTGCGACCCATGAATTCAACATGGATCCAGAGCGTCTCCGCCAGCAGCTATTTCCCTTTGGCAAGGCCCAGGAGCGCGTGCTGCCGGGTATTTACTGGCTGCGGGATGAAAAGGTACTCCAAAAAATATTGGCAAACATGGATGGCAATAGGAGCCTGGTCCTGGTGGAGGAAGCGTGAGCGAAAGCCTTGATCTGCTCGTCATCGGTGCACACCCAGACGACGCTGAAGTCCATGTGGGCGGATTGCTTGCACTGGCTTCCCGACGTGGACTGCGGGCGGGAATCCTGGATCTCACCCGTGGTGATTTAGGCACCCGTGGGACCGCGGAAACTCGCCGTGTTGAAGCTGCGGCTTCGGCCAAGATTCTTGGCGTTGAACGCCACGATTTGGGCTTTCCAGACGGGCGGTTTTCCGAAGACGAGAGCTATCGCCTTCTGCTCATGACAAAACTAAGGGAGCTCAGGCCAATGGTATTGATCCTGCCGGCTCCCGAGGATCGCCACCCGGATCATCGGCGGGCTTTTCGTCTGGGTCGTGAAGCGGCCTATTACGCAGGCCTCTTGAACTATCCCTGTCAAGGCGATCCCTGGCGTCCCAAAGCCATTGCCTGGATGGCGGGTGAGAATCCAGGTCGGCCCGATCTCGTGCTGGATGTGAGTGAGGTTTGGACCACCCGTATGCAGGCCTTCGACGCATTCGGAAGCCAGTTTTCTGCAGACCCGGAAGCGTCCACACGTATCGCCCATCCAGCCTTTCGGCGCGGCGTGGAAGGACGTGCCATGCACTACGCATCGTTTCTTCTCTGTGAATGGGCCGAAGCGCTCTGGTGCGAAAAACCCGTGCCCCAGTCTCTTTTGGACCTGCTTGAGCAGTTGAAATAAAGAGCTCAGGAAATAAATTGTGAACCGTTTCGAAGCGACATTGCTTTCTCGCATCCGTCATCGAGGTGATGCCTTGGGTAATCGCCGCGTGGTGGTGGCCTGTTCTGGTGGCGGCGATTCCACGGCCCTGTTGTCGCTGCTCTTTTCACTTCGTGGGAGCTTAGGCTTGGAATTATCCATGGCCCACGCGGATCACCAACTGCGGGTGGAAGCTCACGAAGATTCGCACTTTGTCAGGGAATTGGCGCGACACTTCGATCTGGATCTGGCGGAAGCTCGTCTCGATGTCGTGGCCCACGCGAACCAGCAGCGCATGGGCCTGGAGACTGCTGCCCGGGATTTGCGCTGGGCCTGGCTACGGCGGGAAGCTGTCTCCTGCGGAGCCGATCTCATCGCTACGGGCCACACCCTTGAAGATCACACCGAAACAGTGTTTCTACGGCTCAGCCGGGGCGGGGGCGTGGGTTCGCTGATGCCGCTGCCTGTCCGCCAGAGCCACCGCTGGTCTCCTCTCATCGAGGTTCGGCGTGAAGAACTCCGCGAATACCTGCGGAGCGAGGGTCTTCCCTGGCGCGAGGACGCCAGCAATCTTGAAGGTTTTACCCCCCGTAACCGCTGGCGCGCTTTGCTCCCAACTTTGCGGCAGGAATCCCCGTCGTTGGATCAGCACCTTTGGGAGACGCACTTGCAGGTGCGTGAGTTGAGCGAACTGCGGGATCGCATGATCGAGGCCTGGCACGGCCCACGCTGGAATCTGGACGATGGCGCTCAGGCTGCGGTGTGGTTGCGGGCTGAAGCCTGGCGTGAAGACGAGCTTCGCTGGGTGCTGGAGGCAGCCTTCCGCCACCTGGATTGGACGCGGGAAGCCGCGCTGCTGAGGGATCTCAGTGGCTGGGTAGTGCATCATCTGGCGGGGCATGGGAGACACCACAGCTTTGGTCATTGGGCCTTGGATCCGCGCAAAGATGAACCTTTGCAATGGTGCCTGCATCCCTCAAGCATTCGCCCAGCTTCCTTGGCTGGGTTAAACTGAAAGGCTGCAAAGCGCGTAGGACTTTTGCAGGTGGCCTTAAGGAGGCTCATTTTGAATTCAGCCGTCAAAAGCATGCTTGTTTGGGTTGGGATTGTGGTGTTGGTCTACGTGGCCATCATTCAAATTCCCAAGACCAACAATGTGCAGGAAGTCCCCTTCTCCACCTTCATTGCTGAAGGCGTAGGTGGCAAATACAAGACCGTGACCCTTTCTGGCCAGGATGTGGAAGGGACTTACCGGGCCTCTTTCCGCAATGCCAAGGGTGACCAGATCGAGAAGTTCAAGACCATCGCCCCACCCATGCAGGATCTTGGCAAGGTGATCCTCAGTTGGCGGCAGGAAGAGCCCCCCAAACTGGATGAATTCAAGGCCACGAAACCTTCGGACAACCAATTCATGTACTTGTTGATTTTCTGGGGCCCGCTGCTGGTGTTCGTGGTGCTGTGGTTCGTGTTCATGCGTCAAGCCCAAGCGGGTGGCAACAAAGCTCTTTCCTTTGGGAAAGCCAGGGCCAAGGGGCTTTCCAGCTCCAACAAACGCATCACGTTTGCCGATGTGGCCGGTTGCGAAGAAGCGAAAGAAGAGCTCAAGGAAATCGTGGATTTTCTGAAGGACCCAGCCCGGTTCGTGAAGCTTGGGGGAAAAATCCCCAAAGGCGTGTTGCTCATGGGCCCTCCAGGTACCGGCAAGACTTTACTTGCCAGGGCCATTTCCGGTGAAGCAAAGGTGCAGTTCTTTTCCATTTCGGGGTCTGACTTCGTCGAGATGTTCGTGGGCGTTGGCGCCTCCCGTGTGCGCGATCTCTTTGAGCAAGGAAAGAAAAGTGCGCCCTGCATTATTTTCATTGATGAAATAGACGCTGTAGGTCGCCATCGCGGCGCAGGCATGGGTGGTGGGCATGATGAGCGCGAACAAACGCTCAATCAATTGCTCGTGGAAATGGACGGGTTCGAAGGTAATGAGGGCGTCATTCTCATCGCCGCCACCAACCGCCCGGATGTGCTTGATCCCGCTCTGCTCCGGCCCGGCCGGTTCGACCGCCGTGTGGTTGTTGACCGCCCGGATGTAAAAGGTCGTTTTGAAATCCTGAAGGTACACACCGCCAATAAGATTCCGCTCTCACCTGATGTGGATCTGGAAGTCATAGCCCGGGGAACCCCAGGCTTCGCCGGTGCCGACCTCGCCAACCTCTGCAATGAAGCCGCTCTGTATGCTGCCCGCACCAGCAAAAAATGGGTGGAGATGTCAGACTTTGAGAATGCCAAGGATAAGGTCTACATGGGCTCCGAGCGACGTTCCATGGTGATGACGGATGAAGATAAAAAAATCACCGCCTATCATGAAGCGGGACACACGGTCCTGGCCGTCACGGTCCAAGGCGCCGACCCTCTGCACAAAGTGACGATCATTCCCCGCGGTCGCGCCCTGGGCGTCACTTGGCAGTTACCGGTAGGAGACCGTTACAACACCACCAAGGAATTCATGGAAGGTCGCATCGCCATCTCCATGGGCGGTCGCATCGCTGAGGAGATCTTCTTCAACCAGTTCTCCACCGGCGCCAGCAATGACATCCAGCAGGCCACCAGCATGGCCCGCTCCATGGTCACGGAGTACGGCATGAGCCCCAAACTGGGCCCTCTCAATTTCGCCGGTGAGCAGCAGGAGATCTTCCTGGGGCGCGATTATGGACACCAACGGAATTTCTCCGAGGATACCGCCCGCGTCATTGACTCCGAAGTGCACGACATCGTCATGCGGAATTACGATTTAGCCAAACGGATCATTCTCGAAAAACGCGATTCGTTGGTTGCCATCGCCGAAGCACTGCTGGTACGGGAAACCCTTGATGGCAATGATGTCGAATTGCTCATGAAGGGCGGTACGCTTCCGCCTCGCCCGGCTCCTGGAACGGGCGGTCCCGCAGACGCCGCTGCCACCGATGAGAAAAAGTCTGATCCAGGGCTTGATCCGGCTTTGAATCCCGCATGAAGGATTTCTTCCAGCATAGGCAAGGGCCACTTCCCAAGAGTGGCCCTTGCTTCATTGGGATCTTGAATGTCACACCAGATTCTTTCAGTGACGGCGGCCAATTCATCTCACCGGACAGGGCGCTGACGCAGGCCAGAAGACTAGCGGCTTCCGGTGTGAGCATGCTCGATCTGGGGGCCGAAAGCACACGCCCAGGAGCCGCTGCTGTTACCCCTGACGACGAATGGGCACGACTAAAACCAGTGCTGGCCATGCTTCAAGAGCAACTCCCTGACATCCCACTGAGTCTGGATACTCGCCACCACCAGGTAGCGGCAAAGGGTCTGGAGGCTGGCATCTCCGTATTGAATGACGTCACCGGGTTTTCAGATCCTGCGATGCTTGAGCTGGCCAAGCATTCAGATTGTGGCCTCATTGCCATGCGCAGCCGGCTGAGAGATGGCTCCCTCTGGATGCCGGAATATGACGATCCAGCTTCCAGGAGCGCGGAGCTGGCGCTTGCCGAGATGCGTTGTATGCGGGATCGCCTGCTCGAAGCTGGCATCGCTCAGGAAAGAATTGTCCTGGATCCCGGGTTCGGATTCGGGATGACTTATAACGAAGACTTCGCACTTTGGAACTTGCTTCCACGCCTTCCGGCGATGCTTTCCTGGCCCATTAGACGGTTTTGCATCGGCATTTCCCGCAAGCGGTTTCTCCCCTGGCGAAACGGTACCCCGGGCCTGTCCTCACTCCATCGGGATGGCCTGACCGACTTTGCCCACCAGGAAGCCGAGGCCATGGGCTATCGCGTGTTCAGGACACACGAGCTACCTTAGAGCATGACCTTGAATTATTTCGGTACTGACGGCATTCGCGGCCGCGCCTATGAATCCCCTTTGAGTCTTGCTGAAGTGGCCCGCTGGGGCCAGGCCTGGGGCCTGGTCGCCAGGTCCAGGGGCATTTCAAGCCTCATTCTTGGGTGGGATCCCCGGACCAGTTCCGAGCCCATGGCCCAGGCACTCATTCAGGGTCTTGGTGGTTTTCCCACCCTCATTCTCGGCATGGTGCCGACGCCCGCGGTAGCGTTGCTCACCAAGCAAACGCCTGGCGCCTGGGGCATCATGCTCAGCGCCAGCCATAATCCCCCTGAGGATAATGGCATCAAGGGCTTCAATGGGTTGGGCGAGAAACTTGAAGAAGCCGAGGAACTGGCCATTGAAGGCGCCTTTATGGATGCTGTGGTTCCAGATTCGCCACCCACACACTTGAACCCAGACAATTGCCTTGTGGAAAGCTATTTGACCCATCTCGGCATGGTGGAACTGCCGGATGATTTTCCCATCGTCATAGACTGCGCCCATGGAGCCACTGCTCCTTTCGCCTCCCAAGTGCTCCGGGGGGCGATCCAGTGGATCGGTGTCCCAGCCGAGGGAAAACTCATCAATGTAGGGGGTGGCTCCACCCACCTGGGCGCCTTGCGTGAAGCCGTGAAGGCATCCGGATCCGAACTCGGCATCGCGTTTGATGGAGACGGTGATCGTTGCCTGATGCTGGATTCCCAAGGTGCGCTGGTGGATGGGGACCAGATGCTCTGGTTGCTGGCCCAGGATCGCCTGGAAGCTGGTGAAGCCCTTCCCGGCATTGTCGGCACCGTGATGACCAATGGAGCCCTGGAAGCAGCCCTGGCCACCCGAGGTGTGGACTTTGCGCGAACACCGGTAGGGGACAAATACCTGCTGCGCGAACTTCAGGCACGGGGTTGGGATCTGGCCGCGGAAGCTTCTGGGCATCTGATCCAGAAGCGGGAAGGCCCTTCGGGGGACGGTTTGGCCACGGCCATCGCCTTGCTCCGGGCCCTGTTGCGTCGTCCTAAAACCGAACGTTGGTCCTGGCGCTTCGAACCCTGGCCACTGACATTGGTGAACCTGAGGACCAAGGAACGTAAGGCATTGGAGGAATGCAAAGCTTTGGCTGCTGCCATGAATGACCTGGAAGCCCGCTACGGCGGAGTCGGCGGATCCTTGAGGCTAGTGGTGCGTTGGTCCGGGACTGAACCCAAGCTGCGTCTCATGGCCGAAGCCAGGGAACCCGAACTACTGGCCACGGCCATGCTTAGTCTTGAGACTGCCGCCCGGGCGGATCTGGGGATGTCATGAAGACCCTGCCCGCCTCTTCAATTCTGGTATCTTGGGTCATCCATATGATTGCATCAACGGGAGCCATCTCTTGAGTCCACGCCTGGGTGTGAATATTGATCACGTGGCAACGCTGCGCCAGGCACGTGCGGGCCGTGAACCCGAGCCCGTGGCTGCGGCTTTGGCGGCCCAGAGCGCAGGCTGCAGTGGTATCACGGTTCATCTCCGGGCGGACCGGCGCCACATCCAGGACCGGGATCTCAAGGTTCTTAAAGAAGTTCTTTCACTGCCATTGAATGTGGAGTGCGCGGCCACCCCAGAAGCTCTGGAATCGGTCATCGGCCCTAAACCTCAGATGGTGACACTGGTCCCGGAAACAAGAGAAGAGCTCACTACTGCCGGTGGCCTTGATGCCATTTTCTTACAGGCGCCCCTGCGCCAGATCATCCGGGAGCTCAAGGCATCCGACATCCGCGTGAGCCTATTCATTGACCCCTCCCGCGAACAGGTGATGATGGCCGCCAAGCTTGAGGCAGACGCAGTCGAACTGAATACGGGGGTGTATTCAGATCTCCCATTTGGCAGTGATCCGAGCCTTGAACTGGGCCGCATCCGGGATGCCGCCAAGCGCTCCGCGAATTTAGGATTGCGTGTGCTGGCGGGCCATGGCCTTTCTCTTAGGAACGTGGGGGCGGTGGCCGCCATCCCCGAAATCGAAGAATTGAACATCGGCCACAGCATCATCGCCAGGGCGATCTTCGTGGGCATGGAACAGGCAGTCAAAGAGATGCTGAACGCCATGAGCGGCGGGGGCCATACATCATGAAGACCATCCTGGTAGTAGACGACCAGCCAGAGGTGGTGGGTCTCCTCCATGATATTTTGTCTCTCGAAGGCTATCGAGTCCTGACGGCTGACAGCACCGATCCAGCTCGGAAACAACTGGCGCTCAAAAAAGTTGACTTGGTGTTCCTTGATGTGGACATGCCAGGTGAGAGTGGCTACGAGTTGTGTGGATTCATTAAAGGATTTCCTGATCCGCCGAAAGTGGTGATGCTCACAGGCCTTGATGAAGAATCCCATTGGTCGGAAGGCCTTCGCGTGGGGGCCGATGTCTATGCGGTGAAACCCTTTGGGCGGGATCGCATCCTGCTGATGGTGAAGGAACTCATCGGGGAGCCCGACTGATGTCGAATCTCCGCGGTAATCTGTCGAGCATTTCCCTCACGGATGTGGCTCAGCTTCTGCACGTGAACAAGAAGACCGGCCTACTCAAAGTTACTTCCGGAAAGGCATCCGGTACCCTTTTTGTGGTCAATGGTGAAGTGATTCATGCGGAAACGCCTCATTGCAAAGGCGAAATGGCCGCCTTTGAGATTCTGGAATGGGACAAGGGTGAATTCGAGTTCATCGCCATGAAAGTTCAGGCACCTAATAGCATCCGCCGTTCAGTTCCCGACCTGCTCATGGAATCCGCCCGCACTTCGGATTCACGCAAGCGCTTGCGCAGCCTGTTCCCCAGCCTTAAATCCGTGCCCTGGCCAACACTTCAGGGCGAAGAGTTGCTTCAGGGAATCAAGATCTATACGGAAGACCGGAAAATCATCCCCTATTTTGACGGTTTCCGGGACTTTCTGGATGTCATGGCCACCACTGAACAAAATGAGGTCCAGGTACTCCAAGCGGCTAGCATTCTTTACGATGCCGGACGCCTGAAATTATTCGAACCAGAAGTGCAGGTGAACGTGGGAATTCTGAAAACGGGGTTCTTTAAAAAAGGCGACCACCTGGAAGCGCCCAAATCCCTGGAAGCCCAGTGGCGTCAACTTGAACCCTATGCCCATTCACCCCTCGTCAATGTTCGCGTCATGTGGGCCCACGGTCCTGCCGTGGATCCCATCCAATTCGTTACTGGCATGAATGACTTCACCCTGGCGATCTCCAAGGATCTCATGAGCGCCTGGGGCCTGAACGAAGGCGATATCGTTCAGGTAAGGCCAGCGCCTTGAGGAAGAAATCCTGAGTCCTGAGGTTCAATCATGACTTCTTGGCCCTTGGATGCGCGGAGTTGTAAGTCTTGGAGAGCTGTTCAAGCTCCAAGTGAGTGTAGCGTTGGGTGGTACTCAGGCTGGCGTGGCCCAAAAGCTCCTGGATGGCGCGCAGGTCCATGCCGTGGGCAAGCAGGTGCGAGGCAAAGCTGTGGCGCAAGGCATGGGGGCTGATACGAGCTCTGAGCGCGGCTCCCTCCATGGCTTTTTGCAAGAGGTTCCGGACGCTGGTGGGGGTCAGGCGTCCACCGCGCAAATTCAGGAAGATCGCAGCTGTGGGTGGCAGGGATTTCAATCCCAAATGACTGTTCCGGAAACGCAAATAGCACTCCAGGACTTCAGCGGCTTCCGGATGAAAGGGGACAAGCCTTTCCTTACTTCCCTTGCCCATCACACGCAGCGTCCGCTGTTCGAAAAACACATCCTGAAGGTCCAGCCCCACCAATTCAGAGACGCGCAATCCCGAGGCATAAAGCAATTCCAATAGGCAGCGCAGCCGTGCCGACGAAAAATCCATTGCCACCGGGAGGTCCAGCAAGGAAGCACTTTCTCCTTCCGTCAAAAAAGCTGGCAGCTTGATGGCCTGCTTGGGGTTTCTAAGGCCTGATGCTGGATTCATGGGGATGCGCCCGGTATCCCAGAGCCACCTGAAGAACCCCCTTGCCGTGGATAAAATTCGCGCCTGGCTGGCGGGGTCCAAGCCTCGCGCGCCCAGCTCCAGTGCGAATCGCCGCAGGGTGCGCGGGGTCACGTCCCATCCAGTCCAGGATTCTTGAAGCGCATGAGCAACGAGTTTTTCCAGGTCACCCTTTTGTGCCCGGACGGTGTGCGGCGACACACCCCTGGCGCGTTGTTCCAGGTGGAATGCATGAACCGCTTCACCTAGCGGAGAAGTGACGATCATCCTGTTACCATGCCATCACATCATCCATCCATTCAAGTTGGAGTCCTCACGGTGAATGAATCTGTAACGACCATCGCGGAATTATTTTATGCGGCGGTGGAGCATGACCTGCCGGACGCTCTGGCCTACAAAAAAGATGGCAGCTATGTCCCGATCTCGAGTCAGGAATTGCTGGCATCCGTTGAATATCTCGCCCTGGCCATGTATAAACGCGGGCTGCGCCCCGGAACCCATGTGGCCATCCTCGCGGAAAACAGCCCCGAATGGGCTATGACCGACTATGCATGCGCAATTTCGGGTCTCCCCACTGCCACCATTTACGCGACCCTGATTGCCAATCAGGCCGCGTTTATTTTGAATAATTCCAAATCAAGCTGGGTTTTCTGTTCGAACGAGACCCAGCTGGACAAGGTATTGGAGCTTTGGCCGACCTTACCCAACCTGGAATTGGCCGTACTCATGAAAGGGCAGGTACCTGAAGTTCAGGGCCACACCATTCTTTCCTGGTCTCAACTCCTGGAAGAGGGCAAAGCCCTGGAAGCCCAACGCTCCGAGGTGCGGCAGTGGGGCCTGGAGCGCAAGCCGGATGATCTGCTGACGCTGATCTACACCTCTGGTACCACTGCCGACCCCAAGGGTGCCATGTTGAGCCATGGCAACATCGTCTCAAACGTGCATGCATCCTTGAAGGTTTTGCCGGTGCAGGCCAGGGACCGTTGCCTTTCATTTCTACCCCTGACCCATATTTTCGAGCGAATGGCCGGCCATTTCGTGATGCTGCACATGGGCGCGAGCATTTATTACGCTGAAAGCGTGAATACCGTGGCCGAAAATTTAATGGAAGTCAGGCCTACAGTGCTTTGCAGCGTGCCCCGCATTTACGAGAAGATCTTCGCCAAAGTGATGGATGGCGTCGCGGGGTCGGGCTGGCCCAAACATCAGCTTTTTCACTGGGCTTATCTCATTGGACAGCAGGTCGTGCCCCTCCTCTACAATGGGAAGGAACCCACCGGCTGGTTAGGTTTCCGCTTTGCTTTGGCAAAGGCGCTCGTATTCTCCAAAATCAAAGCTCGCACCGGTGGCCAGATCCGATTCGCGGTGTCCGGCGGCGCCCCCCTGATGCCCAAAGTGATGGAGTTTTTCTGGGCCATCGGTCTACCGATCCTGGAAGGCTACGGCCTTACGGAAACCAGCCCGGTCATCACCGCCAACCGCCTTGGAATGGTCGGTCCCGGTACCGTTGGCCATGCGCTCTACGATACGTGGGAAGGCAAACCCTTCCTAAAGATCGCTGAAGATGGCGAGATTCTCTGCCATGGTCCCAATGTGATGCTGGGCTACTGGGACAACGCGACCGCAACCGCAGAGGCCATCGACGCAGAGGGCTATTTTCATACGGGGGATATCGGTGAATTTGATTCACTCGGCCGACTGAAGATCACCGATCGCAAGAAGGAACTCATCATCACCAGCGGCGGAAAAAAAATTGCACCCCAGCCCATCGAGAATGAACTGAAAACCGACAAGTACGTGTCCCAAGCAGTGCTGATCGGGGACAAGCGCAATTTCATCACTGCCCTGATCGTGCCGAATTTTGATTCTCTGGAGCGATGGGCAGGGTATAAACACCTGCACTACGCCAACCACCGGGAGCTCGTGGAGCAACCCATTGTCATGGCCAAACTGATGACTCGGATCGAGAAGGTGAATGCCACCCTATCGAATTATGAGCGCATCAAGAAAATCGTTCTCGTCCCAGATGAGCTGACGGTGGAAAATGGCGCATTGACTCCTAGCTTGAAGATCAAGCGAAGAATCGTGAATCATATGTACGATGGCCTTATCGAAGGTCTTTACGAAATTCATAAAGGCGAATCCGAAGCGCATTGAGCATCCTGGATAGTCGATAGTCAGCTCTTTTTTCCGAAGCGCCCGAACAGGCCCTTGGCGTCTGAGACCAGGCTATTGATGGAGCCTTTGATATCATCGGCGGTGTTCAGGAGCTTGCCCTTGGCACCAGTCTCCTGCTGTTCAAAGAATGGATGCTTTGGAGCCAAGTTGTAGGCCCATTCCCAGTACCGTGTGGCTCGAGTCTGCATTCCGAGAGATTGGTAGATCTGCGCGATGTGGATGGCTGAATCCGCATCCTTTTTATCGAGCCGTAAACAGTGTTCAAGCGCCTGGACAAGTGCGCGGTTGTCTCCAGCCATGGCATCCAGAATCTTGACTTGAAGTGCGTAATTTTCGTACTTTTCAGGATCCAGTCGGATGGCTTCTGTGATGTTTTCCAAAGCGTTCTGGTGTTGACCATTCTCCAAAGCGGCTTTGGCCTTTACGAACAGGGGCTGCTCACTTCGGGGGGCCGCATCGGCTATCTCAGCTTCGGTTTGGATCCGAATTTTTTGGGATTCAAAAACAACAGGGGCAGGGGAACCGGCATTCACCGAGGGGCCTGGTTCAATTCTGGGTGCGGGGCTTTGCAAGGCGATCGGAGCAGTGGCAGGGGGCTGGGCTTGGGGCCGCCCAACGCCTTTCAGCTGCGTGAAGGCCGCAGCCAATTCTCTATATCGCATGGCTGCTTCCAGCTTTTCCGCACCTGTGAAGCGGTCGGGATGCCATTGTTGGGCCAATCGTAAATAGGCGGCCATTATTTCTTCGGCGGAAGCGTCGGGGCTTATCTGAAGTGCCTCATAAGGATTCATGCTGCCGCCAAAAAAAAATGGGGAATTTTCGGGAAACAAAAGAATTCTTGCACATCAGTTTACGCCTTCAGCATTGAAAGGCACACTTCAAACAACGGACCTATTTCCCGTTCCACTTGCGCCATGCCCCATCAGAAAAGGTCCCGGCGCCAGGGCTGGTGAGATACTTAGAACAGCGAGGCTTCAATGTATTGCCCTCGCATGACTCATCCTCGCTTGAATCATGAATCCTGAGAACCCAATGCGACCTTCCGGAGCACTCAAGTTGATGATTTCGACCTTAGCAAAGGGTTGCCAAGTAAGGCTTCACCCATTTCCAGTGGGCGGCTCAAAGGGGCACAATAAAAAGGTATTTATTGATGTTTAAAAATAATCATTTATATTATTTACGAGAATCTTTTGAAATGATAAAATTCGAACATACGGTGTTCGCGTTGCCCTTCGCCTTCCTGTCGGCATTGGCGGCGGCTCAAGGGTTACCACCCCTTCGCACGATTATCTGGATCATCGTGGCGATGGTGGGGGCGAGGACGGCGGCCATGACCTTTAATCGGCTGGTAGATGAAGATTTGGATGCTGAAAATCCCCGGACCTCCATGCGTGCCTTGCCTGCGGGCCGTGTCCCCAGATGGACCGCTTGGTTGATACTTGGGCTCGGTACGGCCCTTTTTGGCGTAGCCGCTGGGGCGCTTGGGCCTCTGTGTTGGCAACTCTCCCCGCTGGCTCTCATCATCATCCTGGGCTATTCACTCTGCAAGCGGTTCACCGCGCTCGCTCATGTGGTGCTCGGCCTTTCCCTTTCCGGTGCGCCGTTAGGGGCCTGGATCGCCATTACGAATGGCATTGCCATGCCTGCCTGGTTGTTAGCTGGAGGCGTGCTTTGCTGGACTGCTGGGTTCGATATTTTGTATGCCTTGCAGGATCAGGATTTTGATCGGGAGAGAAGGTTGCACTCGGTCCCCGCAAAACTAGGCACACACTGGTCTCTGTGGCTTTCGCGATGGCTGCATATCGTCGCCCTCGTGCTTTGGGGCGTATTCAATCATGAGCTGGGGGTCCACCTCTTTCCATGGCTGGCATGGCTGGTGGTAGCGGGCATTCTTGTCAGGGAGCAGTGGCTTGTTAGGAGAGGCAACCTGGACAATCTCAACCAAGCTTTCTTCACCATGAATAGCCTAGTGGGGCTGGTCTTTTTCAGCGGCCACTTCATTGAATGGTTGCTGATTCGATTTAGTGGGGCGGCATGAATCTGCAAATCGAGCCCTGGGTGCTGCCCCTTCAACCGGATCTCGCGCGGCTGGCCATGGAAGTGGCGGATCGGCTCGATGTGAGACAGCTTCATGCTTGGCCCGAAGCACGCAAGGGAGGCATTGGGTTTGGGTCCCTGCCGCCGTTTCTGAGCTGGTTGGGGGTACAGAAGGGGAAGCGGCACCTCGTGCTGCTCCAGGCGCGTGAAGTGGGTTCACTGATCCCCGGTGCGCGAACAGCACCTTTGCCGCAGCAATGGTTGAACACCCTGGACCTGGAATCCCTGGCGCGACCTCTGGCCCAGCACCCGGCTTTCGAAGATGGCGCGTCAGTTCATGTGGTTCACCTGGCCGCCAAAGGTCAAGCCCAGGTCCGAAGCTATGGAGACGCCGCCCCAGAAGTGATTCGAGCCGTGCTGGAGCGACTCAGTGATGTGCGGGTATGGCGTTTTGCTGACTGATATGCAACACCAGCTCCATCAGCCGTTCGGCGTAGCCGGTCTCGTTGTCGTGCCAGCCGAAGACCTTCACGAAACGATTGCCGAGCACATGCGTTAGGCCAAGATCCATCACCACGCTTTCGGTGCGGCCGCTGAAATCAAGGCTCACGCAGTCTGGTTCGGAGATATCTAGAAAACCTCGCCAGCGGTGTGTCTTGGCGGCATTCAGGAAGGCCCGATTCACGGATTCCACCGTCAGATCGCGCTTCAGGGTGGCGGTGATGTCCACCAGATTCACGCTGAGCGTTGGCACTCGCAGGGCGAAGCCGCCAAACCCGCTAGGCAATTCTGGCAGGACGCGGTGCAAGGCTTGGAAGGCCGAAGATGTGGTGGGAATGATGCTCTGGAAGGCATGGCGGGCGCGGCGAAGATCCTTGTGGGGTGCATCGGCGAGACGCTGGTCGTTGGTCACTACATGGACGGTGCTCATACCCGCGACATCGATGCCAAAAGTTTTTTCCAACACCTGCAACATTGGAGCGGTGGCGTGGGCCGTGCAGCTGGCGTTGCTGATTATTTGATGCCGCTTGAGGTCAAGGGCATGGAAATTCACGGGGGCGATGATTGTGATATCGGCGTCGGTGCTTGGAGCCGAGATGATGACGTGCTTCACGTCGCCTTTTAGATGCCGCGAGGCTGCCTCGCGCCCCGTGAATCGGCCCGACGCCTCCACCACCAAGGTTGCGCCAAAATTGTCGAAAGGAATATTGCCAGGTTCCAGTTCATGGAAGAGCGGAAGCTCCAGGTCCGCGATGCGAAGCCAATCGCGGCCATTTCGCGTTAGGCCTGCCATGGGCAAGGAACTGGGGCCATGGATAGAATCGTGGCGCAGAAGATGAAGCAGGGTCTGCAGGTCCGCTGGGTCATTCAAGGCACAAAGGCGCTCCGGCGCAGTCATCGCCAGACGCTGCACCACCAGCCTTCCAATGCGGCCCAAGCCGTTGACTGCAATCATGCGCGCTAAAGTTTATCCAGCACATGCATACAGAGATCCATGAGCCTGGCAGAGTAGCCCCATTCATTGTCATACCAGCCAAAGACTTTGACCATGCGCGGGCCGAGCGCCTTGGTAAGGTAGGGGTCGAAGCTGCAGCTGGCGGGGCAACCGATGAGATCGACACTGACGAGCTCTTCTTCCAGGTAGTCCAGGTAAGGCGCCAACGGACCTTCAAGGCTGGCCTTTTTGAAGGCTGCGTTCACAGTATCCTTGGACGCATCCATTTTGAGTGTCGCGGTGAGATCCGTGAGGCTCACGTCGGCGGTGGGAACCCTTACTGCCACGCCATCCAGTTTGCCCTTGAGATGGGGCATCACGAGCCCTATGGCTTTCGCTGCCCCCGTGCTGGTGGGGATCATGGAAAGCGCGGCGGCCCTGGCCCGGCGCAGGTCTTTGTGGGGCAGATCGAGAATGCGCTGATCGTTGGTGTAGCTGTGGATGGTGGTCATCAGTCCGAACTCGATACCGAAAGCCTGATCCAGCACCTGCACCATTGGGGCCAGACAATTTGTGGTGCAGCTGGCATTCGACAGTACCGTCTCTTTTGTGACATCTATTTCGGTATCGTTGATGCCCATGACGACCGTGCGATCGGCATCGTCAGCGGGGGAACTTATGATGACGTGGCTCACGCTGCCCTGGATATGGGCGGAGGCGGTTTGTTTCTTCGTGAAAAGGCCAGTGCACTCCAGCACGACTTGCGCGCCAAGCGTAGCGAAGGGAATGAGGTGGGGATCCTTTTCCGCGTAAACGCGTATGCGCTTTCCATCCAGAACCAGAAAATCGCCATCGGCCGCCACAGGAAAATCCGCGGTGCCGTGCACCGAGTCGTGTTTCATGAGATGCGCCAAGGTGGCCGCGTCGGTGAGATCGTTCACCGCGACCACCTGCACATGCGGATTCTTGATCAATTGCCGCAGCACAAGGCGGCCAATTCGACCCAGACCGTTGATAGCAAGTTTCTTCATGCGAACCTCCAGGCTTGACGCATTTTAGCGTACTCCACTCGCCAAAAGGATTCAGGCTGGGTTCGAAATCAACTTGCCAAGGTCACGCGGCGGAGGCGCACAGGAGGGGCTTCCAGTTTTTTGGAAAAGGTATTCCGATGAATCCCCAAATGCCGGGCCGCAGCGCTCTGGTTGCCTTCATGAGAACTGAGAACTTCTTCGAGATAGGTCCGCTCGAATTCCCGCTTGGCCATCTCGAAGGGGATACCCTTGTGCACCATCTCTGCCACGAGGCTCCGCAGCTGTTCTCGCATTCCAGTACTCCACAATGAGAAGAGTTCAAGGTTGTAGCATTGCTTTCAGGGTGATGCATAGCCAGTTTTTTAAAGGGCCGGCAGGTTTTGGGATCGGCGCTGTGGAAAAGCCTGTGGAATACTTGTGGATTGAAAGGCCTTCTCCATGCGCAAAACCAAGATCGTCATAACCATGGGTCCAGCACTGCAGGATTCCTCAAAGTTACGGGAAATTTTGTTGGAAGCTGATGCTGTTCGACTCAATGCAAGTCATGGTGATCCTGAATCCAGGGCGCAAGTACTCTCCGCGGTCCGAGCGCTTGGGGTGGAGCTGGGCCGTCATATTCCAATATTTCTGGACCTTCAAGGCCCCAAATGGCGCATTGGCTTGCTGGACGAGCCAGTGTTGTTGGAAGTGGGCAGTGTCGGGGTATTGTATCCTCCAGCAATGCCCACCCCCATTGGCTTTGCCTGGGCCGCACCCTTACCCCACCCCGAACTTTTTGAAGCGGCCAAACCAGGCCAGATCTGGTTGCTGGATGACGGTGCACTGAAGCTTGAGGTCATCCAGTCCACGGGGGCCCAGGTGACGACGAAGGTGCTGGTGGGTGGACTCCTGAAAGCCCGGAAAGGAATACACCCGGTGGGCCTCGATGTGGCGATGGATCCTCTGACGGAAAAGGATCTTGCTGATATTGAATGGGGCGTCAGGTACGACGTGGATTTATTCGCCCAAAGCTTCGTGCGCGGCCCCCAGGATGTCCGGCAATTGCAGGACATCATCAAGCAGCACGGCGGCTCGCAGCCGATCATCGCCAAGATCGAGCATCCCCTGGCTCTGGCCCATCTGGAAGATATTCTCGAGGTCTCCTGGGGGGTCATGGTGGCCCGTGGAGATCTGGGCGTAGAACTTGGCGTGGAACGCGTTCCGGGGCTTCAGAAGCGCATCATCCGCGCCGCGCGCAAAGCCCTGAAACCCGTCATCACGGCCACGCAAATGCTCGAGTCCATGATTACAAATCCGCAGCCCACCAGAGCCGAGGCCAGCGATGTAGCCAACGCCATCTGGGATGGCACCGATGCGGTGATGCTCAGCGCTGAAAGCGCCACGGGCCAATACCCCGTGGAGGCGGTGCAGTGGCTCGTCCGCATCGCCCTTGAAGCAGACTTCCAGCAACAGCGCGGTACGGATTCCATTCAACGGGAACTGGCCACGAAAATCCATGGTCGAGCCGATATTTCCGTGGCTTTTTCCGCCTGCCGGACCGCTGAGGAAATTCAGGCCCGCTGGATCGTGGCCTTCACTGAAGGGGGCGGCAGCGCGCGCATGGTTTCTAGGCTGGCGGGCAAGATACCCGTGCTGGGCGCCACCACGGACCTTTCCAGCGCCCGCCGCATGGGGTTGCTTAGGGGCGTGAAGGCCCTCATCATTCCACGCGTGGAAAGCTCTGATGAGATGGTGGAAGCCCTTCGTGAACTCCTCCTGGCGCATCACGAATTGAACCCCGGCGACCAGATCGTCATGACCATGGGCCTGCCCCTATGGAAAAGCGGTAGCACCAACACGATGAAGGTGATGGGATTTTAATGTCCATACTTCAGGGTCGAACGCCGAAAGTCGAGAGTCGAAAGTCGAGTGTCGAAAGTCGAATGCCCACAGACCACTGTCTGGAGACTCATGAAAGGAATTCTCAGCATGTTGCTTATGACCATCGCCGGATGGATCGGCTGGTGGTTGGGGGAATTCGTGGGGATCACCACGGCTGTGGTGCTTTCGATGGTGGCCAGCGGCTTTGGGCTGTGGGTCGCGCGGTGGATTGACAGGGAATATTTTGGGTGAAGCACCAGCCATCAGCCAGGAGCCAATCTGGGAGCGCCTCCGGCGCATCTTTCTAAAAATGGAACAAAAGCGGGTAGCTCAAAGATCCCAGCTTCGCAACGCATCCAGCAACGTGTCCAGCTGGCCTTTGTCGGTGGTGTGGAAGCGGCTCACGAGCTTGTAGCCTTGCGCCACTTTCTGATAGCGGTGCAGCCAGAGAAAGGGGCCTTCCCAAGTCGCTTCTGGATCGTTGCGGGTTTTGACAAGAAAGGCGACGGTGGTCCAGGGACCGCGGCTCAGCACTCGCCGGCCCAACTCTTCAAGAGCCGTTTCGTCGTCATGCTCCAGCACCAGGTCGTCAATATCGGGGATGATCATTGTTCAAGGCTACTACCCTGGGGTATCCCGGCTCGACTCGAAGGGCTCAAAATAGTTCCAAAGGCAATTTCGGAACATGCACTTTCGGTAAAGCTTCAATTGCAAATCGAAAATGAATCACCCGTTCCCGTTTTCACCACCCGGATCACACGGAGTACCTGTGCGTATCGAATGCATCGCCATCGGCTCGGAACTGCTCACGACCAAGCGGCTGGACACCAATTCCGTGTGGATCTCTGAACGCTTGGCCGGGCTGGGTCTATGGCTTCATCGGAAGACGGCTGTGGGGGACCACCGGGAAGATCTCGCAGAACTCTGCCAGGAGGCCTTTCGACGCAGCGAGGTGATCATCTGCACCGGAGGCCTGGGCCCCACCTTTGACGATTTCACCAAGGAAGTATGGGCCGACACTTTTGGAGTAGAGCTGGTGGAGGATACCCCTAGCCGTGAGGATCTCGTGGCCTGGTACGCGCAGCGTCAGCGCGTTCCCCCACCTGCGAATTTCAAGCAAGTGCTCTTTCCGGAAGGATCAAAACCACTGCCGAATCCTTTGGGAACGGCTCCTGGCGTGCTCTGGGAACGGGGAGGGAAGCACATTTTCCTGCTGCCGGGCGTGCCGAGGGAAATGAAACGCATGTGGTTGGATCAGGTGGAGCCACGCTTGAAACCATTGGCCGGAACTCCTATGCATACCCTGCGCGTGGTGGTTTGCGGGGTGCCAGAAAGCACCTTGGATCAACGCACCGAAACCATTCGCGGACGGCATTCGCAGCTTGACTGGACTATCCTCGCAGGGCTCACCCAAGTGGAGTTTGTAGTGCGTAGCACTGATTCTGCGTTGCTGGATGCGGCGCGGGCGGAGTTGGCATCAGAACTGGGCGAGGATTTGGCTTGTGTCGGCAGCGGTGATCTCGAAAGCGTGGTGTTGGATGCCCTGAAAACAAGAAACGAAACCCTGGCGGTGGCTGAAAGCATGAGCGGCGGCCTAGTCGCTTCAAGGCTCACAGCCATTCCAGGCGCCAGCGAGGTTTTTGCTGGCGGCGCGGTGGTCTACAGTGCCTCGGCCAAGCTCGTGCTCACGGGCATCGATCCAGCCATCCTTCAGAAACACGGGACCATAAGCGAGCCCACCACCCTGGCCCTCGCGAAGGGTATCCGCGAAAAGTTGAACACCACCTGGGGGCTTGCCATAACTGGCAATGCGGGACCAAACCTGGACTCAGGGGGGAAAGACCACCAGCTGGGTGAATGCGTCGTAGCCGTGGTCGGGCCTCAAAGTGAAGAAACATACACTTTTCTTGTTTCCGGAGATCGCCTTGATATCCAATTGCGTGGTGCCGCCAGAGCCCTGGATCTCCTTAGGCGCATGCTCTGCAGGAAGTGAGCCTGGATGGCCCGGGCTGATGGCAGCAGAAGTTGAGCATTGAGGGTCGCGAGGTTAAAGCCGGAGGCCTGGAGCTTGCCGCCCGCAGCCTACAGTCCACAGCCCACAACCCACTGCCTCTGCTAAGGTGATTCGATGGAATCAACCCAACCAATTAAGCTAGCGCTAGGGTTCCTTGGTGCTTTTTTCTGCGGCAGCATCCCTTTTGGGCTGATCGTAGTAAAGCTTCTGGGGCAGGGGGATGTGCGGTCCAAGGGCAGTGGCAATATCGGCGCCACGAATGTCAGCCGGGTGGCTGGAAAGGGTGCTGGGATCCTGGTGTTGCTGCTGGATGTTGCCAAGGGAATTGTCCCAGTGCTCCTGGCCCGCCGCGCTGGAATCGGCGAGTCCTTACTACCATGGCTTGGTTTCGCGGCGGTATTGGGCCACGTCTTCTCGCCCATGCTGGGATTCAAGGGAGGCAAAGGCGTAGCGACCGCCCTTGGCATCATCTTGGCTGTGCAATGGCGACTGGGCGCACTGCCATTAGCCTTCTTCGTGGCGGCCCTCTGGCTCACGAGGCATGTAAGCCTCGGTAGCATCCTGGCAGCTCTCATGCTGCCTCTGGAGGTTGTGCTAGTGGCCCTGAGCGGTCCTTACGGTGGCTTTCGCGCGCTTGGAGAGCACGCACCCTATCTGTTCGCGTGGGTCTGCATCGCAGTGCTGGTCATCGCCAAGCACAGCGAGAATATCCGGCGTTTGCAGGCGGGTACCGAAGCTAAACTTTGGGGCTCCAAGCCTGAAGCTGTACCTCATGTCTAGTTCACCGCATCCTGACCTCGCCATATTCGGAGCCGGCGTGTGGGGTACGGCCCTGGCCATCGCTTGGGCCCGGGCCGGACACCAGGTTGCACTCTGGGGTCATACCCCTTCGAAAATGGCGGAACTGGCCGCCACGAGGCATCATCCGCGCTTGAACGGCAGTGAACTGCCGCCAAACCTCCACCCTATGTCTGACCCTACAGCTGCCTTCATGGCGCCCTTGTGGATTTCCAGTATCGCCACCCAAGCCAGCCCCGACGCCTGGACGGCATTGCGAGCCCAGGCGCCCAATTGGACGGCGCAAACGCCAGACGTATTGCTGCACACCAGCAAGGGCATCCTGGCGGACAGTCATCAGTGCCTATCTGAAGCGCTGGAACCTCTTTTAGGCATTCCCGTGGGCGTACTGTCGGGCCCGACCTTCGCAGATGAAGTGGCGAGAAATCTTCCTTCCGCCATGGTCATGGCGCTGCCTTTCAGCGTCTCGGATGAACGGGCCAGGGTTCTTCAGCACAATTTGGCCACTGAGCATTTGCGTATTTATTTGAGCCGCGATGTGGCGGGCGTGGAGCTGTGTGGCGCACTGAAAAATATTCTCGCCATCGCCGCAGGTCTGGTGGAAGCTCTGGGCCTTGGGCACAATGCGCGAGCGGCGCTCATCACTCGCGGTCTGGCCGAAATCGCGCGACTTGTGGCGGCCATGGGCGGCCAACCAGATACGGTCATGGGTCTGGCGGGCATGGGTGATCTGCTACTTACAGCCACGGGACCCCAAAGCCGCAACCGCAGGCTGGGCGCCTATCTCGCCGAGGGGAAAACCATGGCGGAAGCTCAGGAGTTGATGGGCGGGCAAGTAATGGAGGGCGCCAGCACCACCCAAGCCGCACTGGCATTGGGCCTGCAATGGGGCGTGGAGATGCCCATCACCGGAGAAGTGGCCCGGTTGCTGGATGGCGCCGATCCAAAAGAAGCCGTTGGGCGGCTCATGAAGCGATCGTTGAAATCGGAATGAATTTGGTTTGCAATTCACAGTTGGCGATTTTAGGAAGTCTCAGGTAAAAGCAGCTCCATCAGAGCCCTTGCTACAAAATAGCCCATAGCCCAAGGAGCCTCTATGAACGCCTATCGTTTTCGTGTGAATGAACACGGTCCCGCCGGTTCGGTGGTACGCGAAAACTTTGAGCCACAGGCTCCAAAGCCAGGCTGGGTAAGGCTTCAGCTGAAGGCTATGGCGCTCAACCACCTGGATCTTTGGACCACGGTCGGGATGAAGGGCTATCCATTGCCACTGCCGGTGACACCGGGGTGCGATGGGGCCGGCACCGTGGACGCCGTGGGCGAAGGCACGGCCCTGCCACCGGACGTGGAGCTGGGGGGCAGCGTGATGATCGCGCCGGGGCTCTCCTGCGGCGTCTGCGCTGCCTGTCTGCGGGGCGACGACATGCTGTGTCGTGATTACAAAGTGATGGGTAATGGCTGCGATGGCACCGCCTCAACTCATGTGCTGGTGCCGGCAGCCAATCTGCTGCCGATTCCGGGCAACTGGGATTTCGAGCAGGCGGCGGCCTTTCCCCTGGTCTTTCTCACCGCGTGGGAAATGCTTGTGTATAAAGCCAAGCTGAAGCCCGGCGAAACGGTCCTGGTGTGGGGCGGTGGCAGCGGCGTGGGGAGCGCGGCCATCCAGCTGGTGAAGTTTCTCGGCGGCCAGCCCATCGCCGTAGTGGGCAATCAGATGAAGGCCGTGAAGTGCTGGGAATTGGGAGCAGAACATGTCATCGTGCGCGGCACCGAAGACGTCGCCAAAAAAGTAAAGGACCTCACCCAAAAGCGCGGCGTGGACCTGGTCTTCGAACACACCGGGGCAGCCAGCTGGGAGGCCAGTGTTGCCGCCGTCTCTCGTGGGGGTCGAATCGTCACCTGCGGCGCCACCACGGGCCGAGACATCACGCTGGACCTCCGCACGCTCTTCGCCAAGCAGCTCACATTCATTGGCTCCTACATGGGCCGCCGCGAACACCTATGGACCTTGCTGGCCCATGTCCAGCGCAACCCCACCAACCCGCCTTTCCGGCCGGTGCTTGATCGGATATTCGATCTTGCGGAGTACCCTGAAGCACAGCGATATTTGGAAGCAGGGCAGGGCTTTGGAAAAGTGGTTTGCCGGGTTTGAGTCCAGGGCCCCCTCCGCGATCGCGGGGAAGCCACAAAGGCGCCAAAAAAGCGGAACCATGAAGACGCGGGACATACTGAATGCTCGCCTCTTTGTGGCCGCAGTGTCTTTGTGGTTCCAGTTCATCCTTTGTGGTGTTGCGCTGGTAGACTCAATGGTTTGGCTCGGAGAGATTCATGAAAGTTCTCATTCTTGGTGTCAATGGATTCATCGGTTCCCATTTGGTGGGGCGCATCTTGCGCGATACCAATTGGGAGGTGTACGGGATGGATCTTGGCACCCACAAACTTACTGAATATGTGGGCCACGATCGCTTCCACTTTGTGGAAGGTGATATCACCATCTCCAAGGAATGGATCGAATACCACGTGAAGAAGTGCGATGTGGTATTGCCCCTTGTGGCCATCGCCACTCCGAAGATCTATGTCCAGGACCCGCTGCGGGTCTTCGAACTGGATTTCGAGGAAAATCTGCGCATCGTGCGCCAATGCGTGAAGTACAAAAAGCGCATGGTGTTTCCGAGCACCTCCGAGGTCTATGGCATGTGCCAGGACGCTGCTTTTGACGAAGAAACATCACCTTTGGTGACTGGCCCCATCGCCATGCAGCGCTGGATCTATTCCACCAGCAAACAGCTGCTGGATCGCGTCATTTGGGCTTACGGCCAACGGGATGGCCTGAAATTCACGCTAATCCGGCCCTTCAACTGGATGGGCCCCAAGCTCGACAGCCTCAACACAGCGAAGGAAGGCAGCTCCCGGCTGGTGACCCAATTCGTTTGGAACCTGATCCAGGGCGAACCCTTGCAACTCGTGGATGGTGGCGCGCAACGCCGCTGTTTCATGGACGTGGAAGACGCCATGGACGGCCTGATGATGATCTTGAAGAATGAAGGTGGCAAGGCCGATGGCCGCATCTTCAATATTGGCAACCCAAAGCTGGATCACAGTGTTCGGGAAGTGGCGGAGATGCTGCGGGAGCTGTGGAAGGAACACCCCATGCGAGCAAGGCTTGGGGTGAAGCTCAGCGAAATCGTGGAAGTCAGCAGCACCGATTTCTATGGTCAGGGTTACCAGGATGTGCTCAACCGCACCCCAAGCATCCAGCGGATGAAGGACACCTTTGGTTTTGATCCGAAGGTGAGCATGAAGGAGGCCCTGGCCAAAAGCCTGGACTTTTTCCTGAAAGAATATGAAGCCATGGAACAGGTGGAGGATGAGTCCTAGGACCTGACTTCCGGGCCTTGAGGAAACTCGTGTACCGCGGCCGCAGCCTACAGACCTCAAATCCAGGATTCAGAACCCAGGGCTATCAATATGACCCAACGCGACCGCTCCACCACCTTGCTGCTCTGGGCCATCCTGGGGCTGCTGCCGCTTTTTATGCGGCCGCTTTGGGAACCCGACGAGGGACGCTACGCGGAAATTCCACGGGAGATGCTGGCCTCTGGAAATTGGCTCACGCCGACGCTCAATGGCGTACTTTATTTTGAGAAGCCACCCCTCCAGTATTGGCTTTCTGCGCTGTCCATGAAGCTCTTCGGAGTGAACGCTGTAGCAGCGCGGCTGCCTTTGGCACTGGCCTCGCTGATCCTGTTCTGGTGCGCCTGGCGGCTGGCGCAAAGACTTGGAGCCAGGGGACCCATCTGGGCCGTGGTGATGACGGCCACAGTCCTGATAACCTTCGTTTGCGGCCAGCTCTTGACCCTGGATGCGCTCTTTTCCGCTTTCCTGATCCTCACTCTCACAGCCTCGCTAGAAGCCGTGGCCGTGAGGTTCCGTGATGAGCCATCACTGGGTTGGACCTTGCTTACCTACCTCGCTTTATCAGCAGCCGTACTCACCAAGGGACCGGTGGCGCTGGTGCTGTTGGTTGGCATTATTGGACTTTCACTCCCCTTCGCCTGGAAAGATCTAAAGTTACGAAAAGCCCTGCTGATGGTGGGTTTTCATCCTTTAGGCTGGCTGGTGTTTTTCGCGCTGACGGCACCCTGGTTCTACTTCGTCAACAAGGCAAACCCAGGGCATGCGCGGTTCTTTTTCATTCACGAGCATCTCACGCGGTTCCTCACCCATGAGCATGCGAGGCAAGGCTCGGACAATGCGATTCTGGATAAGTTCTACTTTTTGGGAATCCTTTCAGTGGGAATGCTCCCTTGGCTTAGCTTGAGTCTGGTGGGACTGAGGCGGGGCTTTGCTTTCATGCGTAGGACCACAGGGCCTCAAGGCATAGAGGCTACATTAAATCGTTGGACCGTAGCGACGATGATGATGGGGTTCGCCTGGCCCCTGTTTTTCTTCACCTTGTCGGGCTCGAAGCTTGCGCCCTACATTCTGCCGGTGGTGGTTCCAGTGCTGGCCTTGGGTTGTACCTTCGAAGAAAAGGGCGAAGAATTCCAAAGTCTCCGGCGCATCGCCATGGAATTGTTCGTGCTTGGTGCCATTTTCCTCATGGGTGGGTTGCTCTTTGCAAAGGATCTGGAGGGTGGGCAAGGCTGGGTGATGGGACTAGGTGTTGTGTTTGGGCTGGTGGGCCTCTTCGCGTTGTTCCCAAAGCACTTGACCGCGCCGCGCTGGATGGCGTCGCTGGGAGGTTGCATGTTGGCGTTGGTTTTTGTCGCCGACATGGTGGCCAGTGCGGGGAAAGATGTGGCCCCGCTGGTTCGCCGCGCTCCTTCAAATGCCCAGTGGATCAGTTTTGGCGTGTACTTCCAAGGCCTCCCCTTTCATTCACAAAAACGCTGTGTGGTGGTGGCTGGCACTGGCGAATTGGGATTTGGGAAAGGGCAGCTGCCCAGGGTGGAACAGGAGCGTTGGTTCGAAGAAAATCCATCAAAACTCTGCGCCACGGGCCAGCGCATGAGATCGGAGGATCCATCCAGACCGGTGATGGTCCTGGCTCATCGGGGTGAATGGAACAGTTTGTCCGAGGCAGAGCGCGGAGCCTGGAACGAGGTGGCACGCAGCCCCGGCGCGGTGTTGGCACGGCTGAAATAGAAAGCTAATTTTCCTTGAAGGCCTTCTTAACACCCTTCCCGGTTTCCTTGGCACCTTTTGCGACCCCTTCACCCGCTTCTTTGGCACCTTTTCCAACGGCCTTGCCACTTTCTTTCGCAACCTTGCCAATCTTTTTTCCGCCTTCCTTGGCGGCATGGCCGACTTTCTTCGCTGCCCTACTGATATCCTTTCCGGCCTCTTTGAAATCCGATTTCAGCTGTTCCTTGGTGCCCTGCATGGCGCAAGGAAGCACCGTGAGCAGTGAGCAAAGAATGAAGGTACGCATAGGGTCTCCTTACACCCAACCAGTATGCGCTTTGCAGTATGGAGGGGCCGGGGGACACTGAGGGATGGATGAATTCGATGAGTTTTCCGAGCACCGCGAAGCACGTTTGCCGGGCCAGCAATTAGGAGAGCTAGTGCGGGAAAACCGCGTGGTCATCCTGTATGGTTTGATGCTCATCATGGTGATGTTCAGTCGGGGTTTGTGGGGGCCCGATGAACGTTTTGCAGCGGACCTCACGCAGAACCTCCTTGTGCGCGGGCAATGGCTCCCACCTGCGAGCGGGATGAGCTATTCCAGTGGGCTATCACCCCTATATCTCTGGCTGGCAAAACTTCCGGCAATGGTGGTTGGAGCTGATGGAGGTGTCTCTACGCCTGTTTATTTGCCTTGGCTGATGCGAATTCCTTCGGTGCTCAGCTCCGTCCTGTTTCTTTTTTATTTCCGGCGGTGGGCGTCCCGTTTCTTCCAAAGTGATGTGGCGGACCTCGCCATGCTGATTCTTTGCTCGACACCGTTGTGGTTCTGGCAGTCCCAGGCCATTCAGGTGGATCTGCTCTTCACTGCGATGCTCGGGTGGAGCTGGCTCTGCTGGCTGGCGGGCTATCTGTTGCTCCGGCATGAAGCTGAAGGCGACCAGGAGGAACATAAACGCTGGTTTAGACGGTCCTACTTGTGGCTTTGTTGCACTTTTCTCGTGAAGGGCTCGCAAGCTCTCCTGCTCTCGGCGTTACTCCTAGTAATCTTTCTGCTGTGGCAAAAAGATTGGAAAGCAGTGAAGGAATCCTTACTCAATCCAGGGTTGGTCGTCTTACTATTTATAGCGATCTTGAGCTATTTCTTTGGCTTCGTAGCAGTACCGAATTTGTACCTTTTGCTACGCGGTCTTTCCCAGGTTCAACCCCTCTGGATTTACGCTGAATACCTGGTGCGGGACTCGTTTCCATGGGTGCTTCTGCTGCCTGCTCTTATTATTTTCCTGAGAGGTAGCGGCGCCCATAAATCGCCTATGGCGCGGTTCCTGATGATTGCGTTTCTGGTTCCTTTTCCGATGAGTATCTGGGCTGATGGCACACGAGGAACTGATCCGCTGGTGGCCTATCCTTTTCTTGCCTTGCTGCTGGCGGGGCTGCTCCAACCCGTTTATGTGGAAGGCGTCGGTGTCGCCCGCATCCGGCGAATCGGGGCCATCCTGGCGGCGGCTCTATGGTTGGCAGCCTCGGCTTTTTTTGCGGTGAGCGTCCTACGCCTTGGGAGTTTGGAAGTTCAAGGGTTGGTTGCGCCGATGCTCGGCCCTTTGCGCCTGGCCGCGCTGGTGCTGGCTATGGGTGCGCTCTCGGTGAGTGTTCGAGGCGCCGCGGGTGAGGGTGAATTCCTGGTTCGTGAAACCACCGCGACCGTTTGCGTGGTGCTATTGATAATCGGAACCTGGGGTTTCCACCGGCTGGATCCAGGGAGGCGGACTCCACAGCCGATGGGCGGTCAAAATCTGCTCCAGGGTTCAAAATAAATATCAATGAAACCGAGAGGTGAACCATGTCTCCTAACTTCAAAGCCATTCCACTTATCTTGATCGGTGTCCTACTCAATGCGTTGGCGCAAATCTGCCTGAAGAAGGGGCTGCAGGCCGCGGGTGGCCTGCAGGTGGAAATGGGCTCGCTGATCCGCGTGATCCTGCAGCCTTGGGTGTTGGCGGGACTCTTGTGCTACGCCGTGAGTGTGGTGGTGTGGTTGGGTGCACTTTCCCTGGTGGACGTCAATTACGCCTATCCATTTCTCGCCCTTGGATTCATCGCCAACGCGCTACTGGCTAGAGCCTTCCTGGCTGAAGTGATCCCACCCATGCGCTGGGTCGCTTTGGTCATCATCGTAGTGGGTGTGGGGTTGCAGGCCTGGAGCGGCAAGGGGAATTGAAAACCCCCGACGGGGTGATCCCGCCCGGGTCCAGGGGTTGCCTCCGGGCTACGCTTGGGGCTTTTTCATCTGCTGTTTCAGTGCATCACGCATGGCTTGGACTTCGGGATCACGCACGGTGGGCGCCACGACGCCGACGTTTTCGCCGAGCTTGGTGGTCATCAGCAAGCCGAGCAGATTCTCGATGAGATTGCCGCCTCCGGCCCCACCGCCGGACATGTTGATCTTAGGCACCACATCGATCTGGCCCTTCTCGATGGCTTCCGCAAAACGGTTCATGACTTGCTGCGTGAGCTGATACTGCGGGCCGCCATAGGCACGCACCTGTTCTTCGATTGCGATGGCCTGAGCGATACCCACCCGCGCAGCGCGCTCAGCTTCGCCATCGGCGATGGCCTTGATGCGCTTGCCTTCACCTTCGCCCATGATGCGGACCTTTTCAGCTTCAGCACCGGCCAGGGTTTGGATGCGGTTGGCTTCCTGCTGGGCCCGGGCGTAATCCGCCTTGCCCTGGTTGCTTTGAACAGTGATGGAAATTTCGGATTCCGTCAGCATGGTCTGCTGCTTGGCCTTGGCTTCGGCCTCGCGCAATTCACGCTCCTTCACGGCCGCACCTTCCTGGCGCGAATAAGTTTCCACTTGTTCGTTGGCGATCTGCCGGGAGCGCAGCTGGATCAGGATCTGCTCGATTTGGCCGCCCTGCTGGCCGCTGGTGGGCGTGCCGATCAGGACTTCCTGGAGTTCCAGGTTGTACTGGTCGAACTTCGCGCGCATCTGGACACCTGACTGGTCTTGGATGGCGCTGCGGTCCTGGATGAGCTGGATGAGGGTGCGGGTCTGGCCGATGTTCTTGAAGTAGGCGGCCACCATGGGGTCCAGGGTCTGCTCCACCAACCGTTTGATGTCGCCGAAGCGCTGGATGACAAGGGGCGCCTTGCGGTAGTCGATGTGCACCACCACCGAGAGCGGCAGACTGGGCTCGAAAGCATCCTTGGTGATGAGGCTCACCTCTGCCAGGTTTTCGTCGTAGCGGTGCGCCCCAACTTCGGACTGGCTCCACTTCAGGATGAAATTCGTCGTGGGCACCATCACCACCTTCCCAGCGTAGGTATTGAAGGCGTACTTGCCGGGCAGCAGAGGATCGTTCCACACGCCGCGGGTGCCCACGGCTACCAGTTCGCCATGTTTGTAGTCCGCGCCTGTCATATCAGTGCCTTCGGCACCGGTATAACTCACCACCACGCCCACGGTGCCGACTTCGACGACGGTCTTGGGGATGGATTCCACCGTTGCGAACAGCCGATTCACGTAGTAGGTGCCTTCAACGATGACCTGGAGTTGTCGGCCGCGGAGGCCCCCGGCCTTCAGGAATTTGTCCGGATCCTGGAAGTTGTTGTGGTAGGTGTCGGGATGGGCCGGATCATTGCCCACGGAGGGCGCGATGATTTCGTCGGACGGGAGGCTCGGCCCGTCATGGACCGTGATGACACCGATGATGTCATCGGTACCCTTGATGACCACCGGGCGATAGCCTCCGCGCTCGGCGATGACGGCGCTCATCTTGGTGAAGGTGTCGACCTCGCTGCGGTCCAATGGTAGGTAGAGCATCTGGTCCTCGGTGAGCACCACGAACTGGACCAGATTGATGGCGTAGATGCCTTCGCGGAGGATCATGCGCTGGGGGCCCTTGGTGCCGCCGTTCTGAAGGAAGGTTTCCACGTCTTGGAAATCCCGTGCGCGCTCATTGGAGGCCAGAGCCTGGGAAGCAGGGAGGTCTTTGCCGTCCCGGGCGAAGACGTAGCCGATCTTGCCTTGGGGAATCGTGACCAGCGGCATTTTATGGATGCGGTACTGGAAGGGCATGAGGAAATGCCAGCCACCGCGGAGGAGCCGGGGTTCATAGCCCGCTTCGCCATTCAGCGCCATGAGTCCCGTCTTCACGGAACCTTTGCGGCTGAACAGTTTTTCCACGATGCCTACACGGTTGTTGGGGATGTAGCGGGCCCACTTGGAGAGCAGCACCAGTAAAAAGATGAAGAGCAGTGCTAGCAGAAACGTTGTGCCGGGATGACCGAGGAACCAGGTGAGGTCCATGAAGACTCCTTTCAGGAGAGCAGCGTTGATTCTAACCAAGGCCCAACTGGTTTTCTGTTGGATGTTCCAGGTCACCGCTAAAGGGCCCGGACCCCTCGGCCAACCGCAATGTTTGATCGGTTATGCCGACTGCAGGCCGACGCGATTGATGATGCTCAGAAATATGATTAGATTGCGTTACGGCGCTTCCAGCTATCGTTTCCAGAGCGGAAGCCTCTAGGCCAGCCCACACTCTAGATAACACACTATTTTTTCGCAAACGGCTTATCCATGAACCCCTACGAAAATGATTCGGAATGGCTCTACTGGTTAAAGGCTCGCTGGCCTTTGGTGCTGATGTCAGTCGTAGTGGCGGGCTGGGGTTGCTCAAGCTGGAATTCCCGCGCGGTGAGCCATTCTGCAGGGGTTCTGGCCGCTGAGGAACCCGCGCAGGAAAACCTTCCGGACGGAGCCTCCTGGTCCGCCAAGGAGCATCGTTTCAAGGCGCTGGCCCGCTTCCATATCCGAGCTAGGGTACTCTCCACCGAACGCTATCACTTTGATCGCGCCGCAGAACTATCACCGGTGGATTTCGCGCTCGGATGGGGCCCCATGTCTGATTCGGCGGTGCTCGGAAAGCTGAGCATCAACCAGAGCGATCGCTGGTTTCACTGGAGCGTGCTTACCTTGCCTTTGCCCATGGATGTGATCACTTCTCACGCCGCCAACATGCACATGATTCCCGCCACCAAGACCATAGAACGTGGACTGATGAGGGTCCGAGAAGGCCAGGTGGCGACGTTGGACGGCTACCTGGTGCATGTGGATGGGAAAGACGGCTGGAACTGGCAAAGCTCCATGACCCGCGATGATTCCGGTGATGGCGCCTGTGAAGTGATATGGGTTGAGAAGCTGTCGGCGACTGATCGCTAATCGTCAATCGTCAAACGAAAATTCAAGTCGTCTACCATCAGAAGCATGGGTCGCCCTTCCTCGAAGTCCCTTGCTCTGGTTGTGGTGGGCTTGGCCTTTTTCACCGACATGTTTCTTTATTACCTGTTGGTGCCACTCCTGCCGATTTACGCACGGGAACTGCACCTGGGGCAGATGCGCATCGGCCTTCTGTTTGCCAGCTACGCCATCGCCTTGGTCATGGTCACGCTGCCTCTAGGGAGCCTGGCGGACCGTGTGGGGCGGCGCAGGCCCATGCTCATCGGACTGTTGGCCCTAGGTGCGACCACCTTGCTGTTTTTATTCGCCAAGAGCTACTGGCTGCTGGTACTAGCCCGAGGGCTCCAAGGCGCCGCGGGCGCGGCCACGTGGATTCCCGGAATGGCCTTGCTGGCGGACTACTTTCCTAAAGAACAGCGGGGGAAAGCCATGGGCACCGCCTTTGCCTGCGCCAATTTGGGGGTGCTCACCGGGCCGCCCATTTCGGGCTATCTCACCCAAGGGTTTGGTGCCTCGGCGCCCTTCATGCTTGGGCTTGGCTTGGTGGTGCTCGATGCCGCGGGACGGTCCTTTCTGTTGGAAGAATCTCAAGGGGAAAAGGGTGGGCGCATCAGTCCTTGGGTGTTGGTGAAAAACCCCGTGATTCTTGTGTTCAGTGGGGCTTTGGCCTTGGGTTCAGCTTTGTGGGCGGTCTTGGAATCCACCCTGCCCCTGCATTTTGATGCGGTGTTGCGGTTCGGTCCCGGCGAGATCGGCCTTTGCTTTGCTGCCGCAGCGCTTACACATACCCTGACTTCGCCTTGGATGGGGCATTTGTCGGATCGAATTGGCCGCAAGAAAGTGCTCATCATCGGCCTGGCCTTGAGCGTGGTCTTCATTCCTCTACCTGTTTATTTCCGCCAAAGGATTTTTGTGGTGGCCAGCATGATGGCCTTGGGCAGCATCGCGAGTCTGATCATGTCGCCCTCAAGCCCAGCGGTGGCGGATGCAGTAGAGAAAAGCGGAAGCACCAGCTACGGGTCAGCCTTTTCTATCCTGAACATCGCCTACGCCGTTGGCATGATGGTGGGCCCGCTGGTGGGCAGCGCCCTGGTACAGGTGTTGGGACTTCAGACGGCCCTGGTTCTGGTGGGAGTTGGCTTTGGCAGCTTTATCCTGGCGACGAGACGGGTCTCGGCTTAACACCGTGCTGAGGCTTCATGGCGCGGTAGATCCATCGCTCCGCATCTCGCGACCAGGGCCCACCACGCAGGCTGCCAAAGGCACCTTCCACCTCAAACCCTGCGGTATCGAGGAAGTCGCGTACTTCTGGATCTGTTGGAATCCAAATGTCGTGGCGAAATGAAGATCCACCCTGCTTTCTTTCGGTCCAGATGCGCTTGCGATCAGGGCTCCAGCGGACGCGCTCACGGTAGCCGAGATCTTTCAGCTCCACCCAGCGGCCCTCAGTGGAAGCGACACCATGCTCCAGCGATTCGCGACCACAAAGGTCCAGCAGCAAGGTTCCTCCTGGTCTCAAAACCCGCGCAAATTCCTGCAGCTGGCGTAAGTTTTCCGCTTCCGTGGCGAAATAGCCCCAGGATGTGAATGCGCAAAAAACTCCATCCACGCACGCGGCGCGGAAGGGCAGGGAGCGGAAATCCAGGCGCACAATGGCACCTGAATGTTCGCTTCGGTGGCGTTGGAGGTTAAGTGGGCTTAAGTCGCCACCAATGACGTGATATCCGCAGTCCTCTAGTGCAGGCCGCAGGCGTCCCCAGCCGCAGGGCAGGTCCAGCACCGATGCTCCAGGCTGCAACCTGAGCAAGGCCGCCAGAGCGGGGCCTTCATAGAAAGCGTCATTTTCCTTGTCACGGTAGTGGTCGAAGTAAGCGGGGTGATCGAAGTCGTAGGCGAACCAATCCATGCCTGTAAGTGTAGATTGTTAGCTGGAGGCCTGAATGATTCGGCGCACGGGATTGATCTTTTGTAGTGCCTCACTGGTGACTTTGGTCACTGCACAAGTACCGGCCGCTGGTTATCACGGTCTTCGCCTACCAAATACCTTCTTCGCGGGGAATCGGGACCGATTGCTGCAGCAGTTGAGAACCATGGGGCCAGGTACGTTGGCGATCATCAAATCGATGCCCGAACAACCACGGAATGGCGATGGCGAGCAAGCTTTCCGGCAGGATTCTGATTTCTTCTACCTGACCGGCGTGGAGGAACCCGGATCGGTAGCGTTGCTGTCCACTGACAGCGACAAGCCCTATACGCTTTTGGTGCGGCCCAGGGACCCCAAGCGGGAGGCGTGGAACGGCCCGCGGCTTGGCGTCGAGGGCGCGCTGAAAAAAGGTGCGGACCAGGCCTTTGATTTTCCGAAAGGCGACGAAATAGTAACCGATGCCATCAAGGCGGCCCAACGGATCGTGCTGGTCTGCAATCTGGACCGTGAATTCCGCATAAGGATTCTCGACGCTGTGCTGCCCCTCGGCACGGACAACGGTCATGGCCAGTTCCGGAAGACGGTTGTGGACGGACGCCATCTCGTAGCCGAGCTGCGCTCAATCAAACAGCCCGCCGAGATAGACCTGATCCAAAAGGCCGTGGACGTAAGCATTGATGGACACCTTGCCGCCATGCGGGCTTCCAGGACAGCCACCAACGAAGGCCAGGTGGTGGGCGCTTTCGAGGGCGTGGTGCGGGGGCATGGTGCGCGCTTTCTGGGCTACGACACCATCGCAGGGGCGGGGAATCAGAGCTGCATCTTGCACTACCCATTCAACGATGCTCCCTTGCATCCAGGCGAATTGCAGCTCGTGGACGCAGGCGCGGAAGTGGGCTATTACACCGCCGATATCACCCGCACGTGGCCGTTAAGTGGGAAATTCTCGCCGGAACAGCGTGCGCTATATGATCTGGTATTCAAGGCCCAGGAGTCGGGTATCGCGGCCTGCGTGGTGGGCAGCCCCCACATCGCCACCCATTTCGCGGCCTCGCGCGTCGTAAGTGATGGATTGGTGGAGCTCGGCATCCTGAAGGGTGACAAGAATGAAGTTTACAAACGCGGCGACTGGAAGCGCTTTTTTATTCATGGCACGAGTCATTGGCTGGGTATGGATGTGCATGATGCCGGCGATTACGGGCAGCGGGATCCAATTTATCGTGCGGGAGGAAGGCGCCCTTTGGAAGTCGGCATGGTGCTGACTGTGGAGCCTGGCATCTACATCCCCAAAGGCAGTGAAGGGGTGGAGGCCAAATGGCAGGGCATCGGAATTCGCATCGAGGACGACATCCTGGTGACGAAAGAAGGACCGAAAAACTTGAGCGCACGGTTGCCAAGGAGGGCCGAGGATGTGGAGCGGGCGCTGAGGTGAATTCTGGGTCCTCAGTCCTGGGTCTTGGGACTCAAGCAAAAGCGGCCCTTCCGAGCCGCTTGCGACAGACTATGGATTTCAACTTTCAGACTCTTCCTTCTTTACCAGCTTCACAGGCGCGGGAGTCCTAGGGAGGTTGGCGACACCCTTCCAGACATAACGAGTACCTCGCTTTTGGCCCTGTTTGAAGATGACGCCTTCATCCTCAAGTTCGGCAAAGAAACGGCGGAGGGTGGCTGGAGCCCAGTCGCAATTGGAAAGCTCCAATCCATCCTGGGCCTCGAAACTGGAAAGCGCGCCTCGATCCTGGAGTAGGGCGACCAGTCGCGATCGTAGCTCCTCAAGTTCCTGGCGGGAGCGGCGGACCTTGGTCTTGAAATCCTGAATGGCGGCGGGTGGTCCAGGCACAAAGCCCGTGGCCGGGATGGTGTGTTGGCTGGTTGAAAGGGGCGCGTCGGCTTCGTGCAGCAGTCCACCATCCAGATATATGTCAGTATCTTCGCGTTTAAACAGCACTACCACGGTACTGGCGGGGAGACCTTCATTATGGAGGGCTTCGATAACCCGGTCTCCAATGCGTTGTTTTTGGACTCTAGAGAGGGCTGAAGTGTGTATCACAACCATTGCCATGGGCAACTCCAATTAAAGTGTGAGATTCTAGTTTAAGTTTGCTCTTAAACTGGTCAAGCATCTTTCGCAATAATCCACTAAGTCTTCCTTTGTCCGACACCCGTGATTCTGTATATTCAGCCAGAAAATTGCTAGCTACTCTGTAAAAACCCCTAAGCTCTTCTCTGGGAGTCCCAATGGTCAAACCCCAGCCTTCGCGAAAACAGCTTCATCCTGAAGAGCAAAGTCGCTTCGAAGCCTTTCTTCGTAGTCGTGAACTCAAGTACACCGGTGAACGAAAAGCACTTCTGGATGCGGTCTTTGCTTCCAAGCACCACTTCGATGCCGACAGCCTTCATCTGTCTTTGAGACAGAAGGGCAATGAGATTTCGCGTGCCACCGTCTACCGGACTTTGGACCTGTTGGTCCAATGCGGACTGGTTCGCAAGCAGAGCCTTGGGGACCAGCATGCCCATTACGAGGCAGTCCATGGTGATGAGCACCATGATCATTTGATTTGCTTGAATTGTGATACCGTCATCGAATTCTTCAAGCCAGACCTGGAAGCCATGCAAGAATCCATCTGCAAAGAATTCCAATTCAAGCCGTTGCATCACAGCCTTCAGATATTTGGGATCTGCCGCGCCTGCCAGGCCAAGGGGACTGAAGGGCTTGACATAGCCCACCGGGTGAGCCAACTGCACGCATGAGGTTGACATTTGTCTTACGGACGTCCTGGCGCTAGTCTGGGCCATGGCAAACCTCACGTATCAAGACATTCAACGACTTCCCAAGACCGATCTTCATGTCCATCTGGATGGTTCGCTCCGCATTCCGACCATCCTGGAATTGGCGGAAGAACAAAAGGTCAAGCTGCCAGCGGATAGCGCGGACAAGCTGCGGCCGTTTGTGGAAGTGGGGGAGGAGTGCAAGTCCCTGGTGGAGTACCTGAAGGCCTTCGACGTCACGCTCTCCGTGATGCAGACTTACGATTCGCTGGTCCGCACCGCTTTTGAATTGGCTGAGGACGCGGCCAAGGAGAATGTCCGCTACATGGAAGTACGCTATGCGCCAATCCTCCACCAGCAGAAGGGTTTAACGCTGCACACTATCGTCCAGGCCGTGCTGGAAGGGCTGAAGCTCGCCAGCAAGAAGTATGGCATCCGCACCGGCGTGATCATCTGCGGCATCCGGCACATCAGCCCTGAGATGGGCAACAAGATGGCGGACCTCACCGTGGCGTTCAAGAACAAGGGTGTAGTGGGTTTTGATCTGGCGGGGGCCGAGGAAAACTTTCCGGCCAAGAAATTCAAGGACGCCTTCGGGCGGGTGCTGGCCAACAACATCAACTGCACGCTGCATGCGGGCGAAGCCTACGGCCCCGAAAGCATCCACCAAGCCATCCACCTCTGCGGCGCCCATCGCATCGGCCACGGCGTGCGGCTCATCGAGGACGGCGATCTGATGAATTA
>JANYBM010000163.1 GCA_025361125.1 Holophagaceae bacterium | reverse complement strand
GGCTTCTTCGAGGGCCTGGCGGCCTTCGGTCCTACGTGGACCACCGCTGTTCCCACCATGCATCAGGCGATACTTGAGGGGGCTTCGCAGTACCCCGAGCGGATGGGTTCCCATGGTCTTCGCTTCATCCGGTCCTGCTCTGCGGCTCTGCCGCCGCTGGTCATGGCAGCACTGGAGACTGCCTTCAAGCTGCCCGTCCTGGAGGCCTATGGCATGACCGAAGGAGCCCACCAGATCGCCTCCAACCCCTTGCCTCCCGCCCCGCGCAAGCCTGGTTCCGTGGGCCTCGCGGCGGGGCCGGAGGTGGCCATCATGGATGAAGGAGGATCCCTGCTGCCCCCTGCAACTCCTGGCGAAGTGGTGGTCCGTGGTCCCAGCATCCTGACGGGGTACGAGCGGCGCCCCGAGGCCAACGCCGAGGCCTTCACCCACGGGTGGTTCCGGACCGGAGACCAGGGGTTCCTGGACAAGGACGGCTACCTCTTCCTGACGGGCCGCCTCAAGGAGCTCATCAACCGCGGCGGCTGGAAGATCTCTCCCCGGGAGGTCGACGAGGTTTTCCTTGCCCATCCCGCCGTGCACCAGGCGGTTGCCTTTGGTGTGCCCCACCCACGGCTGGGGGAAGGGATCGTCGTGGCCGTCGTGCTCAAGCCAGGCTCCGTGGCCACTGAATCCTTGCTCCTCCGTCACGCAGCAACCCATTTGGCCAACTTCAAACTGCCGCAGCAGATCGTATTCGTGCCTGAGATTCCCAAGGGCCCCACTGGGAAACTGCAGCGAATCGGACTGGGGAAGCTTTTAGCGGAGGCCATGCGTCGGCCACGGGTGGCCCCGACCGATGGTCTGGAGGAAACCCTTGCGGGTCTCTGGCGCCGGATCCTCAAAACGGATGAATTGGGAATCCACGACAATTTCTTCGCCTTGGGGGGTGATTCGATCCTGGCCGCGCAGGTGCTGGGCAGACTGCCCCAGGCTTTCGGACTGGAGGTTCCCATCCGCTGCTTTTTCGAGCGGCCCACCATCGCGGAACTGGCGGCCTTACTAAGGAATCCAGATCCCGGCCTGGCCCGGGCCGCGGCCCCGGAAATCCGCGCCCAGCCCCGCATACCGAGACGGCTGCCTTGATGGTCTGTATATAAACCAGGGTCGCCGAGCTGGGAAGTTTCCACACCGGTATCTGGAGCGGTATCGGGACCTGGATCTGCAGGGTATGGGTTGACGGGCGTGTGGTAATTTTGGATCGACATGACGATGAGCAACCTGATCCTCTCGAAATCGGCGCTCGACGCGGAGCTTGAACGCATTCTCCATTTCATAAAAACCGAGGTGGGAGAGTTTAAAGTTGTGCTCGGGCTTTCAGGGGGGCTTGATTCGGATGTCACCGCCCGTCTTTGCCAGCGAGCGCTGGGCAGCGAAAAGCTCAAGTGTTTTACCGTCTTACAGGAAGATTTTGAGTCAAAATATATACAGAATATTCATAATCTGAAAGATGATCTGGGAGTCCAGCTGATTGAAATACCTTTTGGACCATTCCCGCAGAAATTGGTATCTATATTGTCAGAATCTGATCCTGAAATGGGCTTCATCACTGAGCCGAATTCCCTGGATGTCACACGCGGCAAGAATGCAATAAGGACCTTTATTTATGCCGTCTACGCGGAACGTGGCCATTTGGTGATGGGCACAGCAAACAAGACGGAACTTGAACTGGGTTATTTCTTGCCACTGGGGGATCATATCGCCCACATCTGTCCGATCATGCATCTGTATAAAAGCCAGGTCCGGCAGCTGGCTGAACTCCTGGGCACCAGACCCGAAGTGATCTCGCAGGCCCCCGCGGCAGGTTTAAGGATGGGTGACGATGATCTGATCGGACTCTCTTTCTGGATCTATGATGGGGCGCCCATACAAGTGGAACGAGTGCGCGATCCGGCCTCCATTGACGAGATTCGCAAGATCTATAACCAACTGAGCTACTTTGCTTTGGATCAGGCGTTACTAGGAATGGAAAGGGGCTGGGCACCCATTCAAATCGCAGAGGCCAGTAAATTGCCAGTTCTTATCATTGAGAAGTTGATCCGGCTTACAAAAGAAGTCCACTCCTATAAAAGAAGAGCCTTCGGGGCAAGTCTGGCGAATGATTGAGGGAGCATCCCATACTCCACTCCGGTCGCCCTTCGGACTTACAGCAACTTGGGGTCAATCTTCGTGCCGTCTGAAGGTTACGGTTCTGTTTCGCTTGACAGCGCGTGAGATCCTTGGTTTTTGAGCTGCGAATGACCCTGAATCCACCCCCTGAACCACCACCGGAAACCAGTACTGACGACGTGTATGTATTTCCGGCCTCGTTCGCCCAGCGGCAACTCTGGCTGCTGGACCAGCAACTTGCCGATCGCACCGTCTACAACGTCAACCGGGTCCAACGGCTGGAAGGTTTGCTGGATCTGCCTGCGCTAGAGGCGGGCCTTTCCCTTCTGGTGGCCCGGCATGAATCCCTCCGGACCACAGTGCAGTGGCTGGATGGCCAACCCCAGCAGGTTATCGCCACCAACCTTGACCTCAACCTTTCCCGCATTGACCTCTCGGACCTGCCCCACACGGAGCGGTTACCAAGGGCCTTGGCGCTGGCCGAGGAGGCCATAAGGCATCCCTTCGACCTGGCCATCGGGCCCTTGTTCAGGGTCCTTCTCCTGGTTCTTTCCCCTCGGGAGCACCTTCTGGTTCTAGGTCTCCACCACATCATCTCGGACGCCTGGTCCCTGGAAGTGCTGCTCCGGGATCTCAAAGCCCTATACCGGTCCTGCCTGCAGGGCGGCCATGCAGGGCTACCCGACCTGACGGTGCAATATTCTGACTTTGCCCATTGGCAGGCGGAGCTGTTTCAGGGCGATCGCTTGGAAACATCCCTGTCCTACTGGAGAACCTGCCTCGAAGGGGTCCCCGCGTTTCTCGACCTGCCCCTGGACCATCCTCGTCCTCCCCTGCCCAGTGGTTGCGGAACCCGGATTGCTATCCGGCTTCCCGTCGCCCTGGTCGGAGCGCTGCGATCCCTCGCCCGGGCCGAAGGGACGACCCTTTTCATGGTGCTCCTCGCGGGCTACCAGGTGCTCCTGGGAAGGTGGACCCAAGCAACCGACTTCCTCGTGGGCTGCCCCATGGCAGGCCGGATCCGGCCTGAACTGGAGCCGCTCATCGGTTGCTTCGTCAACATGCTCCCCTTCCGCGCGGACCTCTCCGGGGATCCCACCCTCGCCGAACTGCTGAAACGGGTACGCGCCACAGCCCTCGGCGCTTTCGACCACCAGGATCTGCCCTTCGAGAAGCTCGTGGAGGAGCTGGAGCCCCAGCGGAGCCCGGATCGCGCTCCCCTCGTGCAGGCAGTCTTCGCCATGCAGAACGTCCCCTTGGACACTTCGGACTTCCCGGGCCTGACCGACTCCCGCGTGGACATGGAACGACAGACCTGGATGTTCGATCTGGGGCTAACACTGTGGGAAGGCTCGGACGATGTGTGGGGCGAACTCGCCGCCAACACGGACATTCTCGAACCAGGGACCCTGGAGCACATGCGGTCCCAGTTTCTGCAGCTATTGGAGGGAATGGCGGATCACGCTGGGGATCGCATCTCCACTCTTCGGATGATGGATGCGGGAGAACGGCTGCGCGTCCTGTTGGACTTCAACCCTCCCGCGCCGGAGGTTCCCACCGCGGGTGTCCATCGGCTGTTCGAGGCCCAGGTCGCCCGCAATCCAGAGGCGATCGCCGTAGTTATAGGAACCGACTCGCTTACATATGGCGCCCTGAATCGCCTGGCCAACCGCCTGGCCCGTCGGCTGCAGGAGGTTGGAATCGGGCCGGACCGGGTGGTCGGCTTGTTCATGGGCCGTTCGCTCGAGCTGGTGGTGGGGATTCTCGGAATCCTAAAGGCAGGGGGAGCCTACCTGCCCCTGGACGCCAGCATGCCGAAGGAGCGTCTGGCCTTCATGCTCCAGGATGCAGGGGCGAGCATTCTGCTCACCCAGGGGCATCTGGTCTCACAAGTGCCTGCCTGCGACACCAAAGTTTTCTGCCTCGACCTCGGGGTTCTGGAACGGGAGGATTCGGATCCGGCCGACTTGGAGGGAAGGCTCTTGCCCGGCCAGCTTGCGTACGTGATGTACACCTCGGGTTCCACTGGGCGCTCGAAGGGCGTGGAAATAGGCCACGGCGGTATCGTGCGGCTGCTGTTCGGAATCAACTACGTGGATCTGGGCCCGGAAACGGTCACCCTGCTGGCGGCACCCGTTTCCTTCGATGCCTCGACCTTCGAGCTTTGGGCCGCCCTGCTTCACGGGGGGACCTGCGTTCTTTATCCCGAGGCCGAGCTGGCGCCGGGTCCCTTGGGACAAGTGGTGGCAGCCCAAGGCGTGAACACCCTTTGGCTCACTACGGTACTTTTCAACGCACTCCTCGATGAGGCTCCTCAGGTACTGGCCAGTGTGGCCCAGGTACTGGTGGGAGGCGAAGCCCTTTCCGTGCCCCACATCCGCCGGGCCCTGGACCGTTTTCCTGAAACCCGGTTCGTGAATGGGTACGGTCCCACAGAGGCTACGACTTTTACTTGCTGCCACCCCATTCCAAGGGACCTGCCGGAGGGCTTGACCTCCATTCCCATCGGCCGACCCATCGGAGACACCGTCGTGCATGTCCTTGATTCCATCGGAGAACCGGTGCCTGTGGGTGTGCCCGGGGAACTCCATGTGGGCGGTCCGGGTCTGGCCCGCGGTTATCGGAACCTGCCGGAGCTCACCCGATCGGCCTTCGTTCAGAACCACCTGACACCCGAGCGTTCCCAGCGGCTCTACCGCACCGGCGATCAGGCCCGCTATCTGACGGACGGAACCCTGGAATTCCTTGGCCGGAAGGACAGTCAGGTCAAACTGCGGGGCCATCGGATTGAGCTCGGCGAGATCGAGGCCGCCCTGGCCCAGCATCCTGCCGTGGTCCAGGGCATCGCGGACGTCCGCGAAGGTACCTCCGGCGACCGTCTGCTGGTGGCCTACATCGAACCCAGATACAGCCCCACCGCGTTCGACCTGATGGATGTGTTCTCCTTCCTCCGCGAAAAACTGCCCCCCTTCATGATTCCAAATGCCATCGGCCTGGTGACCCAATTTCCGACGACAAACGGGAAGCTGGATCGCCGACGGCTGCAGGAAGTCCCGCTGTCCCACTTGTTCTCGAGGCACATCCAGAGTCCGACTGATCCGACCCAGGCACTCATTGCGGGTATCTGGGAAGATCTTCTCGGTGTGACGTCCATCGGGGCGGAAGACGATTTCTTCGAGCTCGGTGGACACTCCATGCTGGCCTTTGTCATGGTGGCCCGGGTGGAGGCTCTTTTCGGCCGCTCCCTTTCAATGGCGGCCTTCTATGCAAAGGCCACGGTCCAGTCCCTGGCCGACCAGCTTCTGGCCGGTTCGGCAGCCATTGCGGAGGGCCCGGTCTTGACGCTGCAGACCGGAGCTGGAAAGCGCCCGTTCTTCTATCTGCACGGCGATTTCCAGGGGGGCGGATTCTACGCCAGGAACCTGGCCCAGTATCTTGGGGAGAACCGCCTGGTCTGCCTCGTCCACCCTCCGGGAATGGATGGCCTGCCGACCGCGGAGACCCTCGAAGCAGGGGCCTCCAGGCATCTTCCCTTCCTGCGGGCCCTGCAACCCAAGGGTCCCTACCAACTGGGTGGCCACTGCAACGGCGCGCTGGAGGCCCTTGAGCTGGCGCGGCAGCTGCTCGCTGCGGGAGAGGAGGTGGCGCTGCTAGTGATGCTGGATCCGCCGGATCCAGCGTACCGGGGCTTTCCGGGAGATGTGGTTTCACCTGAGCCCATGCCGTTGAGCCGGGAAGCTCGCGGCCGCGCCATGCTCGATTCCATGGATTCCGCCATTCGCCGTTACGTGCCTCGTCCTCTTCCAGTACCGGTACTGCTGGCAGAGGGCTACCTTGAACCCTCCACCTGTCTGATTGATGGGTGGAAGAAGCACTTTCCGGATCCCGAGCTGATTCGCTTCACCGGCAACCATTTTACCTCCATCACCGACCGGTTCCCGGAAGTGATGGCCCATGTGCGTCGTCGTCTGGAATGCTTGGAAAGCAACCGGGAGCCTTCCTTAGCGAACCATCAGGATCTGGTCTAAGAAGGCGGATCCGCGCAGCAACAGCTCCGGGGCCATCTCTCCTTGCTAACGAAGATATTGAGTGCTGTGCGAGCCACAGTAATCGTGTGCGGATCTTGCTCGGGCGCAATCCTGAAAGTGGCTGGAGATCTGCCTGCTCCCTGACCTTCCGGGAGTAGACTCATCCTTGCTCAAAGCATTCAATTCACTCTGCGATAGGGAGGACCCAGATGTCCCGAGTAATACTTTTTCTACCCGCTCTATTTCTCGCCTCCATCGCCCCGGCCCAAGCGGTGGTTTCACGCCCCGCAGGGAACGCCCTCTCCCAGGCAGCAGTGCAGACTCCAGAACAAAGGATTGCGCTGCTTGAGAAGCGAATCGCAGCTTTCGAGGAACGCTTCAAAGGCCATACCCACGAGTACACCTATTGGGCGGTTGGGCTTCTAAGCGAGCCAATCAATGGTCGGAGGGTCAATCTTGCGATCAATCCACGTTCGGAGAGAAGCCGCACGAGTCCTGTGCCACTGGCAGCCCCAGGCAATACGCCACCCGCCCCGGCACCTGCCCCCGCTCCCACCAATGCACCCAAACCCGTGACACAGACGGTGGTGAGCGCGCCGCTGCTAGCTACTTCCGAACAAAGAATTGCGCTGCTTGAGAAGAGGATTGCAGCTTTCGAGGATCGCTTCAAAGTCCATACCCACGAGTACTCAGATTGGGCGGTTGGGCTTCTAAGTGAGCCAATCAATGGTCGGAGGATCAATCTTGCGATCAGCCCCCGCGTTGAAAAGCCGCGCACAGGTCCGCCGCAACAGTAGTGTTTTCTAGACATCTTCCGTGCGGATGCTCTATCCGATCACCCATGGGTCAATCCTTGGGCATGTGGTCCCCGTGCTCCTCCCACTCCCATTCATTCCACCACTCCCGCTCGAGGCCGCGACAGGTGTTTCCAAAGGCCGGACACAGGGCACAGCCATCCCCTCGAAGGGCCTCCGCAGCTCGGATTGGGGGGTACTTCACCAGTAGCTGCTCGCCACAGGTGCGTGCTGCTTGCTCTTCCGCGTTCAAAGGGCGCGAAGGCAGTTCGAGAACGTGGTGGCGTCGGAGCCGCTCCAGGCTCTCTGGTAGCAGCACCGAATTCTCCGCATCAATGTGGTGCCAAAGGGCGTGGGAGTATGCCACTGCCAGGTTTTGCAGCTGCTGTGAGGCTACCGCGTCCAGATCCGCCAGCCTCAAGAGAGGCTCCAGTTGGTCGAGGAGACCCGTCATCTGAGCGTGGTCCGCAACCATGACGGCAATGGGTCCTCGGTCGGCGGGAAGTTCGGCCTTCTGGACGAGAGCGGCAAAGAGGATGTCCTCCTCCCGAGCGTGATGAAAGTGGTCTGCGAAGACCCGGAAAAAACGAATGAACCTAAGGCCATCCGAAGGGTCTGAGGCGCCTCGGGTCTGGGCCTCCACAAAGGCACGCAGGGACCCTAGCACCCTTTCAATGAGGTCATGCTCGGCCACAAGTTCGTCAATGAGTTGCATCCAGGGCTCCTGCCATTGCTTCAATACCCCGCAGCCTGGCCGTCCTTGCGGCTCTCGCTGGCGCCGAAAAAGACCTTTTGTTTCGGGTCCCAGCGGATGCCCTGGTAACCACCGTAACCGCCGAGCATCCAAGCCACGCCATGCCCCATGTCCATGAGTTTCTGGATGGTCTCA
>JANYBM010000130.1 GCA_025361125.1 Holophagaceae bacterium | reverse complement strand
GCGGCCCGGCCTTCATGTACATTATCATCGAGGCCCTGGCGGATGGCGGCGTGATGCGCGGTCTGCCCCGGACCGTGGCCGTCGAACTCGCGGCCCAGATGACCCTCGGTGCGGCTGAAATGGTGCTGGCCACGGGCAAGCATCCCGCGGCCTTGAAGGATGACGTGACCACGCCCGCAGGCTGCACCATCGCCGGCATCCTGGCGCTGGAGGACGGCCGCATCCGCAGCGTGCTCGCCCGCACGGTCGAGCTGGCGTCGAAGGTGGCGGGCGAGCTGGGAAAGTAGAATTCGGTCGCGCTATTTTTGCAGTTCGAGCATGAAATCCCCCGCGGCCAGGGGCACCGTGCCTTGGCCTTTGCGCTTGCTGCCAAGGTCTTCAATCCGGATCACCAGCGGGCCCTTGCCGGCCATTGGCTGGATGGCTGCGGCGGGCATGGCGAAATAGGGGCTTTGTTCGGGCCGCTCGATGTAAAGCAAGGCCAAGCGCTCGCCTCCTTGAGTGACTTCGAAGCTGCCTTTGCCCATCATCCAGGCATGGATGCTGATGCGCCATGAACCATCGGGTTGCGCGCTGAGGCGGCCTTGAATGGCCTGCACGCCAGAACTTCCTTCCGTGGGTTGGACGGCTTTCTCGCGATAGAGGTCCAGCACTGCTTTGGAATAAAGCCGGGTCTCCTCGGCGGGCGCCACGTTGCCTGATTTGTCCATCGCGATCTCGCCCGCGTTGTACGCCATGACCGCCCGCGCCGTGTCGCCGTTGTACCGGTCCATCAGGAAGCGCATGTACTTGGTGCCGGCCAGGAGGTTCTGGTCCACCTTCCATGGATCCGTGATGCCGAAGCGGGCCGCGGTCTGGGGCAGGACCTGCATGAGCCCGATGGAGCCATGGGCGCTTAGGGCCTTGGGGTCGTACCGGCTTTCGCATTGGATCATGGCGCGGATGAGATCCGGGTCGAGGCCTTCGGCTTTGGCGGCTTCATCCACCTGCTTGAGCAGGGCCGCGGGCACCAGGATCGCCGGGCCTTTCAAGCCATCTCGGAACGGCGCGACGGCGGCCAAGCAAAGACCCGTCAGCACAAGGACGGCGCCGAAAAGGGCTGGCAGCGAGGGGCGGGAATTGACGCCCAGGAGATGGCGGATGCGGATCATGAGGGGTGCTCCTTGTGCGGGCAGGGCAAGCGAAGCGGAGGCCCTGGAGGGTGGGGGAAGGAAAGAACATTCCACCGGGCGCAGATCATCGAGGCGATCCAGCACGGCGGAGTAGAACAGGGCATCGCCGCAGACCGACACCGCGGCCAGGTCGCAGCAGCGTTCGCGCTCCAGGCGCACGGTGGCGGAAATCCAGCGGGCCAGCGGGTGATGGAAGAGCAGCAATTCGGCGATGGATTGCAGGGCGTTCAGCAGAAAATCGTGGCGGCGGAGATGGGCGAATTCATGGGCCAGCAAGGCCTCGAGATCCCGGGCGTCCATTTGTCCCAGGCAGGCCACCGGAAGCACAACGATGGTGCGCCACAGCCCATAGCTGAACGGCCCGGCGACCGCTTCTGAAATCCGCAACGAGGGAACACGCAAACGCATCCTTCTTGCCAAGTTCCGGCCCAGATCCAACACCCATTCCGGAGCCATTTCCGTGGATTGCCGAAGCCTCTGGAGCCACAGCCACCCGCCCATCAACCGAAATCCCAAGGCGATGACCCCCGCGCCCCAGAGGAGCGCGAGCCAAGGCAGGGCGGGCTTCGACAGCTCGATAACCCTTGCGGGAAAACCGGGCTTCACTCCGGTCAGGCGTGGAGGGGCAGGGTTGGGCTGGATGAAGCGCGGGCCCCTGGCGATCGAGGCAATCCGCCCGCCGCGGTCGACCCGGGCTTGTCTGAAGGTGGAGGCGGGCCAGATGACCGCGAGGGCGAGCGCCCCCAGCGCGAGGTTGTGCCGAAGGCCGGGCGCGGCCCGGTGCAGCAGCGTGAGCAGGCCCCAAAGCGCAAGCGCCACCAGCGCGACCTGCCAGACCGAGTGGAGAAGGGCGAGGCCCAGGTCCGCCGCGAGCCCTTGGAGATCCAGGAATCCCATGGCTATTTCTCCTTCAGCAGTTCACGTAAGGCGGCCTTATCTTCAGGCCGCAGGCGGTGGCCTTGCAGGGCCATCTGAACCAGTTCGCCCGCCGATCCAGCGAAAACCCTGTTCATGAAATCCCCCAGCAGCGCGCGCTGGGTCTTTGATTTGGCCTGGGCGGGCCAGTAGCGGTGCGCCCGCTCGGATGCATCGCGCTCCAGCAGGCCCTTGTCCAGCATGGTCTGCATGAGCTTCAATACCGCGGTGTAGCCCAAGTCGCGCTCCTGGCCCACGCGGGCGTAGACATCCTTCACGCTGCTGGGCCCCAGTTCCCAAAGCACGTGCAGGATGCCAACTTCCGCTTCAGTGGGTTTTGGCGCAGGATTCTGGCTCGTCATGGTCGCTCCTGGTTTTCGGTGGCGTAGGTACGATGATTAATGTACGATAAAAAATGTACATTGCAAGATGTACTTTACAAATTTCCCGTGCTTGGACGTCCAACAACCCGGAAACCGGGCGGGATCCAAACTCGAAAGGCCAGGAGGACTCCAATGAAACCCGCAACCGCAGCATGTTCCCTGGCCCTGGCCTTCTTCTCGATGGCCCCCGCCTTTTCGCAATCTGTGGCCTTCACCTTCGATGACGGGCCACAGCTGAAGGCGATGCCGCGCATGAACCCGCAGGCCCGGAATGCAGCGTTGTTGGCTGCGCTGGAGAAGCACCATGTGAAAGCCGCGTTATTCGTGACGCTTGGGAATGGCGCCGACCGGCCTGAGGGGTTGGCTTTGGCGAAGGCCTGGGGCGATGCGGGCCACGCCATCGGAAACCATACCGTCACGCATCTGGACCTCAACGGCAAGACTACGACGCTGAAGCAGTACCAGGACGAGATCCTGGCCTGCGAAGCGGTCATCCGCACGCTTCCCGGATTCAAGCCATGGTTCCGCTTCACATTCCTGCGGGAAGGCGACACGCCCGAAAAACGCGATGGCATAAAGGCTTTCTTGAAAACGCGGGGAATGCGCAACGCCTACGTTTCCTTGGACACTTCGGATTGGCGCTTGGACTCAGCCCTGGCCAAGGTCTTGAATGAGCATCCAGACGCTGACCTGGCACCCTTTCGAGCCGTCTATCTTGCGCACCTCCGCCAGCGGGCGGAAGCCTACCGCAACCTTTCCCGGCGGCTTTTCGGGCGGGATGTCCCGCAGGTGATGCTGTTGCACCACAACCTCATCAACGCCCTTTTCCTGGACCACGCCATCCAGCTTTTCAAGAGCATGGGATGGACGATCATCGATCCCGAAACGGCCTACCGCGACTTCGTCTACAGCCTCGATCCCCAGCGCCCATCGCCGGGCCAGAGCCTCCTGATTTCCGCTGCCCGCAGCCTTGGCTACCGGCCGGAAAACTGGGAGCGCCTGCTCGACGATGGGGATGAGGAGATCAAGGAGCTCAAGAGAAAAGGGGTGCTTTCCGCGCCGGCTGCTTCAGACTAGGTCAGAACAAACCGTTCGTGCATGAAGGACCAGCGATTAGATGACCTTCCCGATTTACATCCCCTTCGGGCCATGGAAAGTCCACCCGCACATTTTGTTCGAGCCACTTGGTTATTTTTTGGGTGCTCGTCTTTTCTTTATATTACGGCGCCGCTGGGTGGAC
>JANYBM010000125.1 GCA_025361125.1 Holophagaceae bacterium | reverse complement strand
GCCCGCGATCCGGATCTCCTCGCCTAAATGAGCCTTGAGCAGGAAGCCCAGTGGGCCAGTTGGGGGCATGGTGCCCATGGCAGTGCTGCCCATGTCTGGTTCCGTGAGTTCCACCAGGGACCAAGGCGGCAGAGCGCCTTCTGGGATGACGACGCTGACATTCAAATCCACGTCGGGATAGGAAAGGGTGATGCGGTCCAGGGCGACGGCCCCCACCGGCGCGTTGGGAGGAGTCATGAAGTGCCGCGTGACAGGATCAAGGATCTCGCCTTGAGTGGATTTCAGGTCTTTGAGTTCAAGCCGGAAGGAGGCACCGGGATCCAGGCCCCGCTCGGGCGAGAGCAGAAGAGTGCGGCCATCCAGGGAAAGCGATCGCCGAAGAGGGATCTCTACTTCTGTGAAGGCGGTGGGTATCGGCTTGACCGTGGACAGGACTGTGAGCGTTTTACCTGTCTCGTCATCGTCCAGATCGCGAGGTCTGGCAGCCCTTGCCAAAGAAGCGCTGGGGATGGACGCGCTTGCCTGGATGAGGTGCAGCGCGGACAAAGCAGCCCCGTCGGCCGGGGTGGAAAAGAGGGCCTGGATCACCAGGCCGGGATTCACTTCATCGCCCTCGGAGGGTTCCAGGCTCAGCAAGCGGAAGGGTACGGCAGTGAGACGCAACAGGTTCCCGTTTGAAGGCACAGGAACCGAGACAGTGCCTTGGATGCCGAAATCATCTTGCCGGCCGGTTAGAGCTAGAACTGTGACCGGTGTTGCAGGAAACGCGAAGTAACCTGTTGGCCCGGAAGCGGCTGGGAGCATTCCTCCCAATACGTAGACCTCCGGCACGGCCACATCTTCAGCGGGAGATCCGCCAGGAACGAGAAGCGATTTTGGAGCCGTGCATTGGCCGGAGACCCAGTTCCATGCTGCATTTGGCACCAGCACAGAGAATTCGCCTCCCGCCAGAAGGGGATTGCCTTCGGCGGGGATCTGGAGGATCCATACGCCATCCTTGAGTTCGAAGGCCCCGACGGCGAGGGTTCGACGCTGACCTTGCAGAACTTTGTGTTGCACGAGGATCGGCCGCAGGCCAGAAACCACCAGGCCCAGATCCGAGATCTGCAGGGAGTAACCCTGCTGAAAGGCACCCACCACATCAATTTGGAAACTGATCGCGACGCGGCCCAGATCTTTCAATTCGGGCCAACGTGCGTCAACTTCCGAAGGTGGGTCCGCCTGGAGCCGCACCATCACAGGGTTGGCAGTTGCGCCAGCGCCGAGCGTAAAAGTAATGCCATCCCGGGTGAAGGAACCCCCGGCGGCACCCAGCAATTCTCCTCCCAATGCGAGTGTTTCCGCACCTTTGTAGACGCCAACCTGGATGAGTCCTTCCACCAGTTCTGTGGGCTGGAAAGCACGCGACATCCGTACCGGAATATCGACGCTCAGTCCCCCAGTCCCACCGAGACTCCTTAGTGCGGGTTTGCCTGAAGCATCCACACTTAACGCGAAGCGATGGACCAGGACATCGTTTCGGCGCATCTCGGGTTCGATGACACGCTGATCAAACAGGATATAGGTCTCCAAAAGATCAGACTGGACCCTTGCGCCGCTGGGGATGGGCGCTTGGCTGCCAAAGGCCAGATCCACACGGGCAAAAGCTTTGACGCCTTGCAGCGCTTGAAGCGTTGGCATGATCGGAGGATCCATCGCCAGGGAGCCTTGCAGGCCCTCGTGCCATAGCTCACCGCTGAAAGGCTGAATGGCCTGGGCCACCCCTGCAACCGGTGGCGTCGTGGGTGCCGGATCCGGCACGACCAAGGCGTAGGCACCTGCCCCAGGCAAGGCGAGTGTAGTGAGTTCATCCTTACCTAGAGGCGTGGCCAGGGCGGCCCAAACTTTGAGATCCTGATCCCAGCGAACCCAGGTGAGCCCCGAGGTCGGAGCCGCATCTGGAAGCACCAATTTCAAGGTTGCACCTGGCGATGTCCAGATCGCACCATCCACGCTGGCCCACAGCGCTGACACCGCACTCCAACCTGCAGGCAGAAGGGCGGGAAGGCCCTGACTGCTGAGGGGAGTAAGGGCGATTTTGCAGGGAGCACTCAGATTTCCTGCTGGAATGTTCACTTCAAACGCGCCACCGGAAAAAATGCCGTGGAAGCCTGAGGGGCCTGCATCCATGCCAGGTTCCAGAGGCGTGGGCCGTGTATCAAGCAAATCCTGGGGGCTACCGAGTTGGGTGGCCTGACGCCAGATGGGTGTGGAGGCGGGAATCTCCATTCGAATCCAAGCGGTGGGTGCAAGCACGGGGAGCACCGCCCGACCCGTGTCATCCAGAGGCACAGGGGAACCACCTTCAGGTATGGCATGGCCTTGAGCGGCTAGACCGAATGGAAGCCCTGAACGGTCATCCAAAGCACGGATCACCAAGGGCCCCCCCGCTCCACCGGAACCATCCCCAGGCAGCACCAACACATGGGTGCGTACCGTGACGGTTTCGCCCTCCAAATCCGTGGCCAAGGCCTCGACGGGCAGGCGAGAACCCACCAACGCATCGGCGGGCACCAAGGCATCTACCAGCGCGAAAGGCGGAGTCAGATGCCCCAACAGCCTGCCATTCCAGGATAGATCCACATTCTGTAAGGTGGTCGCAGGATCAGGTTTGATCTCAATGTGGATGGTCTCGCCAGGCCGAGCGGCTTCTGGAGCCGCCAGGCTGAGACGCGGCAGATCCGGCAGGAATGAGACTTCTCTCCGCTCGGTGAGGAGCTTGCCAGAAAGAGTTGTCGCCTCCAGCAATAGGGCATTGATCCCGCGATTTTGAAATTTGATTTCCCCCTGAAAGGCGCCATCGGCACCTTCTCCTGACAATGCCATTTCCTGGCCATTGACACTCACAGCCACAACACCAGGTCGGTCTGCTGTGCCACGAATCCCAATTTTTCGGGATTTCAAGTAGGCACCGTCCGCGGGCTCTTGCCATTGGTACATCTCTGAAGCAGGGCGGTCGGAAGCCCGAGTCACCTTTACTTGGGCTTGGCCGCGGTTTCCCGCGGCGTCCTTGGCTTCGGCCAGTAGCGTATTTCTGCCCTCTACCAAGGGCATGGATGGCACGACGAAACTCAAGGAATCGACCCCAAGCGTGGCCGCGGTTCCATTCACGAAAACACTTGCCACAGGTCGGTTCACGGTTCCATGTACTTCGGTGGTGGTTTGGGCCAAGGCCAGGCCATCAACAGGCCACTGGATCTGAACTTGCACACCCTCAGTCCAACGGAAAAGAGTGTGCTTTGCCTCGCCCTTGGCGCCAAAACGGGTCACTGCTGCTAATCGGAGAACGTTGCGTCCTTCGGTCAAATTGATGGGAAAACTGAAGTGCCCAGCCGCATCCAGGCTCACACTCTGTTCGTTGATTGTGAATGTCAAAGGGCCGACAAAGGGACTGGCTTCGACCTTGCCTTGAAGCGTGACCTGGCCCAGGACCGTGGTGAATCCATCGATAGGGCTATCAACGGAGATGCGCGGCTTCGCGAGACCCACATCGAGCTTGCGAGTGATTGTTGAGCTATTTCCCACGGCATCCTTGGCCTCGGCCTTCAGTTCCAAGGCGCCTTCAGGCACCTTGAGTTGAAGGCTGGCGATATACGGGCCTGGTTCGCCAAAGTCCGCCTCTCGCCGAGTCATGGGCTGGCCATTAAGCGTCACGATTGCGGCCTTGGAAATAGTGAGGGCTATGGGCAGATCCTCCAGAATCCATTGGGACCCTTCGCGCGGGGTGGGATTGACCCAGGCCAACGCTGGGGGCGTGCCGTCCAAAGTGATGCCCCGGCTGGCGTGGCCCGTGTTCCCCGCAGGATCCGTGGCCAGGACAACCAGCAGGTGGCTCCCTTCCAGCAGATCCAAGGGCAGGGTAAACGTACCATCGGAAGCAGGTTGCGCGGAATGCCCCGCGATGAGCAGCCGGGCTGTGGGATCGTCCACTTTACCAATGAGGTACACGGTTCCAGGATGCCCCTGGTAACCCTCCTCGGGATTCGTGAGAGTCACGACCGGTGGTGTGCGATCAATGAGAATGTTTCGCTGATCTGAGGCGCTATTGCCGTCCCGCTGGGCCACGGCTTTGAGGACTTGGGTGCCTTCTGGAAGACTCAATCGGGCCGTGAAAGTACCATCGGGGGACACCGTGGCACTCAGACCATTCACGGTGACTTGAGCCAAGGGATCGGACACGCTTCCCGATACTTCGGTGGTCATAAGATTAGTCAGGATCCCCTCCTGCGGGCTTTGAATCTGGATGCCGAGACCGCCGCCAATCGCTGTATATGTGACATTCCGAGTGGCGCTGGCGCTGCGGCCACCTGGGGCCGAGGCAAGGAATTGCAAAATGTTGAGGCCAGGATTCAGAGTTGTCGTTCCACTGAAAGTGCCACCGGGTGTAACTCCAAGAGCTTGGCCATTCACAAAAACTGTGGCGCTGGCATCCGATACGCTGCCTGACACCGCCACGTTGGGATTCGCCACGGTGCTGCCATCCGCTGGTTCGAGCACGGTCAGGGTGAGAGCGAGGGGTGGCGGGGGCGGGGTGTCAGTGCGCTGGACCGAGAGCGTCAAACGGCTCTGGTTGCCCGGTGTGTCCGTGGCACTCAGCGTCGTCAGGTTGGC
>JANYBM010000115.1 GCA_025361125.1 Holophagaceae bacterium | reverse complement strand
CTGCCCTGCTTGTTCACCTTGGCCTGTTGGCGGAAGTTCGCGGGCACGAAAAACTCGTCATCCGCGAACTCCACATACCGGCCACTGATTTCATTCCAGGAACACCCGATTTGATGTTTCATCCACTGCCTGAACACGAAGATCGGCGCCTTCACATGGAACTGCATGTAGGCGTGACGGAAGGGTGAGGTGTGTTCGTGGGTCGCCAGATACTTGATGAGCTTCTTGTCGCCATCGTCGAACGTATCCTTGCGCTTGCCAAAGCTCACCCGCGCCGCATTCACCACGGACAGGTCCGAGCCCATGGCATCCACCAGTCGGACAAAGCCTTTGTCAAGGACGGTGATTTCGGATTGAGGCGTTTGAGGCGTTTGGGTCATCGTGAACTCCATTCCTTTGAGCTTGGCGCAGGCCCTGAGACAATGAAAGCTTCCGTCTCGGAGTTATTTGGAGTTTTTATGAAATTTTTTGTCGATACCGCCAGCATCGCGGACATCAAGCGCATCAATGAGCTGGGAATCCTGGACGGGGTCACCACCAATCCGAGCCTCATCGCCAAGGAAAGCGGCAAACCCTTCGAGGCGATCATCCAAGAGATCTGCGGCATCGTGGACGGACCCATTTCCGCGGAGGTCATCGCCACGGATGCTCCTGGGATGATCATGGAAGGCCGTAAGCTCGCCAAGATCCACAAAAACGTGGTGGTGAAGGTCCCGTTAACCGCCGAGGGGCTCAAGGCCTGCCATGCCTTCAGCCAAGAGGGCATCCACACCAACGTGACGCTGTGCTTCAGCGCGACCCAAGGGCTAATGGCCGCCAAGGCGGGCGCGACCATGGTTTCACCCTTCGTAGGCCGTCTCGACGACATCAATCACATCGGGATGGAGTTGATCGAGGATTTGGTGCAGATCTTCGACAACTATGGATTGGACACGCAGGTGCTGGCGGCGTCCATCCGCGGCCCCCGTCACGTCACGGACGCAGCGCTGGCAGGCGCGCACATCGCCACCATCCCGCCCAAGGTTTTTGATCAGATGCTCAGGCATCCCCTCACGGACCAGGGAATTGAGAACTTCCTGGCGGACTGGAAAAAGGGCGGACGATGAAGGTTCGCATTCTTCTTCCCCTTTTCCTTGCTCTGCCCCTGCTGGGTCAAGCTGTCCAGGCGCCACCCCAAGCACCGCTGCCAACGACTTCGGTTTCATGGGTTGATGCGCATCCTGAATTCCATGCCAATCCCCAGTGCATTTTCTGCAAAATCATTGCGGATAAGGCGCCCTCGAAAAAAGTCTATGAAGATGACCATGTGTTGGCTTTTTGGGACATCAAACCCCGGGCAAAGGTGCATCTGCTGGTGATCCCCAAGCAGCATGTCTCAAACCTTACGGAACTTGAGCAGCTTCCTATGGAAACACGTAGCGCCTTGCTCACGGTCTGCGTAAAAGTGGCTCGGGAAGCTGGTATCGCGACTTCGGGTTTCCGTATCATCGTGAATACCGGCAAGGACGCCAGCCAATCCGTGTTCCACCTGCATTTCCACGTCGTGGGCGGCGAGCCCCTGCCCGCGGATGCGGTGCGGGTGAAGAGCGTTACCCCTGGAGAGCCTTGATACCTTTCAGAACCCACTTCGTTTTCGTTATTCAATTCATTTTCACTTTTTTATTCTGGAGTTTTCATGCGTCTATCCGTCGCGCTCGCGGCCTTGCTTTCCCTTGGCCTGGTGGCTCAAGAAAATGTCAAAGTGGAACCCGCGCCGGTGCCTGTTGCCGCCCCTACCATCACCCCCATTACAACTGCAGCCACGGCGCCGGTTGCGGCAGCTCCCAAGCCTGAGATCACCGAGACCCTGGATAAGGGACTGCTTCAAATGGCTTGGTTCGGAGAAAAGGTTCCCTTCACCAAGGGCGAAGACATTGATTTTTACTGGATCAAGCCGGGCGTAAATCTGACGGGCCGCACCATCGCGTTCAAAAACTGGGATGACGTGGTCATGCTGGAAAAGGGCAGAGATGGCAAAGATAATTCCAAAGCCACGGCCCTGACAGATGCTATGCCCAGCCAGATTCGCGGTGCCTTGGCCGGTGCTTTCAGCGGCAAGGCTAAGGTGAGCCGGACCGAGGGGGACTTGGAGTTGGTGGGTCGTGTGGTGGACTGCAATGCTGGCAGCAAGGCCGCCAAATTCATGATCGGGTGGGGCGCGGGTAGCGCCACCCTGACCTGGGACATGAAGATTGTGGACCCCAAATCACACGAGTTGCTTATGGCTATCCACCACCGGGTGGTGAGTGCCTCGGTAATGTCGAACCTTGAAGACAAAGTGGACAAGTGGGCCGATAAGTTTGCCCGTTTTGTGGTCCAACAGGCGATTAAGTAAGCCAGTTCCCACCACCGGTTAAACTGGGCCGACTGGCATTGCCCAGCCGCTTCGAATGGAGCCCCCATGACGCTTGAGAAAAAAATCGAGACCCTCAAGTTCAAGCACGCCGCTGCCCATGAGGGTGGTGGCGCGGCGCGGGTTTTAAAGCAACATGAAGGCGGTAAGCTCACGGCCAGGGAACGCATCGCGGCCTTTCTCGACGAAGGCTCTTTCGAGGAGATGGATGCGCTGATGGTGCACCGCACACCGGACCTGGAAAAGATTCCCGGGGACGGCGTGATCACGGGGTTCGGGCGCGTGGACGGTCGTCCTGTGGCGCTATTCGCGCAGGACTTCACGGTGTTCGGGGGCTCGCTGTCCGAAGGCTATGCAAAAAAAATCTGCAAGGTGATGGACCTTGCGATGAAGATTGGCTGCCCAGTCATCGGCCTCAATGACAGCGGCGGGGCTCGGATCCAGGAAGGCGTGGTCTCCTTGGGCGGCTACGCGGATATTTTTCTGCGGAACACCCTCGCCAGCGGTGTGATTCCGCAGATCTCGCTGATCATGGGACCCTGCGCTGGGGGGGCGGTCTACAGCCCCGCCATCACGGATTTCATCACTATGGTTCGTGGGACCAGCTACATGTTCGTGACGGGGCCTGATGTCATCAAAGCCGTCACCCATGAGGAAGTCACGAAGGAAGAGCTGGGCGGCGCCACCACCCACAGCGCGCGAAGCGGCGTCGCCCATTTCGTGCAACCCAGCGACCTGGCGGCACTCGCGCATACCCGCGAATTGCTCTCCTTCCTGCCCAGTAACAACTTGGGCGAAGCGCCCCGCAAAGCGCCGCGCGTGGCCCAACCGCTGGAGAATCCGGACCTCGACAGCATCGTGCCGGATGATGCCGGCAAGCCCTACGACATCCGCCTCATCATCAAAGGCACCGTGGACGACGGAAACTTTTTCGAAGTGCAGGAAGCCTTTGCGCCCAACCTTGTGGTCGGCTTTGCCCGCATCGAGGGCCGCAGCGTGGGCATCGTGGCCAACCAGCCGGCCTTCCTGGCGGGTGTGCTCGACATCTCGGCGTCGGAGAAAGGCGCCCGCTTCGTGCGCTTCTGCGATGCCTTCAACATCCCCATCATCACTTTTGAAGATGTCCCAGGCTTCCTGCCTGGCGTGAACCAGGAACACGGAGGCATCATCCGCCACGGAGCCAAGCTGCTGTTCGCTTTCTGTGAAGCCACAGTTCCAAAGATCACGATCATCACCCGCAAGGCCTACGGCGGGGCCTACTGTGTGATGGCCTCCAAGCACATCCGCACGGATTTCAATTTCGCGTATCCCACCGCGGAAATCGCGGTCATGGGCGCCGAAGGCGCGGTGAACGTCCTCCATGGCAAAGCCGTAGCAGGTGCAGCGGATCCGGTGGCCAAGCGGGCAGAGCTCATCGCCGACTACAACGAGAAGTTCGCCAATCCGTATATCGCCGCGGAATTCGGATTCGTGGACGAAGTCATCCTGCCCCGCGAGACCCGGAAAAAACTTGTTCGTGCCTTGGCCCTGCTAGACACCAAGCGCGATACGACGCCGCCCAAGAAGCATGGAAACATTCCGCTTTGACTCTTTGGGCCCGTGCCAGAATAGCCAGAATCCCACTGGTTCCAGGAGTCATCATGCGCAATTTGGCCATCCTAATGCTCGCGGCACCCCTCATGGCCCAGGCCCCCGCTGGCGTCGACCAGACCTTCTTCAAGGGTGATCCCCGCACCGTGATGGCCGGATGCGCCGATCGCGCCCGGGCCATCAAACCCAAAGACAGCCGTCTGCTCGCGGAGTATGGCCGGGCCTACCTGGCAAGCGGCAACCGGGCCAAGGCCGAGGAAGCCTTCGCGGCGGCGCTGATCGATGACGCGAAGGACGGAGAAACCCACCGCCTCATCGCCTACGCCTGGCTTAAGAATGGATTCAAGGCTGAGGCCGTGGCGGCTCTGGACAAGATGGTCATCATGGATCCCAAAGCGAAAAATGCCTTTTCCAAGGCCGCGGTGAATTTGCTGGATGCCGCGATGACCGACAAGGCTGTGGAACTCATGAAGCGCGCCTGGATCCTGGATCCGAAGGACTGGCAGAATTGCGCTGAATTCACCCGCGCCGCGGTCCGCAACGGTAAGGTGGATCTTGCCGCTGAATGGGCCCTGCACACCGTCGAAGCCAAGCCCAAGGAAGAGCGCATGTGGAACGAGCTGGCCCTGGTCTACGCCGATGGTGGGGCTGAGCATAATTAGGGGCTATTACAGGGTGGCCAGCACTGATACGGCCTCTCCAGCCATCGGGTGCAGTGCGCCCTCCCCACGTATCGCTCGCAGTGCGTGCTCCCACTCGTTACGCTCTTGGACGCGGAGCCTCCCTGCTCACTGCGTTCGCAGAGACGAAACCGCTATGCCGACCGCAGGGCGACGTGATGGTTGGTGCTGCGAGGCCAGGCCGAAGCGACCCACTGCAACCTATTTCCAGTTGAGTCGCTAAGGCTATGTGATTGACGGCTCTCCTTTGCCTAAGGGGGCTAGCCTCAGGTTCAGGGCAGGAGTCTTGGCTTAATGCTGAAGTGAAGAAACTTGGCGTAGCGTTTCAACCCTCGTGTGAAAAATAAGTTCGACACCCTCTTCGAAAGGCCTATGCTGAATGTAATTATCCAAAAACCGCATCTTGAAAAAGGAGAAATGCCGTGCCCCAGCGCTTCGGTCTGTCCGTTCATCTGTCTGTGCTTGGTCTGGCTTTGGTTGGTGCCACGACCCCCGCGCTTGCCCAAATTCCACCCAAATCCAATGCCCTTGCCTTGAAGCTCAAGCCCATCGTGAACGAGCGGCAGATCAAGCTTGCGCCAGGGGTCGCGACAATCTCCCTGGCTTTGAAAAACGCCACGCCACCGCCCACTGCCTTTGAGGACATAAAGCTGCCTGCGATCCAACACCAGCCCTTCGCGCTCATGGATCCCAAGACCCGCAGAGCTGTGGGCCGCACCGACAAGATCACCCTTCCTGATGGTCGGCAGGTCCCCGCAGGGGAGTACTACGATCAACTCAACGCGATGGAGTCCTACCTCAACAAGAACGGGTACTCCCTCAAGAACAAGACTCCACTGCCCGTGCTTCGCCGCGCCGTCATTAATGAGGGCACCCTTTTAACACAGACCCGGACCATCAGCGCCTTTCACAAACAGCTTCCCAAAATCGAATTGCAGCGCTTCTCCCTGGCCACCGCCAAGGAGCCCGTGGCTGCTCAGCTAAAGAGCTTCGTGTCAGAAGGAGATGCCAAGAAGCTTGGGATCAGTGCCCAGCAGTATCAGACCCACATCCAAGAATCCGCCGCTGTCAGCCTCGCCGGGGTTAGCCCGTTGCACACCATAATGGCCACCAAATTAGCGACGTCGCGCATCCCGATCAAAATCGGCATCAATACGCCGAACCGCAGGGCCTATCCCATTCATCAGAACTACCCCTTCAATTTTGAGCTGGGTAACGCGAGCAGTTTCCAGGCCTACCTGCGCGGGAAGGGAACCATTGACGGTGTGGCGTACTCAATCCCGAATCCGCCCGCAAGTGATGATCTCAACAATAATGCGAGCCACTTCACGTTCCACGGGGACGCCACGGCTGGCGGCGCTGTGTTCGGGGTGGGCTTCACGCTGGCCAATGCCAATGCGGACTTCTCCACTTCTGCCAAGCACGTCACCGCCAAGATGAATGTGACTGTGGTCGGCCAAACCATCTTCAACGTGAACGAATCGGCACCCGGGCAATGGACGCGGAGCCAGCGGTTTGTCAAAGGCACCGATCTCAGTACGACCATTCCCATTCCCATCGGTCCCCTCTCCCTCAATATCAAGGTGGGGGTCCATGGCGATGCTGGATTGGAATATGGTGCCGGCGTCTATGGCGGGTTGCCGCTCGTGCGTGTTTGGGTGGATCCCTTTGTTCATACCAGCGTTTATGCCCAAGCAGGGGTCTGCATCGGGGGCAGTTGGCTGGGAGTTGAAGGTGGAGTGGGAGCGAACATGACCCTGCTCAACAATGAAATGGAAATCTCAGGTGAGGCTGGAGTCATCTGGCTCTTTGCTTTCGGCATCCGGGAAAAGTTTGTCATTCACAACAAGTTGGACATGCTCAGTGGACGGGTTTACGCCTATGCCCAGTTCAACCACCCCTGCGTGCCGGACTTCTGGAATTCATGCCACAACACAGCCACGGTGAACCTCTTTAACTGGAGTGGATTCCATTCCGAGGGCGATCTGATCTCCATTGACGCCTCGCGGCCCCTACCCGTGAATTGAGCCGTTGCGGCAACCTAACTTGGCGATGCGCAGGCTGGACCTACCCTAAAGGTTCCAGCTTGCGTCCAAGAGCATAGCGAGCGGGAGCACGCACCGGGTGCGATGCGGGAGAGGGTGTACCGCCCCGTAGGTTTACTTCTTGCCGAGCATTGACTCGGCCAGGTTACGAATATCCTCGTCCGAGTCTTTGCAGGCGGCTTCGACCGCGGGAAGCACATCGGGAAAAGTCGAACGAAGGTCCCAAAGGTTTCCCAGAGCAGCCAGCCGCACTCTTGGTGAGGCATCTCCGATAACCACACCTTTGAGCGCCGAGACAACCGCCCCGGTACTATTTCGAAATTTGAGCGCATCAATGGCTTTTAAACGGACCTCCGGCGCGGGGTCGGAATCCAGGGCGTGCAAAAGTATGGGATCCACTTCAGGAGCTTCGATCCAACGGAGGGCGTAGATCGCTGAAGCCCGAAGCTCGGCATCGCTGTTGGAGATCCAGGTCTGCAAAGCGGGAAGGGCACTGAGGGATCCGGCGTTCCCCAGGCAGAGGAGGTACCGGGTTGTCAGGGGGACCGAAGTCGACTGGCTCAATCGCGAGAGTGCTGACTCCACGATGACCGCCGCTTTTTCAGGCTTCCCTTGGCGAGCCAGATTGAAAGCCATGGTTCCAAGCATGAGTTGGGCGGTTGAAGCGATGGGTACGTGAAGCGAATTGTAGGCAAGCTCTTCCAGTAGGTTGATTGAGGCCGTAGAAGGTTCGGCGCACTGGCCCAGGGCAGGGAGGAGAAAAGCCTGGGCAGGCCAGTCCTCACGGCGCCGCCGGATGGCATCTGCCAAGGCTTGCTGGGCCTGGGGCGACCCCGTAACTCCCAGGACGGAAGCCAGCAGTCGCATCGAGAGCCCTTCTGGGTTTGCGTTCGCCAGGAGTTCGCCCATCGTTGAGCAGGTATCAGGATGAATAAGTGCCACTGCTTTGAATTTCAAATAGAGGGGTCCTTCATCCTGAAGCCCCTGTGTTTCTGCGGTATTGAGTGTGGCAAAGAGTTCTTCTATGGTGGAAGCCCCAAGCTCCTTCCGTTGGACGGCCTCCTCCTGTTGCTGAGGGCCAATCACCACGAACAGTTCTGTGGCGGGATAGCGTAGTTGCAGATCAGCCGAAGTTAGCTTTGCTTTTGCGGATGCCCTGGCATCTGATCGCGAGGTTCGCGAACGTCGGAGTGCAAAACGCGTATCTGAAGCTGCTACCAGTTTCTGTGCAATGTTGGTGCGATGGATTTCACGAGCCTCCAACCGCTCCAGGCGGCCTGCAAGTGGATTGAATAGGATCTGGCGGGCTCCCTCCACCTCAATGCTCCGCTCTACTTTCAAGTTGCTGGAAAGGGGCCTTCCTGTGTCAGTGGAGGGGAGGTATTGCGCGAGGTGTTTCCAGATCCGAGTAAGGCCGTTTTTCGGCGTTGCAGGATCCAGCTCGTAGCGGACCTCGAAGGTTCCCGAGGCGTCCAGCTCCGTGGTCTTCCAGGCTGATTCGGCTCCCGTCGGTAGGACACACTGAATCTCCGCAAGCAACATCCTGGCGGTACCCTGCACGCCCGGATCCAAGTCGGGATCGAGCCAGAGTGCGACGATCCGCCCCTGGTCATCCATACGCACCAGCACTGGCTCGGCAAGCCCTTTTCGGATGGCTTCCAGAAAGCTTGACTGGTTCTGACTGTTCGCGGTCACGCCTCCCCGAAGGCCTTCCCAGTGAACCAAAAGTAAGAAGCCTTGGGGATCCCGATCGGCGACCAGGATGATCATCCTTCCGCGCAAATCCATCTGGAGATCCATGACCAGCGAGTCATTGTCAGAACCATCCGTGCCCGCCTGAAAAAGGGCACGTGCATCAGATAGGGTTTTGGAACGATAAGATTGGACATATTCCAGGCGCGACCCCGGTTTGAAGGCGTACCTGAGCACAGGTTCGGTCCCCGCCATTCCGTTTGGGGCGAAACACACGACCGCTACAAGGGCAAGGATGCATCGCCTCATGAAAGGAACCTCAAAGAAAAAGGACGAAAGAATAAGGAGAGGCAAGACCCGCAATAGGTTCGATTGATAAAAAGTTGGTGGATTGTTTCAAAATTGTACCCTTCTTGGAATGGGCGGAGATGGGCAGAATGACGGACTGCGTGTAGACTCAGCCCTTTCCCGGAGGACCCATGTTGCGCGGTATAACGATCCCGACCCTGTTGTTTTCTGTCTCAACACTCGTTGGCCAGACACCCTTCAGCGAGTCTTTCTTCATGGGGGACCGCAAGGCGATCTTGAAAGCGTGTGCCGGGCAGGCCCGCAGCATCAAGCCGCGGGATTCCAAGCTCCTGGCGGAGTGCGGGCGCTATTTCATGGCAGGTGGAGATTCAAAATCCGCCGACGAAGCTTTCTTGATCGCCACGACGCTGGAACCCAAGGATGGTAGGGTCCTCAGATTGATGGGCCTTGCTCAATTGAAACAGGGGCAGCGCAAAGAGGCCCTGGCCACCTACGACCTGGTCATTAGCCGGGACCCGGGGAACCGTGAAGTCATGGGCCTCATCGCGGTTGATTTGGCAGAATCAGGTCTAGCCAACGAAGCCAATCGCTTTGCTCAGGTCGCGGCCACCATGGATGGCGGGGACTGGCACCGCTTTGTAGAATTTGGCAGGGCCTTTTTGGTGGGTGGCCGCCGCAAGGAAGCCGCTGCGTGGTTTTCGAGAGCCTGCATTTTGAAGCCTGGTGAAGAAAAGGTATATCTGGAAGTCGCTAAGGCCTTTGCCGAAGCGGGCCACTAGGTCGTGCTGAAGGATGTCTTTCTCGCGCCTACCGGGTCAGTCCGAAATGGGTGGAAGATTTTGGGCTTCGCAGGCATTTTATATCTCTGCATGATGCTCCTAAGCCTATTCGGGCTCTGGGAGGTATTGGGCTTTGAGTGGGCCACGGCGTTGGCTGTCCTAACGGCGACGATCCTCTGCCTGCGCTTGGAGCAGGAGCCCCTGCCTGTGCTGGGAATGAAACCATCCCTGCGGTGGGGAGTAGAGTTCACAGTCGGAGCCGCGGCGGGTCTGCTGCTGATGCTGCTGGTGGCGGGCTGCATCTTCGCCTTCCATGGACTTCATTGGCAACGCGTTGGCGGTGGGGGACTTCGAGAATTGATGGCTGGCGCTTGGTTTTACCTGGCGGTAGCCGTCAATGAGGAGTTGCTGTTTCGAGGTTATCCCTTCCAACGCCTTCTGAAAGGCACGGGTACTTGGATCGCGTTGCTGCTCATGGGGCTCTGGTTTGCTTACGCCCACTGGGACAATCCCGGCATGGCCGGTTCCGTCAAGGTTTGGGCCACCCTCAATATTTTTCTGGCGGGGTTGCTCCTGGGCCTCGCCTATTTTAAGACACGACGCTTGGCCTTGCCCATGGGCATCCATCTGGGGTGGAACTGGACACAAGGCAGTCTGTTGGGTTTTGGCGTGAGCGGCACCGTGGACGCCCGCGGTTGGGTGAACCCGGTTTTCGACGGTCGCCCTGAATGGCTCACGGGTGGTGCCTTCGGCCTTGAAGCCAGCCTTCCTTGCGCCATTCTATGTGGGGCCGCCATCCTGGGCCTGGCCTTTTGGAAGCCCCACCAAGAAAACGGAGGAGTTGAAGGATGACCCACAGTCTTCTAATCACCGGAGCGTCTCGCGGCCTTGGTCGCGCTGTGGCGCTTCATTTCGCTGCATTGGGAAGTGAAATTCATCTACTGGGACGTGATGAAACCGCGCTGGCCACCGTGGCCGAAGCGGTGGTAACGGCTGGTGGCAGGGCCCACATCCATTGCGCCAGTGTCACGGATCGGGTCGCCCTACGGGTTGTGAGTGAACGCATTTCGAGGCTGGATGGTCTGGTGGCCGCAGCTGGCATTTCCGGCATAACACCGGTGGACAGTGAACTGGCCGACGTGGATGCTGACTTTGATGAAATCCTGCAGACAGACTTGACGGGGTGTTGGAACACCGTGCGGGCCTTCGCACCCAAGCTTGGCGCGGGCGGTCACATTGTTCTGGTGTCCTCGGTGTTGGGCCGTTTCGGTGTGCCCGGCTACGGCGCCTATTGCGCTGCCAAGCACGGACTGCTGGGCCTCACCAAAGCTCTGGCGCTGGAACTCATTCCCAAGGGCATCTATGTGAATGCCGTAGCGCCGGGCTGGGTGGATACAGCCATGGCTCAGACCGGCATCCGCGCCATGGCCGAAGGGTTTGGTATTTCCGAGGACCAGGCCCGCCTCAAGGCGGAAGCAGTGGTTCCGGTGCAGCGCTTCTTCCAGCCGGAAGAAATCGCCCACGGCATCGCTTGGTTGCTTGCTCCTGCCAACACCATGCAGGTGGGCCAATGTCTGAATCTTGATGGGGGTGTGGTGCAGGTCTGAAGCAGGCTTCCGTCGGGTGATGGCGAGCTGCAGGGCAGATCAAGGCAGGAATCGTTTCCGCAGCTCTGCTGGGACAAGGGGACAAAATTCCCGTGGGGGGGTAAAAAGGCGATGGCGGATCCGGGCGAGCAGATCATAGAGCACATCACCTAGTGCTGTGGGAAAGCAGGAGGCGACACGACCTGCCCAACTCCAGGGGCCACCCATACGGCGCAGCAAATGGAGCACGGCTTGGGATTTCACAAAGACCTTGTTTCCGTCCAGAATCACCAGGCTGTCCGGCAGGGTCGCCACCTGCTCTGGGGACAGATGCTCCCGCAGGGTTGTTCCCTGAAGGGGGGCAAATTGGATGCTTGAGCCAACGTCGCGCCTCAACGTGAACAATACCGCCTGATGGCATAGCCCACAGTGCCCATCGAAAAAAAGAATTGCTGGCATTTTTAGCGCCGGTCGGTCCACTGCCCGGGCTTCTGGATGCTCTCATCCAGGATGAGCCTGAATTCTGGTGTGGGCTCGAAACCCATGGAGCGATAAAGGGCTTCGGCGTGTTTGCTGGCATGGAGTTCCACCATGCCGATGCCATGGGCTTTGGCCACCTCCACGAGGGCGGTGGTCATGGTTCGAGCCAAACCCCGGCCTCTGTAGGTGGGATCGGTGAAGACGTTGAACAGGTAACCTCGCACAGCCTGGGTGCTCAATGGATTGGGCAGCGCTTCCTTGAATTGAAGCAAGGCTCCTGCAACCACCTGGTCATCAGATTCGGCGAGCACACCGCACACTTCGCCGGTGCTGAGCCAGGTGCGCAGGCGATCCCTGAAAGTGGTGGCCATGCGTTCCCGCCCAGCTTCATCCCCATAGTCCATGTCGGCAAACATGACCACCCGATGCTGCACATGAAGTTCCAGGTCGGATAGGGTTGATGGCCGCAAGGTGAAATCCATGGGCCATCATCGCGCGGAACCTGGTGAAGGGCTATCCTGGAATATGCATTACGCCGCACTGGCATCGGGTTCGAAGGGCAATTGCCACGCTTTTTGCGATGGCGAGCGCACGCTTCTCGTGGATGCAGGCCTTTCACTTAAACAGGTGCGGTTGCGCATGGAGGCCGTTGGCCTGGATCATCACACCGTCAGGGCCGTGGCCCTCACCCACGAGCATTCGGATCACATTGGCGCCGTGGGCGTGATGCTGCGCAATACCGATTGGGCCTTTCTCGCGACGCCCGAAACGAAGGTGGTGGTGGAGCGAATTCATGGGATAGAGATCCCAGGCAATCGCTGGATTCCACTCAGGGCGGGCTTCGCGGCGGACTGGTGTGGCTGGCGGGTGCAGCCCTTCGCGCTTCCCCATGACGCTGCGGACCCAGTGGCCTACCGGGTGGAGTCGAATGGTTTCAACGCGGCGGTGGTGACGGACCTGGGCCATCCAACGGCATTGGTGCTGGACCACTGCCGCGATTTGGATTTGCTGGTGTTGGAGGCCAACCATGATGTGGATATGTTGCGCGATGGCGAATACCCACCGCCCCTGAAAGCTCGCATCCTCAGTCGTGTGGGGCATCTAAGCAATGTCGCCATGGCCGAACTGCTGGCGTCTGCGCTCTCGCCCAGATTGAAAACAGTGGTCATGGCTCACCTGAGCGAACAAAACAATGACCCTGAACTGGTGCGTGTGGTGGCCGCGGAGGTGCTGCGGGGATGGCAGACCACGCTGTATCTGGCGCACCAGCGCGATCCGCTGCGGCTGGAACTCGCCATGACCTTGGCGGCACCTTAGTCGAAACCGGCGACCCCAAAGGATTCCGTATGAAGTTGACCCATTTGCTTCTCCCCTTTCTAGTCCTGCTTTTGGGCCCACCCATGACGGCCCAGACCATGCCCGAGCTGAAGGAACTCGTTGAGCGATTTGACGCGGCCCAGGCCAAAGTTGACACCTTGCAGGCGCCCTTCACGCTCACCATGCGGCGCTCCATGTTGAAAACGCCCACGATAACGAAAGGCACCCTTTATCTTCAGGGCTCAGATTTTGCGCACTTCAGCTTTGCCTCCCCAGAGGACTTGGTGCTTCACCTCACCCCTAAAGCACTGATCTCCTACAGTCCAGGTGCCAAGGAAGCCGAATTCCTGAAGATTGGCGTCATCAAAAACCACAACCGGAAATTCATGGGACTGGGCCAGAAGCTTTCCTTTCTTGGGGAATATTTCCAGATTGGGCTTGGCCAGTCCAAGGATGTGGCTGGCACTTACTTCCTGATGCTCACCCCCCGCACGCTGGGCATGAAAAAACGCATGCAGAGCCTTTATATCTGGGTAGACCGTGAATCCAACCTACCCCGGCAGCTTCAGTGGGTTGAAAGAAGCGGCGACTCCTGGCAACTGGAGCTGGGGACCCTTCAGGTGAACCAGCCGTTGCCCCAAAGTGTTTCAAACTTCAAACTGCCTGGAGGTGTTCCCCTTAGATCCGAGTTCAGCTTTTTCGCGACAAGGAAGAAATAAAACTACACTAGGGAAGCAGCACACCGAGGATTCCTATGATTGTGGTTTGTCCATCTTGTTCCGCCCGCTTCCAATATGACGAGACGCGCTTTCAGGGGGCGGTCAGCAAACGTTTCCGCTGTCCCAAGTGCAGTCATGTGTTCGAGGTCTTCAACCCGGTGCAACCCATCGCAGCCGTGGATTCTGAAGAACTTTTTGATCAGGTCTTTGTTGAGGTCCCTGCTGTTCCGGGAGCCCCGGTGGTGCAAAGAACCCAAGCCTTCACGCCACCACCGGTGGATCCGTTTGATCTCCCACTTGGGTTGGCCCCCAATCCGAATGCATACCAGACGATTCCCCAGGAGGACATGCCTCAACCCCCGCTTCCCCCGCCCCCCACCGAGTCGCCGTCATCCACCGCCCACTCTACCGCTCGTAGGGATAGGCAAAGCATGCTCGATGGGATTCATGCGGGCATCATGCCCAAGGGGATTAAATTCAGTTTGGCTTTCCTAACGGGACCCCTGTCTTCGACGGTGCGCGTCATAGACAGGCCGAGTCTCGTCATCGGACGCGACCAGGGCGAGATCATCACCCACGACCCTGAAACCTCGCGGCAGCATGCATCTCTTTCAATTCATAGCGATGGGACGGTATGGCTCACGGACCTGCAAAGCACCAATGGCACGTTCGTTGATGGCCAAAGCATCCACGGCACCGTTCCAATCATGGATCGCCAGGAATTCACTTGTGGCAAGAGCACCTTCATGCTGCTTATCCGCCCCGAAGATCAGTTTTCACTCGAATAGGCCATGTCCGAAACCCAGGATCCGTTTGCTGCCCATCTACAGCGCGCCCAGGACCTCTTCCAGGCAGGAGAGGTCATCGCCGCTGGGCAGATTTGGCAAGCTGTTCTGCGAAAGAATCCAACCCATGCGGGGGCGCGAGCCTGTCTGGTACATGTCAAGCATTGGCTCGATGAGCGGCAGAAAGCGGGCGATCCTGTCGTACTGGCAGCGCAGACGCAGGGCCTGGCAGACTTAGAAAATCTATCCCCGACCAGCCCAGCCTCCAGCCAGCCGGTAGTCCAGCCACCCACCCTTCAGACTCCGCCTAGCCTAGACGCTCCGGCCCAAGCGGCGCCTCAACCCATCATCCCTTCGCCAGTGGAAGCAGAACTCCCCCAGCTCAAAATACCAGCCGAAGAAATTGATATTGATTTGCTGATACGCCAAGGCTGCACCCTTTTTGACATGGACCAGATCGCAGATGCTCTTTCCAGATGGGAAGAGGTACTCAGGATTGAGCCAAACCATCCCTTGGCCCTTGAATATGTGGCCAGCGCACGCCAGGAAATGGCCAAGCAAGGTTCCAATTCCCTACCGCAAGCAGCCGCAATATTGTCCGAACCAGGCGCGGTCTCCTTGCCCTTGCCGGAACTAGCTTCCGAGGACACAGGAGAGGGCATTTTCGAGGGCCGCCTCTTCTCCCTGCTTCAGGAGGGCCTTCAGCTCTACGACAAAGGGAATACCGACGGCGCCATGGCCCGCTGGCGGGAAATGCTGTCCCTTGACCCCGACAATGAAGATGCCAAGGCCTACCTTTCCATGGCTCAAAAAGACACCAGTGCCATCTCGCTCATGGAGGTGGGCCGCGCTACCGGAAGTTACATGATCAAAGCCCCAGGGAAACCTCTGGATGCTGAAGCCTTAGAGCAGAAATGCCGCCAAGGTGAGCGGCTCATGCGCTTGAAAAGATTGGAGCAGGCCGAATTCGCATTTAAACTCGTGCTTACCCATGAGCCGCAGCATGAAAGAGCCCTGCGAGGCCTTCAACAGGTCAGCGACCTGCTTGCTGAAAGCCCGCCGGAATCCACCTCTGAATCCGGGCTGGGTATTGAAAACGTCGTGGTCACGCCACCAGCGACGTTGACAGCGCCAGGCAAACCCGTTCGGAGCGGTCTGCCCTTGCCTAATGCGGTTACGGAGCTGGTTCGAGATTACCCATGGATGAAGTCCAAGGGGGCGTGGGGGGGCTTGGTCGGTCTAATTTTTGTTTCAATTGTGGGGGGGTACGTTTTTCACCAGCGCCAGATGGATGCAAAACTCGCCTCTGACCGCGCCTATTTCTCAAATTCCGCCCTCGCCAAAGTGTCAAGAGGCAACGAGGCCCCTGATCTTACTGAAACCCCCGCCAGCATCCGCACCGAGGCTGAATTGGCCCTCGGGGACGACCCTGTGCGTGCCTACCACCGGGCCAAGGAATTCCTGCGCCTGAATCCCAGTGATATAACTGCAGCTCAACTGGTGGACCGGGCCCGGGTGGCCCTGAATGAAGGCACACCTAGAACGGCGACTTTAGGTGACTATCAAAAGCACTTGGCGCAAGGAGATCTGGAATCAGCCGAAGCGGATATGGACGCACTCTTGAGGCTCAATCCCGACAATAGTGATCTGATGCAGCGGGCTTCGCGTCTCTACCTGATTTTCGCCCAGTTCCAAGCGGCCAAGGAACGGTGGGCTGAGGCCAAAGATGCGTTAAGGAAAGGCAGGGCATTGAATCCAGCCGATCCAGCTTGGCAGGGGAGAATCAAGCTTCTGGAAATAATTCCAAATCAGCCCAAAACCGAGCGTCCGGGCTGGATCGCCTTCCTTGGCTGAATCCCTCATGACACCTGATTCAAGGCCCGCCCATCTTCGCAAGACCTGCCCCAGTTGTGGTCATCGGCTCTCTCCTCTCGGCGTGGAGTGCCCGGTGTGTGGTTTGAATATGGGCGGGCAGTTGCTTCCGCGTCCTTTGCTTTTCCAGGCTTCGGTTTTCCAATCCTCTACCGCTCCCTCCAAAAACCTTCCAACGGCGACACCGGCCCCCGCCACCCACCATCAAGGCATCGTATCCCCAGCTCTGGGCCGCGTAACCCCCGTCCCCATACAAGAGCCAGGTCGCACAAATGAAAGTTCAGGTCTGGCCCTCAGGCTACCCATGACGCAAACCTTGGAATCCGAATCGGAAGTTACGGATTCCAGTTTCTGGTCCTTGGTCAAGCTGGAGATTCTGGAGGCTGGGACCCTGCTCATCACCAATGTGCTTCTGGCCTTGGTGGTCAGTTGGCAACTGGGAGCACCGATAGCGCGCTGTTATACCGAGCTTTGGCCCTATCTGGTAAGCCTTCACCTGGCTTTTTCATGGGTGATGGTGCTGGTTCCCATGGTGCTCGCGGGGCAATCGCTATTCATGGTGCCCATGGGCTTGCTCTTGGCCTCGGAACAACCTGAACGCAGACTGGCCTTTTCCCTGTTTCATCTATTTTCGGTATTGGCTTTTCCCTTGTCGTTTCTCTGCATGGTGCTTACGCCCAATCACCGCACTTTGGCGGAATTGCTCACGGGTCAGGAAATTTTTCTCAAGCCGCTGTCACGCTTCGATTAGTCCAAGATTGGATCCAAGTGATACGGCACGGAGATCACGATGACTTTGGACCGGCTCAGCAGCGATGTCTTGATCCGCAGGGCCGTCTGGTTATGCAGCAGGTTTTCCCACCAATGGCGGGTCACGAATTCCGGGATGATGACCGTGAGGATGTACTCCGGCTCCGCGCGACGCATGCGATCAATCTCATCCAGAATAGGTTCCACAATTTTCCGGTAGGGGCTGCGGAGAGACCTTAGGGGGACCCCTTCGCAGTATTTTGGCCAGTCGGATTTAAGTTTCTCCAGGGACTGACTGTCCCGACCCTGGGCGTCCGGGAAATCCACAGTGATGGCTTCGATTTCATTGTAGTCCGCGATGGAACGGGCGTAACCCAGGGCATGGATCACGCCGTGATGAATGCCAGAAACCAGCACCAGGACGCGATGCTTGTGGGGATAAATGGTGTCGGTCCGACTGGAGGCCAGTTTGCTGCGTACGCGGATGTAGTGCCGGTGGATGTTGTAGAAGAGCACAACCAGCAGGGCGACTAAAATGACCACAATGCCAGCGCCCCGGTACTTGGTGATGAGAATGTCGGCCAGCACGATGCCCGTCGTGATCGCGCCGAGGCCATTAACAAAGGCCTTTCCTTGCCAATGACGCCCTCGAATTTTCATCCAATGGCGTACCATGCCTCCCTGGCTAAGGGTGAATCCAATGAAAACACCCGCGGCGTATAGGGGTAACAGGACGTCGGTGTTGGCGTGGAAAGTCCAAACCAGAATGCCCGCCACGATCGTGAGAATGAGAATGCCGTTGGAAAAAACGAGACGGTCACCCTGGCTTGAAAACTGGCGAGGTACAAATCCGTCTTTAGCCATCAAAGCGGCCAAGCGCGGGAAATCGGCGTAAGAGGTATTGGCGGCTACCACCAAGATTGCAAAGGTGAAGCCCTGCACTGCGTAGTAGAAAGCCTTGGCCATGCCCGTGACCTGGCCACCGGTACCCAGGATCTGGATAGCTAATTTAGAAAGTAGGGTCTCCTGCACCACCGCTGGGTCCAAGTTGTGCTGGTAGACAACTCCGTAATGGTTGGCAAGGAAAGTGATGCCAAGGAACATGGTGAGCAGGAGGCCCACCATCCAGAGCATGGTGTTGGATGCGTTTTCTGCAGCGGGTTCCTTGAAGGCCGGGACACCGTTGGAGATGGCTTCAACACCAGTAAGTGCAGTACAACCAGCTGAATAAGCGCGCATGAAGACCCACATCAGGGCCAATCCGGCGACCCCTGATCCTTGCTGAGCCGCTGTCTGGACTTCATGGGATGTAATCTGTGCGCCCGTGATCCAGCGGAAGGTTCCGATACCAAGAAGGGTCAACATGCAAAAGATGAACCCGTAGGTCGGAACGGCGAAGAGTGCGCCGCTCTCCCGAATGCCCCGTAAATTCATAATTGCGATAAACGCAATGGCCAGTAGGGTCAGCGAAACGTTATGACCCGCGAGATGGGGCAGCGCGGCCGTGATGGCGGCGATGCCGGAAGACACGGACACCGCTACGGTCAGGATGTAATCCACCAGCAGCGAGGAACCTGCAATTAATGCAGGCATCTCCCCAAGATTGTCTTTGGCGACAATGTAGGCGCCACCACCGCCTGGATAGGCTTTGATCGTCTGCCGGTAGCTGGTGGCAAGGATGATCAGCAACCCGACAATCCCCAAGGCCACTGGTATCGAGAGCCCGAAAATAGCGTGCCCGGCAACCCCGACCGCCACGGCCGCGCCCGCGCCATGTTGCAGAGCCATGGACAGCGACGCCATGATCTCCTGAGTGGCATAGGCAACGGACGACAACGCATCCGAACTGAACACCGCCAAGGCGATGGGGTTGCTGATCCTGGTGTGGTGAGACTCCTCGCTGGCAAGTCGTCGGCCAAGGAGAACACGGCGGAGATTGAGCATGGGTGGCCTGTTAGAACATGACGTGAAGCTCTGAGGAAAACACTAAATCTAGAATCCACCAAACTTATAGTTCGTTTAATCCAATACCGGGTCCAGGTGGTAGGGCACTGAGATAACGATGACTTTGGACTTGCTGAGCAGGGATGTCTTGATCCGTAGCGCAGTCTGGTTATGCAACAGGTTTTCCCACCAGTGGCGGGTCACGAATTCCGGGATGATCACTGTGAGGATGTACTCTGGCTCGGCCCGGCGCATGCGGTCAATTTCCTCCAGGAGCGGCTCCACGACCTTCCGGTAGGGACTACGGATGGACCTTAGGGGAACGCCTTCGCAATACTTCGGCCAATCGGATTTGAGTTTTTCAAGGGCCTGGCTATCGCGCCCTTGCGTGTCGGGAAAATCCACCGTGATGGCTTCGATTTCACCAAATTCAGCGATGGTGCTGGCATAGCTGAGGGCATGGACGACCCCGTGATGGATACCGGACACCAGTACCAGAACGCGGTTCTTGTGTGGATAAATCGTGTCGGTCCGGCTGGCGGCCAGTTTGCTTCGCACACGGATGTAATGTCGGTGGATATTGAAGAAGAGGAAGACCAGGGAAGGCACCAAGATGACCACCACCCAAACACCATGGGTGAACTTGGTGGCGATGATGACTACCATTACGGAAAAAGTCGTGAGTGCTCCAAGCCCATTCACAATGGCCTTGAATTGCCATTGCGGCCCCTTCTCCTTCCTCCAGTGCACCACCATCCCCGTCTGGCTGATGGTGAATCCTATGAACACTCCCAGAGCATAAAGATCCAACAAGTGGTCCTCACGCGCATGAAACATGACCACCAGCGCGGCCGCGGCCACGCTAAGGATGATGATGCCGTTGGAGAAAACCAGGCGGTCCCCCTGGCTGGTGAACTGCCGCGGTAGGAAGCCATCCTTCGCATGCAGCGCCGCCAGCCTGGGAAAGTCCGCGTACGAAGTGTTCGCCGCTACGGCCAGGATCGCCATGGTGAATCCCTGAGTCGCGAGGTAGAAGGCCTTCCCTGCGCCGTGCTCGCCACCGCCCACGATCTTCTTGGTCAGCATGGAGAGCAAGGTTTCATCCGTCGCGAAGTAGTGCGTCAAATGAAAGTGGTTGGAAAGGTAGGTGATGCCCAGAAACATGATGGCCAGGAGCACCACCATCGTCCGCATGGTCATGGCGGCATTCTTTGAGACCGGTTCCTTGAAGGCCGTCACTCCGTTTGAGATGGCCTCCACCCCTGTTAGGGCCGTACACCCTGCGGCGTAGGCCCGCGCGAACAGCCAAATACCCGCCAGTTTCCCTGTGATGCTGAGCGAGGGGACCTGATGCTGCACCACTTCAATCAATTCCTGATCGCTATGCACCCATGCCTTGAAGAGCCCAATGCCTATGAGAGTCAGGATGCAAAGCACGAATCCATAGGTGGGGACGGCGAAAAAAGCGCCGCTCTCCTTCACCCCCCGCAAATTCATCATGGCAATGAAGGCGATCACCAGCAAAGCCAGACCCACGCGGTGGGGTTGAAGCACCGGAAAGGCCGAGGTGATGGCAGAAATACCGGCGCTCACCGACACGGCGACCGTGAGGATGTAGTCGATCAGCAATGAGGCCCCTGCCGTCTGGGCGGATACCTCTCCCAGATTGTCCTTGGCAACCAGGTAGGCCCCGCCCCCACTCGGGTAGGCATGGATGGTCTGGTTGTAGCTGAACATCAGGATGAACAACAGGATCGTGATCCCCAGGGCCGCGGGCCAGGACCAAGCCATGGCCCCCAGCGCGAGGGCTCCCCCCAAGCCAGCCGCCGGTGCGGCCAAACCGATGGTGTCCATGATGGCTTGGGTACCGTAGGCCACGGAAGAAAGTGCATCGGAACTGAAAACCGCCAGGCCGATTGGATTGCTGATCTTGGTCTGATGGATTTCCTCGCTTGCCAGACGGCGGCCAAGTAAAGCACGACGGAAACTTAACATGGACGACCTGTCAGAACGCGGGGTGCAGCCCTGCGGAAAACCATCAATTCAAGAACGCTACAAACAAAGCCTTTAATATAATTCATGGGGAAGCCATCAAGACCGGAGACCCGTACTACACCGAAAAAACCGAATGTCCCACTCCACCGGAACCCCTGACTTTCCTCAGTCCCCGACCAGGGGAACCAGGATTATGAAGGGTTCCAGGACCTGAGTCACGCCCCATTTATTAAGAGCGTGCCCATCGATCCCAGATTATTCAGTGACATTCGTCACACTCGGCTTAGACTTCGCACCCTAAGTTACGTCGCCCACTGCTTCAGTGGCCCCCATTCACCCGGACTTTCCCAACTAGGGACGTCCCCCGCGGCTTCGCCGCAAGGAGCAACCATGAATCGCAAGCTAACCACCCTGGCCACCATGTTCGCCGCTGGCGCGGTCGTAGCCATCTCCGGAGCCCCTCGAGCTACAGCGGCTTCTACCCGATCCAACTCCGACAAGGCTTTGCTTGAAGTGGGTTGCGGCGCCGACAAAAAGGATGGCAAGGAAGCCACTTGTAGTGCCGATAAGAAAACCGACAACGACGCCAAAGACATGAAAGACCACAAATGTGGCAAGGACATGAAAGACGGCAAGTGTGGCAAGGAGCATAAGTGCGGTAAGGACATGAAGGATGGCAAGTGCGGTAAGGGTAAGAAGCACGCCAAGGGCGCCAAGGCCACCCCTGAAGCAAAAGGTGACAAGGACAAGAAAGATGCGTCTTGTGGCAAGGGCTCCTGCGGCTCCAAGAACTGAATCAATCCTGTTTCATAACGAAGGGGGGAGCTTGGTCTCCCCCCTTGTTTCGTGAAAGGTTTGGCAGTGAACCCCTTTACAGGAGTCGGCGTTGGTCTTCGAAGGCCCCATTTGCAACAGGTGGCAGCCTTGGCGTCCAGCCCCGTGCCTTTTTGGGAGATCGCCCCGGAAAATGTCGTGGGGCAGGGGGGTAGCCGACATCGTCAGGTGATGAAAATCCTGGAGCGGGATCCGATCATCACCCATGGGCTTTCCATGTCCATCGGCGGGTTTGATGCCTGGGATCGGGATGTCTTGGAAAACCTGAAGGGATTCTTGAAAGAAACCCAATCTCCCTGGCATTCCGAGCATCTTTGCTGGAGCAGTTTTGGTGGGGCCACCACCCATGAATTGTTGCCCATGCCCTTCACCCGGGATTCGGTGCGCCACACGGTCGAGCGAGCGAAGCGCCTCCAAGCGGAATTGCCGGTGCCTTTCCTGTTCGAGAATGTCAGCTATTACGCCTGCCTGGGCGTGTCTGAGATGAGCGAGAAGGACTTTTTCGCTGAAGTGTTGGAGGGTGCTGACTGCGGCTGGTTGCTGGACATCAACAACATCTACGTCAATAGCCGCAACCACGGTTTCGACGCGAAGGAATGGCTGGAAGGCATGCCCCTCGAACGTGTTCAGCAAATGCATATTGCCGGGCACACCTGGTATGAGGATGATCAGATCATCATTGATACCCACGGCGCGCCTGTTATCGACCCCGTCATCGAGCTGATGCAATGGGTGCTACCGCGCATCGGCAGGCCCGTGCCGGTGTTGTTGGAGCGGGATAACGAGATCCCGGAACTGGAAGTGCTGTTGGCCGAGCGTGTGTCCTTGCAAAAGGCCTACGACGATGCCTTTGCGACCGTGGGGGTTCAACATGGTTGAGGCACCCGAGCCATTTATCACTTCAACGTGGCAGCTTCAGCGCTGCATGACCGATCTGATTCTCAATGCGGAAGGAGCGAAAGCCTTCGCTGCTGACCCAAAGGCCTTCGGCGCGGAACGGAGCTTGGGAAAGGCTGATCAGGCCGCCCTTGAAACCTTCCAGTCCCGCCTGCTCACCTATCGCGGACTTGCCCGAAATGCCCTTGAGGACCCTCTACCAGACTGCTTCCCCATCACCCATACGCTGCTGGAGGGAGCTGAACTTTGGGACGCTTGCCTTGACGCATTTCTAGCCAGCCGGACCATTCAAAGCCCCTATTATCGCGATGTGAATCCAGCCTTCGTGACCTGGCTAGCCAACAGCACTTGGGGCCAGGATCGATGGCCCTTCCTGCTCCAGCTGGCCCACTTCGAGTACATCGAAGTGGAAATCCTGCGCTGGCCGGATGATCCGCTATCGAAAGAACTAAAAACCAAGCCCACGGCGGATGGGCAGGTTGTCTTTGGTGGCGCCACACGGAACCTGGCCTATGCCTATCGGGTGCACGAAGCCACTAAAGAAGACCCGAAACCCACAGCTGGCGAGACCTTCCTGTTGGGTTATCGCGATACCGAAGGCGACTTCAACTACTCGGAACTGAGCGCCCATGCATCGGCTTTCCTGGCTCGTTGCATGGAAGACGAGCCCATTGGCACGGCCGCTTCGGTCTTGAATCTGGAGTTGGAGGAGGTGCTGGATTTGCTCAGCGGTTTCAGGGCGAAGGGTGCTATCGAGGGTTTCCGATAACCTGAAGGCGGAGGTCCATCCCATCCATGCCCCGCTTTCCGAAACGAACTGGCCGCGAGGCCTTGAGTGATCACCCGCGCTTACCCCAATGGATTACCCAGGAACGGGTGAATTTTCGTGAATTGCACGAAATGAAGGTGGGCCTACGCGACAGCCACCTGCACACGGTTTGCGAAGAGGCCCGCTGCCCCAACCGCGCCCATTGTTTTAGCCATGGCACGGCCACCTTCTTGTTGATGGGCGACACCTGCACGCGGGCTTGCGGGTTCTGCGCCATTCAAAGCGGCAAGCCGAAATTATTGGATCCCCATGAGCCCGAAGAGACAGCTTCGCGGGTAGAAGCGCTTGGGCTGCGCTTTGCGGTGCTTACGTCGGTCAATCGCGATGACCTGCCTGATGGCGGTGCCGCGCATTTCGCCGCCACGATCTCCGCCATCCGACGGCGCTGCCCAAACGTCTCCGTGGAAGTCTTGACGCCTGATTTCATGGGCGATCTGGAGGCCGTGGCAAAGGTGGTGGCCGCGGGTCCCGTGGTCTTCAATCACAATACCGAAACCGTGCCCAGCCTTTACCCAATGGTGCGACCGGCGGGTCGATTTGAGCGCAGCCTCGCGGTCTTGCGAGAAGCAAAAAGCCTCGGTTCGGCCCTTTTTGGTGAGCGTTTCCGTACCAAGAGCGGACTCATGTTGGGCTTGGGTGAAACCGAAGACGAGCTCATGGTGGTTTTCGAGGCGCTGGTGGCCAACGGTGTGGACATTCTTACGCTCGGACAATACCTGCGTCCCACACGCTACCAACTGCCAGTAAAACGCTATGTCCATCCAGATGAATTCGCTCAATTGGGGCGAAAGGCTAACCAGTTGGGATTCAAGACCGTGTACGCGGGTCCCCTGGTGCGCAGCAGTTTCAATGCCTACGAAGTGAGCGAGCTGGAAGGCATCTCACTTAGCGGAACAGCCAACTGAATTTGATCTGCACCGCGTCATCCGAGGGCAAGTGCCGAAGCTGGGAAAGATCTGAGCGGGGACTGAGGCTCGCGTGATCGTTGATGAGCGCATCGGTGGTGGCGCCGTGGGTGTAGACCAGGTATGCCGTAGAGCCGGGACGGAATTCCCAGCGCGTGATGAGGTTCACGTTCCAAAGCCGGTAACTGAAAGCGGCGGCATCAGTGGTCGTGGTCGGCTGAAGTTGATGATCGTTCAAGTAGGCCTGAAGATCCCGGAAGGCCCAAGCCACCGCCAGCCATTGACTGAAGAGCTGTACCGTCAATCGGGGCGAAAAAGCATAGGCCAGGCGTAGCGTCTGGTTGAATTCGCTGAGTCGGCGTAGGCCCACCACCGGCGTACCTCCATACCCTTTGACGGGATCGGTGTGCAGGGTTTCCAGCCAACGCACTTCGCCCTCATCACGGACCAGGGATGTCTGCAGTTGCAATTCCATTCGAGACCCAAGCTTGATGTTTTGGAATAAGTCTGTGTTCGTAGATGGACCGCCCGCAAACCATTCACGATTGACTTCCAACCGCACATACCACGGTTTGTTGCCAGCGGTGTCGAAGCCTGCATTTGCAAAGGTGTTGCCTGGGCGTTCTAAGTATTGACGATGGGGTTGGCTGAACGTTCGCAGTTCACGGTTGTCCTGGATCTGAAAATTGTGTCCCAGACCCGCCCAAACCGACCAGAAATTCGTGAAATCCGTGCGGCCGTTAGCATAGATATGGTGGTGAACTTTCTGTCCGGCCTGATCCGTGTCATAGCCCTGTTCTGTATAGACCTGCCAGTTGCGCAAGGATCCCCAGGTTTGGTCCCATTGGCGTGAGGCACTCCAGAAGATCCGCTTGTTGTCGCTGTCCGAAAAGTAACCCAGATCATTCGGATTGAAACTGCGCCCCGCATTGAAGGTTTGAACCCCGACGCGCCAGCCGTTGGACCAGGTCTTGACACCGCTAAGATATCCGTACCAGCCCGCTTCCTTTGAATCGAGCGGGCCTGCTTCGCTGTGGACCAACGCGAAAGCCAGAGTCTGACTTCGATCTTTTGATCTCAGAGAACCGTCCAGGGCACCAACCAATGCGTCGCGGCCAGAAAGACCAGCCTCATGGGCGTAGGATGTGAAGCCACCCAGGTAACTTCCAGAATCATCAAGACTTTTTTGAAGTCTGGCCACGCCATAATTTGTCAGGGGTGAAACCTCACGTTTCCTGACCGAACCGGTGTCATCCCGAATCGTTGCATGCGCGGGTTCCACACTGGCGCCAAGGACACCGAGATTGATGCCATCTATTTTAGTTGTGTACTTGGCAGCGGCGGTGATATCCGTGACAAGGGGCTGGTCGGTAAGGGTTTCTCCGATCCCAAGATCAAGTAATGGCGCTGCTTTCCCGATCCGGCGACTGTAGAACAGTTGCCCGCCCACGGTGTTGAATATTTCAGCCCCCTCCAAAAAGAAAGCCCGCTTTTCCGGAAAAAAAGTTTCCACTGTGCTGAGATTCAACACAGCTTGATCCACTTCCACTTGACCGAAGTCGGGCCGGACCGTGAGATCCAATTGTGATTGGGTGCTGAGGCCCCAATGGGCGTCGAGGCCCGCCCGGCCTTCCGCTTTCCGATCGTCAAAATTCTGGGCCGTTTCGAATTTCCGCTGGGCGCTTAAATACGGAATGAATTCCCGACGCGGCTGGGGGCGTATGCCTTCGATCCCCGTGAGATCAGGAAAGCGGCTTACGAAGGCGTTCTCTCCTCGGGGGGGTACTTGCCAGCTACTGGATTGGCGGATTGAACCTTGATCATTCCTGGAAAAATTGATCCCCCAGGTTTGAGGCCCCTCGCTGGGCTTGATCCGTAACAAGGCAAGCGGGATCTTGATCTCAGCGGTCCAACCATCCGCATTCACTGAAACCTCGCTTTCCCATACGCCGTCCCAGGATCTATCTGAATTGGTATCGCTGAAAAAAACGGAATCCGACTGGACGTTGGCGGCATTCACCCCGAAGGAAAACGCGGTGCGACGGTCATGCAGGCTGTCTATGTAAACCGTGAACCAGTCGCTGGCACTGTCCTGATCCCGGCGATGGATGCGGCGGATCACGGGTCCCTGGCCCGCAATATGGCGCATCCGTGCCCCCACATAAATAAAGTGGTCATCGTAAAGAACTCTTACTTCGGTGGGTACCTTGGCGGTGCTGCCATAGATCGGCCACGTCTCGGTGAACCCGCTGGCCACGGGCGCAGACGCCCAAATGGGTTCCTCCAGTTTGCCATCAAGATGGATGGGTTCCCTGGTTCGAAGCGCCCGCAAGGGCGCAGGATTACTGCCCTGTGCCGCCGTAAGGGGAGCAAAGGCAAGGAGGCAACATGCGAGAGGGGAAAACGGCTTCAAAGACCAACCCAGGTGAAGTGATATAGGCTATGCCTCAAGACGCGAGGATGCAACAGACTTCTTGGTCGGGAGAGGCATTAGGGGCGTGCCAAAATGACCTGTACAGTTCAGGTTATATTGCTACGGCACCTTATGTCGGCGCATTCCCGAGTCGGTCAGTCTATTTTGATGCAACGACTTAGAATGGTAGGTCACCTTGGAGTTTGCATGCGCCGATTCATTCGACCCGCCCTGCTTGGAAGCCTAAGTTCGATCGCGGCCTTTGGCGCGGGCAGCGGCATGGTGACGGCTAAGGGCCATCGCTTTGTGGCCGAGGTCGCCGTGACACCCCTGGAACAACAGAAGGGACTCATGGGGCGCAAGTCCATGGACAAAGACCATTGCATGATTTTCATTTACCAAGAGGACGGATCCCACGGTATCTGGATGAAGAACTGCTTCATATCTCTGGATGTGGTGTGGCTTTCAGCCGAGGGCAGAGTGGTGGAGATGGTCGCCGATGTGCCACCCTGCTCCCCGCTGCGCGGCGATGATTGCCCAGCCTATGGTGGAACAGTACCCGCGCGTCATTTCGTCGAATTCACGGTGGGAACCATCAAGCGCATCGGCCTGAAAAAGGGCGATCGCATCGGCTGGGATCTGAAGCTTGACGACGGTACACCCGTCGTGGGCGGCGCGTCCGCGTCCGCAGAAAAAGCACCCGCAAAACCCAAGCGAAAGACGAAATAACAGGTCCAAAATTTTGCTAGGTGAGTTTAAGTATTTACATGCCTTGTGATGTATCTTGCCATGGGACTTGGGAATGAGGGCCTAACGCCCACCGCCATCCTGGCCTACTCCCCCTTCACCACTTCCCTCGGCTTTCCCTTGGTGGGGCGCTGGAGGCTTCGCATTCCTTCGGGGGCAGGCGGGAGTGAGGTGATATCCAAGGGGGCGATATGCTCCCCGAGAAGCTTCCAGGCCCTGGCCTGCCGGGGCAGCCGCTCAGGCTGCATGACTTCCCAACCTTGGGCGTAGCCTACAAAGGGCGGCATGATGAGCGCGAAACCGGTGTAGAGAAAGGCGGGATGGCGATGCCAGATGGGTTGGCCATCCACGGTATCCATGGGTGCGGCGAAGAGGGGATGAACGCCACCATTGATCCAGAATCCACCGGGTTGGTCATGGCGTGGATAGACGAAAATTCGGCGGCGATGCATGAGTGTATAAGGCCCCACGCGGTAGGTTTCCGCGGGTTGGACCCCGGTGCCTTCCATGGCAGGACCCCAGGCCCGCTCGGGATGACTCACCACTTGGACGACTTCACGACCGTGTTTGGCGATCTTGCGGAACGTGCTGCGCAGTTCTTCGGCCTCTTCCCCCTCCAGGGATCCCTGATTGGGCTTCACATCGCCCAGAAGGGCCACGCGCTTGGGCTGGAGCTCATCTAGCAGCGCGAAAAGGCGCTCCCAAACATCTTGCTGACCGCCGAGAGGCATGGCGTCTGGGCGTTTACGCCGGGCGGCGCCAAGACCCAGAAAAAAATCCGAGAGTACCAAAGTCCCCTGGCGGGGCAGCCAAATGGCGCGGCGGCTATCGAGGTGAACATCGTCTGAAAGCTGGATCTGCATGTGTAACAAGCACTCGGAAGCCGGGATGGCGCAGTTCTCCATTGGAACACGAGGGCAGCGATCTGTCCCGGTCTAAGCCATCGTGTTACGATGGATCACTGTTTCGCGAGGCTCACGTGCGCATTCCGGCTCTGGCTTTTTCTGTGTTGATGCTCAGTCTTGCTGCCCAAACCCCACAGTATCCGGTGAATGTCTCGAAGGGTAACGAAAGCTCTTTCCGAAAGCTCGATACTCTGCCCACGCCCAACGTCTATCGCGCTGCCAGCGGTGCGCCAGGGCACAAGTACTGGCAACAGCGCGTGGACTACAAAATCAAGGTAAGTCTGGACGACGTTACCCAGAAAATCAGTGGCACCCAAGACCTCACTTACCACAATGATTCGCCCGATGAGCTGCGCTACCTCTGGTTCCAGTTGGACCAGAACATTCAGAAAGCTGGCAGCGTGGGGCGCAATAGCCGCAATGCCATAGAGCTTGGTGCCATGGCGGGCGACATGGGTAAAGGCCTCCCCTTTCGTGCTTTCGACGCCCTGACGAAGAATGACCGGGTCGACGGCTTTACCATTCATTTTGTGAAGGATGCCAATGGTACCCCCCTGCATCAGGTGGTGAACGACACAATGATGCGCGTGGACCTTCCTCAACCTCTCAAGGCCGGGGAACTCGTGCAGCTCTCCATGGGGTGGGATTACACCGTGAACAACTACAAGCTGGCGCGCGGACGCAGTGGCTATGAGCAACTGGAGGGTGGCGCACGGCTCTACAACATAGCCCAGTGGCAGCCACGGGCCGCAGCCTACACCGATGATACGGGCTGGCAGCTGGAGCAGTATCTGGGACAGGGCGAATTTACCCTGGAATTCGGTGATTGGGATGTGGAGATAAGCGTTCCCCATGATTTTGTGATGCTGGCCACCGGGGAGCTGCAAAATCCGAATGAAGTACTCACAGCAGCACAACGAGATCGGCTGGACAAAGCGCGAAGCAGCGAAAAACCCATCATGATCGCGCCACCGGAAGAAGCTGGAAAGCCAGAATCCAGACCACCTGGGAGCGGTGACCTGACCTGGCGATTCAAGGCTACGAATGTTCGCGACTTCGCGTGGAACGCCTGCAAGCGTCTGATCTGGGATGCCCAAGGCGTGAAGATCAATGATCATGTGGTGATGGCGCAGAGTGGCTACACCAAGGAAGGAATGCCTCTGTGGGACAAGTACAGCACTGCCGCCGTGGCCCACACGCTGCGGGTCTACGGTCGCTTCACCTTCGATTATCCATACCCCGCCGCGGCCAGCTGCCTGGGTTTGGGGGGTGGCGGTGGCATGGAATACCCGATGCTCTGCTTCAACGGCCCGCGTCCTGAAAAGGACGGTACCTATAGCCAGCGAACGAAACTTGGCCTGGTGGGCGTCATCATTCACGAAGTTGGCCACAACTTCTTTCCCATGATCGTGAACACCGATGAGCGGCAATGGACCTGGATGGACGAAGGCTTCAACACCTTCCTGCAGCATCTTGCGGAACGCGAATGGGACCCAGCCTTTCCTGGCGCCACGGGACAGCAGCAGCGCATTGTGGACTATCTGAAATTCCCGGATGCGACCCCCATCATGACCCAAAGCGAGGCGGTTCGGCATGGTGGACTCAATGCCTACGCCAAGCCTGCGGCAGGTCTGGATATGCTCCGCGAAACATTGATGGGCCGCGAACTGTTTGATTTCGCATTCAAGGAGTACGCACGGCGTTGGAAGTTCAAACGGCCCCAACCCGCAGATTTTTTCCGGACCATGAGCGATGCTTCTGGAATGGATCTGGACTGGTTCTGGCGCGGGTGGTTCTACACCACACTGGCGCCAGACTTAGCGGTTGAAAATGTGGAAGCCTTCCGCATTTCGGACCTGGATTCCGTGAAGCAGAAACAGCGGCTGAAGGAAGAAGACACCCAAAAAGACGCCAATGTTTCAAGGCTTCACGACAAGGGGATCATTCCTGAAGGTGGCGAAGAAAAACGCCTGGGGCTTCAAGATTTCTATAGCAATGGCGCTTACGACCCCTATGCGGTGGACGCCAACGAGCAACAAAAGTTGGAGGTTCTGCTGAAAGGTCTCAAGCCTGAGGAACGTGAGGCTCTGAATTTCAAACAGACCCTCTACCGCATATCCTTCCGCAACGTAGGTAAATTTCCGATGCCCATCCTGGCCAAGCTCAGCTACGCCGATGGGAGCCATGAGATATTGCGAATTCCAGTCCAGGCCTGGCTGCAAAACGAAGAACGGTTTGCGAAACTGGTGATCACCGAAAAGCAGTTGATATCTGTGGAACTCGATCCGCTTCACGAACTTCCAGATGTGGACGAAAGCAACAATAGTTTTCCGCGGCACATTGGCACACCGAAGCCTTTGAACCTCATCAAAAATCCCGCCAATCCGTCTAACCCTATGCAGCATAAAACAGGGGAATCGAAGCTAGCACCGACGAAAAAGGGCGGGACAATCTAGGCTGTGAGCAACCTGCAGCAATTCTCGAGAAATACGGTTCTGGTGGCCATGAGCGTGGCTTCGATGGGGCTCTCGGCCCACATCTTTCCTATCAGTTACGGAACACTTACGCTGACCCCAGGCTTGGTACGTTTGCGCATACGAATTTCGGTGCATAACCTGCACCCTGCGCTGGAAGCCTTCACCGGCGGCCATCTGGAAATGAAGGATGCAGGATACGAAGTGGGCCTTCTGGAAGCCTACTTCAAAGGGCGCCTAGAGTTGGTTTCACCCAAGGGTAAAGTGATGCCATTCAAGATCGTTAACCAGGAGATCGGCATCGAAGAAATCGTCTTCACGCTGGAGGCGTCACTCCAAGCTTCAAAGGGTTGGAGACTGAGGAACGCCGTGCTTTTTGAACAAAGTCGCAGGCAGAAAAATTACATCACCCTCGAAGCCGAGGGGCAGCGGCTGGGCTGCACCTTCGACATGCAACACCCCCTCCTACCCTTGAGTGCGCCATGAACCCAGGCCTGCAACTAGCGGCGGGCATCGGTGCGGGATTGGTCGGGGGCGTGCTTTCGGGGCTCTTCGGGATCGGTGGAGGAATCGTGCTGGTACCCCTCCTGGCGCTGGCGTTGGGCCTGGATCAACACAGGGCCCAAGGCGTGACGCTTGCGGTGATGCTCCTCCCTGTCGGGCTGCCAGCGGTGTTGCACTATCGCCGCAGTGGCGTACGAATTCTTTGGACCCTGGTGGGCATCCTTGTTTTGGGGTTTCTCTTCGGCGTTCTGGCTGGAAGCCTGCTTGCAAATTCAATTCCCGAAAGGCCAATGCGATGGGGCTTCGTCTTTTTCCTGCTGCTTGTGGCTTTGCGGATGATCACACAGAAGAGCGGCGGCAACGCCAAAGTCGGCGCCATGGACCACCCCACCGGTGAGTATTGGATTCCGGGGCTCATCATTGGATTTGCGGGTGGCCTGGCATCAGGGCTGTTGGGGATAGGCGGCGGCCTCATCATCATTCCACTGGTGGCCTGGTGGCTTGGCTTTTCGCAAACCGAGGCGCAGGTCACGAGCCTTGCGGTGATGCTGCCACCCATCGGTCTGCCTGGCGTTCTGGTTTACGCCCAGGCCCAATCAGGTTTTCCATGGGCCCTCATGGGCGGCGTGGGCCTTGGTTTTGCCGCCGGAGCCTACCTCGGTGCCCGAGGCGCCACGCGCATCAGGAGCACGCATCTGCGCCGAGCCTTTGCAGGTCTCGTGGTGCTTGCGGCCGTGTTGCTGGCGCTGAAGAAGTAGGGGCTTCAGGTTTCGTTGATCGTTGCTGCCTGCGATCGGCTACCTTTTTCTTATGACCCGCCCACCGATTCGAAACATCTTGAACTTGACTGTTCTCGTGGCCGCCCTTGGTTACTTTGTGGACATGTTCGATCTATTGCTGTTTCCCATCGTGCGGCAGCCGAGCCTGACGGCGCTTGGTATTCCATTAGGGGATCCGCAGATCAACATAGGTGCCTTGCTGCTCAACGCCCAAATGGCGGGCATGTTGCTGGGTGGCATTTTCTGGGGTGTGCTGGGAGATCGCAAGGGCCGCCTCTCTACGCTCTTTGGCAGCATCGCGCTGTATTCAGTGGCGAATATCGCCAACGCCTTCGTGACAGGCATACCCAGCTATGCCTTTTGGCGGTTCATGGCGGGGCTTGGTCTGGCGGGCGAGCTGGGCGCGGCGGTAACGCTGGTATCCGAAGTTCTGCCCAAGGAATTGCGCGGCTACGGAACCGCGGTGGTGGCGTCGGTGGGAGTTTTCGGTACGGTGACCGCAGCCTTGGTTGGACGGTATCTGACTTGGCAGCATGCCTACCTGGCGGGTGGTGCCCTTGGCCTTCTGTTGCTTTGCTTGCGGATGGGCATGCGTGAAAGCCTGATGTTCAAAAAGACCCAGGATGCCTCAGTGAAACGGGGCGACTTCTTGAGCCTGTTCACCGCCTGGAGCCGCTTTGGACGTTATCTGCGCTGCATCCTCATCGGCCTGCCCATGTGGTTCATCATGGGCATCCTGATCTTTTTCGCACCGGAGTTCGGACTGAGCCTACGCGTGGTAGGGAAGCTGAATACCGCCGTAGCCATCGCCTGCTGCTACAGCGGCGTAACCGTGGGCAGCCTGGCCTCGGGTTTCCTGAGCCAAGCCTGGGGCAGCCGCACCAAAGTTGTAGGCATCTTCATGGCTGCGGCTTTCATCGGTGTGGCGGCGTTTCTCCTGAGCCGGGGCTTCACAACGTTCTGGATGTACGTCCTGATGGCCTATATGGGTCTGGCCGCGGGTTACTGGGCGGTCTACGTGACCATCGCCGCGGAACAGTTCGGAACCAATCTGCGAGCCACTGTTGCCACCACCGTGCCGAATTTCCTTCGGGGTTCAGTGGTTCTCATCACGAGCGGTTTCCTGATGCTCAAAACGTCGATGGGCCTACTGGGTGCCGCCTGGGTCGTGGGGCTTGCCTGTTTCGCCTTGGCGGCGGTCAGCCTGGCTGGGCTGGAGGATACCCATGGAAGGGATCTGGATTTCATGGAGAGGAATTAAAGAAACCCGAGTGTCGGATAAGTAGCGCCCAGGATGCCCTTGCTATCGCTGTAGCCCAGGAATTTCTCCAAAAGGGTGGCGTAGAGGCTGCGGAAATCCGTGGTGAAAACCATGTTCCCGTTGGTGTCGGGCTTGGTGAGATCCGGGTAGCCCTGGCCGTAGAAGCCGCCCTTAACCATGTTGCCCAGGGCGAAGGAAAGGATGGCGGTGCCATGATCCGTGCCGCCGTTGTTCTCCTTGATGCGGCGACCGAATTCGCTCCACCCCACCACCATGACCCGGTCCTGAGCCTTGACGGACTGGCTGTTCACGGTGGTAGTGATGGTGGCCAGATCGTCATAGAAGGCTTTGATGCTGCCGCCCAGGGCCCGCATGAGTTTGGGATAGTCGTTCACCTGGTTGCTGTGGGTGTCGAAGCCCCCCAGGCGTACGGTGTAGACTTGGCCGGGAATGCCGCTGGCGATCATTTGCGCCACCAATTTCAGTTGGGTGCTGAGCTGGTTGCTCACGTTCGCAATGGCGTAACCGGTGTCTCCAGGATAGGGCACCGAGGGTGTGCGGGTAGTGATCAGGGTGCTGAACTGGCTGGCCGCGTCATAGAATAGCTTCCCTTCCGAGGCGGCGGCGGCGACATCGATGGTTGTTCCGGGATTGTTCAGGTTGTAGGCGTATCCGCTCTTCAGAAAATTGGAATCTGGAACCTGTGCGCTGCTCCGCAAGTAGGTCGGGTAGTTGAAATCCGCCGAACTGGTGACGGCCACGAAATCCCGCTTACGGCCATGATTCATCAGGATGATGTCAGAAGTCGTGGTCACGCCCCGCAGAATGTCCGAGGCTGAGAAGGCGGCGTCCCCCCAGCGCCCCAGCCAGCCGGTGCCGTCGGGTACCGCGGCGCCTTCACCCCAGTAGTCGGTGGAGGTGAAATGTGAAAGGTTCGGATTCGGCATTCCGACCCCAGGCATCCAGGCGATCTTACCCGCAGCATGGAGTAAATCCAGACCTGTACAATCCTTGTTCAGTCCCACGCCGCTGCCCAGGTCCGTGAGGTTGTTGGCGGTGATGGCCGAAAGGACGGGGCGGTTGTTCGCATAGGCTCCACCGTTGGCGCCGCTGTTGGGTGGCGTCATGCTGAGCCAGTCATTGCCGCCCTGGATCTGCACCAGCACAAGGATGGGCCCTGTGATAGCAGGAGTAGGCGGTGGCGGCGGTCCGCCTCCATTGGTTGAAGTGCCACTGCCTCCGCTACAGGCGGTGAGCCCTGCCAGGGCGGCGCTTCCAGCCAGCGTGGTTCGGATGAATTGACGGCGTGAAGACATGGTCCCCTCCGGTCGGCGATCAGTGTAGTTGGGCGTGGGGAGAGCAGAGGATCAGGAAGGCCAGTTCTCGCACTTTGACTTGGGTCGCAGTGGAGTTGTCCCATGAGAAGCCAGAGGTCCATAGCCCGTTCAGCCAGGTGGCCTGGACCGGGGCGGGAACGGTTGCGGGTTGGAGCAGTGCTGCCAAGCGGTCGTAGACCGCCTGCGGCGAAGATGGCGTGGTAGGAAACCAACTTGCCACAGTGGAAGGGAAGAGCTGCTGCGAGCCGGTCAGGACTTCACCGAGGGCCAAGGAAGCCGCCAGCTTTCCGCGGTAGCGCGCGGTGTTGCTATTGATCCAGCCGGTATGTTCGGCCCAACCGTTGGGGCCGGCGGGATCCAGAATATTTTGGCCGGAATTGTGGAAGTATGGCGCGACGGCCCGCCAGGCCGGGAAGCTGGGCAGAGTTGGCACCGTCGCGGCAGCAAGGCTTGGGCAGAGCATTCGGCTCATGCGCACGATCCAGGCCACGGGGCCCTCGTAGAGGTTGTAGTGGTTGCTGATATCGAAGAAGTAGGCCGATTTGAAGACGGCTTTCAGAATGGCCTTCATGTCGAAATTCTGGGCAAGGACCAAAGCCTGGAGATCCGTCAAGGCTGCGGAACTGAAATTCGGATTTACGAAGAAGGTCAGCAGGCGTTTGGCCAGGAAGGCGGCGCAGTTGCTGCCTCGCTGGGTGAGGATGGCAGTGATACAACCCTCCCCGTAAGTAGTGGGGGCGCCAATATCGAAGGTGCCGCCCAGAAACTGGATGGTCCCGGTCGCGTGGTAGGTCATGTTCACGTGGAAGGTCCCATCGTTGCCTCGTTGGACCTGGGGATTATTGGGATCCGTCTGAATGTCCAATGGCGTGTAGGTCCAGCCGGAGATGGCCTTGGCAAGGTTAGTGATGTCCTGCTGGTTGTAGCCGTTGTCCACGCCCAAGGAGTAGAGTTCCATCACTTCGCGGGCGTAATTTTCATTGGGAACATCGCTGGAGCCCGGACGGACGCGATCCAGAATCGTATCCAGCCAGATCATCATGGCCGGATCCTTACTGACTGCCAGCAACAGATCGCCGAACTTGGCGGTACCCATGGCGCGGAATAGGTCAATCTGTTTCACGGTGAAGGCCGTGTTGTCCACTTTTTCGGCGCCGGTGGCAAACAGCTGGTGGTAGAAGAGGGCCAGTTTTTCCTGAAGCGGATTCGGGTTGAATTGCATGCGCCAGGCGAAATGCCCTTGGGCGTTGGGAATGCCGCCTTGCCGACGCCAGCCTTCCAGCCGGAAGGGGTGCGGGGCGGGATCCGCCGGTATGGACTGATTGACCCCGGTGCTGACTACGTCGGCTTTGGCCAGGGCCGTATTGAAGGCGGTCATATCAGCGGTCTGATTGATCCAGGCGTCAATGGTGCTGGATGGGGACTGGGCAGCCAGTGTGGCTGCGATTTCGGGCGTCACGCCAAAGCCAGCCCGCCGAGCGAAATGCATCACATCGGCAGCTGTCCAGGAATTCTGCTGGCTATCAAAGGTGGCCATGGGTCCTCACTTCAGTGGTGTAAACCTGAAACATCAGTACGGAGCGTCTGCATTGATCCAGGTGGTGATGTTGTCAACGGTGGCCTGACATACGTTCGCCCCGATTTGAGGCATGCGGGTGCCATACCCGCCGCCCGGATTATCGGACGTGATTTTCACCAGCAGCCAGGAATGGGCCGGATCACGCCTTGCGATCCGGAAATATCCCGGAGGGGCGTTCGAGGGAACCACATTCACCAGGTCGTTATAGACATCGGTGATGGAGCGTGCCCCCGTGGCGAAATAATTGATGTGCCCGCTGGGCAAAGCGCTTCCCCCATGGCAACTGGTCGCGCTTGCGCCTCCGCAGCTTCCTCCCGTTAGGGCCGGATAGATGTCCGTGCTGAACCTTGGTGTGGCAATGGGCGTGGGCAAAGGACAGGTCGTGGCTGGAGGAGGCGTGGTCCCCCCTCCGTTGGTGGTGGTTCCCCCTCCGCTTCCGCAACCGGCTAGCAGTACGACGAGCAGATAGCTGAAACGTCCTGGGCGCATGGGTCCTCAAGGGTACGTCCCAGCATCCACGAGGAAAGCCTGCCGGGCAAGGATGGGTTCATGGATGGACACCAGAACCCCGGAATGGTTTAGAAATCTTTGCGAAGGGCTCTCAAAGCCGTTCTGACGGCTTGGTGTTTTTTGAACCACGGCTTAATCTCCAAGGGGAGGTTTTCGTGCAGCTGGAAGCGCAAGGTCCGCTTTACGAGGGCGAGCGCCTGAGGGATCTCATTCTTTGCTACGCCGGGCCATGGGCTTTTGCCCCTTACCTGCAGTGTCGTGAAGACGAAGAGATGCTTTGGAACGCCCGGCAGGGCGTGTTGCTGGCGCTCACAGAGATCATCGTCGCCTTGGCACTTGTGCTGACCGGTCTTTTCCCGATTTTCGGAATCCTCGCGCTTCGTGTCCTATTGCCCATATGGCTGCTATGGTGCCTGGGAATGTCCGTCACATCCGTCCTGCAAGCTTCCAAGGGCAAGCGGCACAAGATTCCCGTGATCCACCAGTTCATTGAGTATTTATAGTCGGCTCTGGGCGTTAGGCAGGCTTAGCTTGGCCGCGTCCGCGCATTGAGGATGAGCATCGCGTCGCCGTAGCTGAAGAAGCGGTAGCGCTGAGCCACAGCCTCGGCATAGGCGGCCTTGGCGAACTCCAACCCGAGTAGAGCAGAGACGAGCACGAAGAGCGTGCTTTCAGGCAGATGGAAATTAGTGAGGAGATGATCCGCAGTGCGCAAGCAGTAGCCGGGCTTGATGAAAATGCGGGTGGACCCGGATCGCTTGAGCTCATGACCGTCCCAGGCGGCTTCCAGCGTTCTCAAACTGGTGGTGCCGATGCAAACCAATGGGCGAGTGTGATCTCTCAAGGTGGGCAACAGTGCCGATGAGGTGGCCTCGGGGATCTCGAAGCGCTCCTCATGCATGGCGTGGTCCTCCAGGTTGTTCGCCGTCATGGGGCGAAACGTTCCAAGTCCCACGTGAAGCCGCACAGGGAGCCAATCACAGCCCTTGGACTGCAAGGCTGTAATCAACTCAGGGGTGAAGTGCAGGCCCGCCGTGGGAGCGGCAACAGCTTCGCCTTCACTCGCATGAAAGGCAGTCTGATAGCGACTTTCGTCTGTTGCATTCGCGAGATGGGAAATATATGGAGGCAAGGGAAGGCGACCAATCCTATCTATTGAATCCCAATCCATAGCTTCGCCATCGTGGACAACGCGAACCCGGCGGAGACCTTCATCCAGAGTCTCGCCAATCTGCAATTCAGCCAGCTCAGCACCCGTTTCCGGGGCGACCACTTTCACGATGGCCCCGGGTTTCAATCGCGCCCCGGGTCGCACCATGGCTTCAAAGGTTCCATCGCCGAAAGCCCGAAGCAACAATGCTTCACCGGCCCCACCGCCCTTGCGCCGCAGGATCAACCGCGCGTGGCGGACCTTCACGTCATTGGGCACCAGCACTGAATTCATCGGAATGAGGTCTGGCAAGTCATGGATCATGTGGTGCGCAAGCGTTTTCATCTGCGCATCTACCACCAGCAACCGCGCCCCATCCCGTTGTGCCGCCGGGTGTTGGGCAATCAACTCTTCGGGTAGAACGAAATGAAAGTCCGAGCGTTTCATTCCTGGAACTGCATTCCGTGCAGCCTGGCGTATTCGCCCCCGAGGGCGAGCAGTTCTGTGTGGGTGCCGGTTTCGGCGATGAGGCCGTGCTTCAGGACCACGATGCGCGTGGCTTTCTGGATGGTGCTCAGGCGATGGGCGATGACCAGAGTGGTGCGGTCCCGCATGAGCGCTTCGAGCGCGTCCTGAACGGCCCGCTCACTCTCGGTGTCCAGAGCTGAGGTCGCTTCGTCGAGAATGAGGATGGGTGGATCTTGCAGCAGTGCCCGGGCGATGGCGATGCGCTGGCGCTGGCCTCCACTCAGGCTCGATCCTGTTTCCGCCAATGGCGTATCGTAGCCTTTTGCTAAGGTTGAGATGAACTCATGGGCGTGGGCTTTTTTCGCTGCGGCTTCAACGGCTTCGCGGCCGGTCGGCTTGCCATACGCGATGTTGTCATGGACCGTGTCCATGAAGAGCAGGGTTTCCTGATTCACGAAGCCGATGATCTGGCGCAAGGCGCGCACGTCGAATTCACGAAGGTCCGTACCGTCCAAGGTGATCCGACCTGAAGTGGGATCGAAAAATCGGGGCACCAGATTCACCAGAGTAGTCTTGCCACCCCCGCTGCCGCCCACCAGTGCCACAGTTTCGCCGCGGTTCACCTCCAGCGTGATACCACGGAGTACTTGATGCTTTTCGTCGTAGGAGAAACCCACAGCCTCGAAGGCGAGTCGTTGAGGTTGGATTGAAAGGGGCTTCGGATTTGCCGTCACGGGCAACTGGGGTTCCCTGTCCAACACAGCGTAGACCCGGTCCAGACTGGCACCGGCCACCTGCACATCGTTGTTGAGTTTTGTAAGTCGCCGCAAGGGGTCGTAAAGCGAGTAGACCGCCATCAGGTAGGTAAAGAATTCAGGGCCGGTGGTGCGCCCTGCTCCTATGGCCTTGGCGGCGTAGATGACCATGCCCGCCAGCAGAAATCCCCCCACCAACTCCATCACCGGAGTGCTGAGAGCCGAGGCCCGCGCGCTCTTCATTCCCAAGCGAAAGAGTTCTTCGTTTTGAAGGTGAAAACGGTTCAGCTCGTAAGGTTCCCGCGCGAATCCAAGCACCACGCGGATGTTGGAAAAAACTTCCTTGAGGCGTTGCAACAGGCGGCTGGAGGCCTCTTGGTTGCGGTGGTTCACGTTACGGATGCGGCGGCTGAGATTGCGGATCGGTAAAACCACCAAGGGGCCCGCTATGAAGACCGTCAAGCTTAATCGCCAGTTCATGAACAGGATGGTGATAAGCATGGCCAGGGCCACGCAGATTTCCTTTACGGCTTCGGCCAATTGATTGGAAGCGATGCCCTGTACGGCGCCCACATCACTTATGCTCCGCGTGAGCAACTCGCCAACGGGGTGATTCTGGAAAAAGGCCGGTTCCTGTTGCAACAGATGCCCGAACAGTCGCTCCCGGTATTCCAGGGTGGCCCGAAGCCCGCTTTTCACCATGGTGAGCGTGCCCAGATAGGTAAGCAGGCCCTTCATGAAATAAATGGAGACCAGCAGGACTGGGACAAAGAGCGTGGATTCCTGAAGGCTCGACGCGGTGGGGAGTTGCCCCATCAGCCAGGCCTTGGCGTGATCTGCCCAGGCGAAAACACCGGTGGTGGAACCTCCACCCATCTTAAGGCTGTCCTTGAAGACGAAGTTCAGCGTAAAAAGCAGCAAGCCCTGACATAGCCCCGCGGCAAGCAGCAGCAGACTCCCGCCGAGGATGGTTGGCAGGCGCTTGGCGAGATGCTCTTTGAAGAAGCGGCGGAAGACGGACATAGTGCTCTTAGCTTATCGGGACCAGGAGGATGAGGGCGGAGACCTTGATCCTTTATGCGGTTTCAGGCATGGTGGAGGAACGCGCCATGCGTGGCAGGATTCATGAACATTCTTAGGACCTCCTTTTATTACTTTGGCTTTCGCACCTCAGCGCGAGTCGGAGGGGGCCTGAACTAACCAAGAACAGAACCAGACCTTAAACCCCCGATTTGCCTAGTGCGGATCGGGGGTTTTCCTTTCAGGAGCCACCCGTGCCAGCCCTCGCCCCCATCCCCGAAACCAGAGTTGAACCGTTGACCTGGAGCCCCAGTAGCTGGCGGCATAGGCCCGCTGCGCAGCAACCCCACTACCAGGATGAAGAAGGGCTCCAAACGAATCTGCGCCAACTAAGTGGCCTGCCCCCTTTAGTGGTGCCCGAAGAGGTGGAGGATTTGCGCGCGCACATCGCGGAGGCGAGCTTCGGGAAGCGCTTCATGTTGCAAGGTGGCGACTGTGCGGAACAATTCGCGGATTGCAAGCCCGATGCGATCTCCGACAAATTGCGCATTCTTCTCCAGATGTCTGTTGTCATCACGCATGGAGGCCGCCGCTCGGTATTCCAAGTGGGTCGTATCGCGGGACAATATGCCAAACCGCGATCGAAGGAAACGGAGACCGTGGACGGGGTGGAGCTTCCCAGTTACCGGGGGGATCTCATCAATTCAGCGGAAGCCACGGAAGCCGCGCGCCGTCCGGATCCCAGGCGCATGGTGGAAGCCTATTTCCACGCCGCGGCAACGCTGAATCATCTACGAGCCCTCGTGGTGGGCGGTTTCGCGGACCTGCACCACCCGGAGCGCTGGGACCTGCAAGGCTCTACTCGAAAAATAGACACCTACTGCCACATTCTTGAACGGGTGCGGGAATCCATTGATTTCGTGGACGCCATCGCTGGGACCAAGGGCATTTACCTTCGGACCGGTGAATTTTTCACCAGCCATGAAGCCCTGCTGCTTCCATATGAAGAAGCACTCACGCGGGAAGATACGGGTATGGGCCACCACTACAACCTGGGTGCGCACATGCTATGGGTGGGCGAGCGCACCCGAGCTTTGAGCGGTGCGCACATCGAGTACCTGCGGGGCATCCGTAACCCCATTGGGGTCAAATTGGGGCCGGGTGTTTCCGCCGAAGATGTTCGCGAACTACTGACCGTGCTAGATCCCGGTAAAGAAGTGGGCCACATGGTACTGATCCCCCGCTTGGGTGTGGATAATGTGCGTGCCTTGCTTCCGAAACTGATCGAGGCCGTGCAGGCATCGGGACATCCGGTGCTGTGGAGCTGCGACCCCATGCATGGCAATGGCTTTGTGACCGCGCATGGACTCAAGACCAGGGACTTCGGCCAGATCCTTGCGGAATTGAACCAGACACTGGAGGTTCATCGTGCGCTCGGGTCGAATCTCGGTGCTGTGCATTTCGAATTGACGGGGCAAGAGGTTACCGAGTGCCTGGGGGGCAGTCAGCAGCTCTCGGAACTGGACCTTCACCAAGCTTACGAAACCGGGTGCGACCCGAGGCTCAACCAAACCCAAAGCTTGGAGATGGCCTTTCTAATCGCCGAGATGTTGGGGGAGCGGGTTATTCGGTAGTGATGGTGATGCTGCTGTCCTTGTCATCCACAGAGAGGAGGACCGTTCCCTTGGGGGCATTCAAGGCCATGTCCATCAGCCGGTCCGGCTCTACGCCTTTATGCCTGGCCTGTTGAATCTGGGCGTCGCTCAAGTAGCCGGCAACCGCTTTGGCTAGGCCCATGGCCAAGCGGATGGTTACCGTATCCGGTTTGCCCTTTTCCTGGATGCGTAGCACGAGAAAGCGTCCATTCAGTTTGGATGGTGCTGATTTTGGTTCCATGCCCATGCCCAGCAAGGCCAGACGGCAAGGTTCGGAGCAGGATGCGATCATAAGGCCCTTCTGCAAGGCTTCCACCGCGCGGCGATCTCCTGTCTTGGAGAGCTGAAGGGCGGCGGCCACCTGGATTTCATCGGAAGGATCGTCCAGGGCGGATAGAAGCCCCGGTGCCGCCTGGAGACTTTGCCCCTGGCGAATCCCCCAGCAATGAATTCGGTTGAGCTTGGCTTCGCGGCTTAGCAGTTTCTGGTCGGGATGTTGGCTAAGGAATTCCGAATAGGCGTCTGCTGCGCTATCCCAGCGTTGGTCCGATTCAAGGGTTGATGCAAGCCAGAAGCGGGCCTCCGCAAGCCGCGAGTAGGTTGGATATTCATGCAGGATCTGACGGTAGATAACAGCCGCCTCGTACCAACGCTGGCCATAACGCAGGTTCTTGGCCTGCCGAAAGAGCAGGTCCGCAGGACTCTCCCTGGCGGGTGCGACCAGCACGGATGGCTCTGCTGGTGCCCTTGGCGCAGGTGGCTCAGCCCCCCAGATAAAAAATGGGAGCATCAGGCCGTCTCCTTGCGGAGCAGCTTGCCCATGCGTTCGGCCTGGCCCTCAAGATTGCTGTCCTTGGCCCAACGGCGCAGCTCACTGGCTCGTTCGGGATTCAGGCAACCATCCTCCAACGCCAACTCTGAAAGCCAGGCGTGAAGATCCGTGCGAATGGCCTCGGCCTCGGGCACCGGTGCGCCCTGGGCGGCCAATTGGTGGCTCGCCAGGAGCAGGGACACCGCAGCTTCGCGCTCACGCTCACGGTTTTCCATGTTGAGGGTGCAAAGCTCGGGATGCTTCTCGAAATTCTTGAGCAGATCGGAGGTCTGTTGGAAGAAGCCAGCCCATAGCCGGTCCTGAGCCCTTTTACTGGCTTCCTGATCAATGCGGGCGATATTCTGGCTACGTGCTTTAAGCGTCTGCACGTGTTTCACGGTGTAGAGGGAGGGCAGGAGCACCGCAGCCGCGGCTGCGGCTGCAAGCCACCAGGAGTCCGCACTGTGGCGGGTCTTGAGCTCAAGGTTCAGGGAATGCTTGTGGGACTGAAGCGCCAGGTGCAGTTCCAGCAGCTCAGCGAATTCCGCTTGAGCAGCGGGGTCGGCGGGCCAAACCTCCGGCTGCATCAGCAGATCGAAAGCTGCGGCGTCTTGGAGGTTTTTGGGGTCGAGTTCAGGCTTCATGGGGCACATCCTGGAAGGATGGAGTGAGATTTTTTCGGAGTTTGGCGAGACTTTGGAACAGGGTTGCTTTGACGGTTCCTTCAGCGCAGCCAAGGTCTTCGGCGATGCGTTTAACAGGTTGCTCATGGACGTAATAAGCCATGACCATGGCCTTTTGACGGGGCGTCAGGCCAGCTATGGCTTCCTGCAAAGCCGCGAGTTTACGGCCCTGATCCACTTGCATCCAGGGTGAGGGTTGATGCGGGTCGGGTGCGTCAAAGAACTCAGGGGGGGCCACCTCCCTACCTCTTTTACGCAGATGGTCGGTCGCTGCATTAGCCGCCAATGTAAAAATCCATGCCGCCACGGGACGGCCCTCCTCAAAACGTTGACAATGCTGGAGACATTTAAGAAAAACCTCCTGGGTGAGTTCCTGGACCACACCGGTCTCCCCGCCCAGGCGCCGGTAGATGAAGGCAAACACCGGTTTCTCGAACCGGGTCATAAGGTGGGCCAAGGCCTCTTCGTGACCTGCTTTTAGGCGAGTCATCCAAATTTCTGGACTTATTGGTGGAGGCACCTGGGTTTCAGAAGCAGTGGATCTCATGCTTTGGGTGGCATCTTCCGGGGATCAGCGAAAGTCCAGGGTTGGCCAAAGCTCCCAAGGATCGCGTTGAGTTGCTCGTTGGACGCACTGTAGCGGATACCGACCCGGGTTTTCTCTTGTACCAGCACTGGCGCGAGTTGTTGCTGGGCGCCCAATTGGCTGGCAGCGGCCACTAGACGCTGCATCCAATGGGAGGCTTGGTTGATGCCCTCGGGGGATCCCCCGATGGCCAGTTCCAAGCGATGCGGGGCTTTAGGATCCTTCGGATTTTTGGCCGGCGTAACACTCCAGACCAAAGACTCAAGCCCCTTGGGAAACTCTTTCGCTACTTCACCCGGAAGCTTGTTTCCAAGCCTCGCTATGAGCGCATCAGGGTTCACATACCCTGCGATGGGAGCCGTTCCATCTATCCATTCCCCTGCGCCGAGGGCATGGACTGCTGGTCCATGAGCAAGGGTTCCTTGGCTGGCGCGACGACCCAAGGCGCGCAAATCGCCGATGAGAATCCGCTGTTCTGGGTCCACCAAGGCGCGAATCTTCACCTTGTTGATGTCCATCATTACGTACAGCGGGCATTCCTTCTTGTCCAGAACTAGGCTGCCTTCCGGTGGGAAGGACTCGGCCAGCGCCATCTGCAAGGTTTGTGGATCCTTGAACCCATCGAACTGAAGGAGGAAGTCTCCGGCCATGTCTTCAGGCTTTCCCTTGTCCTTGGGAAGGTCAAAAATAAAGAAGGTGATTCGGCCGGTTTCGCCTTCCGGATGAATCTTGGCCTTTTTTAGGAAGAGATCAAGGGTCTGTTCGGCCAGCGGGAAGCGGGACATGGCCGATTGGAATTCAGGATTCTCAAGCAGCCACCCCACTTGACCCGAGATGGCCATGGAACAGTTAACGGGCGTTGCTTGCAACCAGGCGGGAGCCTTGGAACCTTTGGCCCGGCAGCCAGGGAATGCGACCAGCACTGCAGTGGCCAAGGCAAAGCCAACCGCGACCCTGTTCATGCCTCCTGTTGCTCGGCCCCTACGCATTTACGACTCCAGTGGTTTGGGTTACGGCTGGATGGTCCAATTGCTTAGGGCCGTTACAGGATAGGGGTGGGGTTAGGCCAAATTCCTAAGTGTGGCTGGCAAATGCGGGCTCTTAAGTAATTGCTGTTGCTCGCTTTCCGAGAGCAGACCCCAAATTCGGATTGCTGAATCTCGCGGTGTTTTTGGATTCAGCAGCAGCTCGGACATGATCGGCGGGTGCGCCATCATGATGGGGTGCTGAGTGATGAGGGCCAGAACACTGCGGGGAGTCTGTTTGTTCCTGGCCAAACGTAAAAGGATGCTCGGATCCAGTTGCCGGTCTCCAACGAGTTGGGTGAGGGTGGCTTCATCCTGGAGAATTTCGGCGGGCAGGTAACGGATGAGTTCCCCTCCTGTGGAGCGCAACGCGATGATCCGGTGGGAGATATCCATGGCGAGGTAGATGGTACGCAGGGTGCTCTGGGCCTGGGTTTTGACTTCCATGTGCGGAATTCGTGGGTCGCGCAGCACGTCCAGCAGGGTGCGCGGTGTCTGTAGATTGGCGAGCAACCGAAGGGCTGTATGTTCTGAGAGATGAATGTTGTGCACCAGGGCTTCCTGAACCGCCGGGTTCTGGCCCCAGGAGTTGTGATTGGCCAGACGCTCGGCCCGAAGCTGATCCAGAGACGGAATGGATGCCAGCAATTCCTTGGGCGACAGTCCAGGATTTTCGAGCACTACCAGAAAGACGCTGAAATCCGGATCCACCAAGGCGCCATAGAGTTGCTCGGGTGCCGTGGCCTGGTTCGCCGAAAAGACCCGGTCCTCCAGCGAAGCCCACCGACCTTCAGCCTGGGGAGCCGTGAATCCGCTGGCTTGACTGGAACGCCGCCGCTGCAGCCGATCATAGAAATACTTCACAACCCTCAGCATGTTGGGGGCGGACCGCTTGGCCCATAGGGTGACGTATTGATATTCGGATTCATCCAGTTGGGTGAACAGGCTCACGATGCGGTGGATGTCCGCACGATTGTTTGAACCCTGATCCAGCCGATAGAGCAGGTGCTCGGAGATCCCCAGCTTGCGGCAAAGGTCGCTAGGGCTGGCGGGTGCATGGCGGATGGCACTGCGGACTGCATCCCGGAAATACCACCGAGCCTCCCCGTAGACTTCATCAAAGAATTCCTGGACCTGGCATTGCTGTAATGAGGAGGCCAGAATTTCTTCCGTGACGATGGGATTATGTAGCGCGGAAGACCGGATCTCGGCGTCTGGATCCATGAGGAACAAGCAGAGTTCCTCGATTTGATGGGTGCTTGCCGCGCGCAGCAATATTTCTGATTTTGGTAAGAGGGGCGGACGAGAAATTTCGATTTGGACGGACTCTCGTGGAGGAGCCGTTAAGGCTTCCCAATCCTGATCCACATTGGGCAAAGGCGGCAGTTCCGCGGTTGTGCCGGTTGAGTGGACCTGCTTGGCCATCTGCTTGGCCTGGGCTTTGACAATGGGCTTTAAATCAGGCCGCAACTGTTGATAGACAGCCTTGACGGTCTCGGATCGTTCTTCTTTTTCGGATATTGGTGCCTGGTCCAGCTCGCGCATCATGTCAAAAAGTGAAACCGCCATTTCCAGGTCGCGCCGGATGGCTTCGGGGGTGTGCTCATTCTCAGCCAAAGCCTGGAGAATCGGTCCATAGATGAGCCAGTGGGGGGTGCGGGCAATGAGCGTCAAGAGCCGCGGTGCCGAAAGATTTCGCGCCAAGCCTTCAATGAGTTGAAGTTGTTTATCCGTGGGCAATTGAGGTCGGATAAGGGTGAGATTCCGGAAATGCAGTTGCTCCTGCCTGGAAAGCAGGCTTAAGAAGGAGAGCTCTTCTTGGGGCTCAATGCTCATCTATGCACGCGCCAGAAGGGAGGTGATCCAGCAATCGGGCATCTTCGAAAAACAGCAATGCGTCCACGAGCACACCCTGAAGTCCCCTGAAGGAGGCCGCTTGCTGCAAGTGCTCCCGGGTGAGAATGCTGCCGCCCATCAATACGGGTAATTTGGTGGATTCACCAATCTGCTGGGCGGTAGTGAAATCCGGGCTTGCGCTGGCATCCAATGGAATATCCACGAACAGAAGCCGCTTGAATCCATAGGCGCGAATTTTCATGGCCATGCTCTGGGCCTGAAGACCCACCTGATCCACCCAGCCAGAACAATGTACCTCGCCACCCCGAGCATCTATGGCGGCGGTGAGGTGACCCTGAAAGCGGGCCACCAAACTCTCGACCATTAGGGGGCTCTTATGCAGGATGGTTCCCACCACCAGCCATGACGCCCCATGATCCAAAAAGAACTGGGCCTGATCGGAACTTCGGATGCCACCGGCCACCTGCACGCAGACGGGCGATGCCAAAGTTGAGCAGGCTTGCAGAATGCGCCCGATGAGTTCGCGGTTGTGACCTGTATTGTGAGCGGCGTCTACATCCACCAGCGCAAGGCGAGAGGTGCCATGACTCAGGAGCCGGGCCACGAGGTCCATCGGTGCCAGATCGTGCGGATGTGCGCCCAAAGTGGGTACCACGCGACCCTGTTGGAGGTTAAGTGTCGGGAAAACCTTCACGGAGTCATTCCTCACAAGCATCTAGGCCCGCTTGGAGTTTACCTCGGAGCCTTGGCCATTTACCCAACAATCCTCGCACTTGGCAAGCGAGTGTTAAATCGTATCAGGATGGTTGACCGTTCGTGATGTGATCCAGTTGCTCCACGAGTTCCCTCGCAGCTAGAATTTCGGCCTGTTTAAGGTTGCCTGCATTAGCTACCGCTTGGAGTTCCCCGACACTGACCCGCACCTTGAAGGTGGGTTGATGGTCCGGGCCAGAGCGTGAAATTTGTTCGTAGCGGGGTGCGGGAAACCCCAGAGCCGCCACTTTTTCCTGCAAAGTCGTCTTGCTGTCGCGATGTTCCCACATGCCAAGATAGGCCGAACGGATGGCGCCCAGATGCCGATGAGCCACCAAGGCCATGATGACTTCGATACCACTTTTTCCTGAACCTTCAGCATCCAGGTACATGGCTGCCAGCAGAGCTTCAACGGCATCCGCCAGGGGTTTTCTTAGCGCCCCCGGCTGTTTAGGCGCTTTGGCGCCGGTGGTCAGGGAGAGACCTAGACTCCGGGCCCAATCATGCAAGGCATCGGTACACACCAGCATGCCTCGTAGCTTTGACATGGCTCCCTCAGGCCAGTCAGGCTGCTCCTGATAGATGAGCCTGGCCACGCAAAAATTCAGCAGGGCATCACCCAGGTACTCTAGCCGCTGATTGTCCTGGCCCTTCCCCGCGGATCCGTGGGTCAGCGCCAGGTTCAGCAAACTTTCATCCCGAAATTGATAGTGGATCGCAGCTTCGACATCTTTACTTGTTGAAGCCGCCATACCCTTCAATCCTTTCATTCGTTGCCCTCAAGCCCGCCGGGGATGCGATGGTTGAAGGATTCATTATCGAGGATGGTCTTCAATTGGGAGTTCACAGACTCTAATTGCGACATCGTCAACCCGTTTCTCCGGGCCTGGCGATGGAAAGCCTTCATTTCGCCATAGCGCCCGTTGTTGTATGCGATGACGAGACCCCAAGCATAGGCCCGAACGTTGCGAGAATCTGCCGCGATGGCGTTTCGCAATCCTTCCAGGGCTTTGTCTGGATTGGTGTCCTTCATGGCGGTGGCTTCGCTCATGGTTAGGTTGCTTAAGCTGATATGTTCTGCCGCGCTCAGCGTATGTAAGTTTTCTGGTGAGAAGCGCCCGCTGGGAATGGCCTCACGAGGTTGGTCGCTCGGGGTTTGTGTCGTACCCATAATTGTGGAAGGCTGACCGGGGGTACCGGGGTTTGGTTGAGCCTTGACGCCTCCGGGCGTTCGCCCTTTCGGGTCTGGCAACGGGGATTTCAGTTCAGCGGCTACAGGCAGGGCGGGAGTTGGTGGGGCGGCCGCCATCGCTGAACCGACAGCCGGGGGAATAGCCGGGGAAGTTGCAGCTTGGGCAAGGGTGGCTTGGTCCTGTCTTGCCTGCCACCAGCGCCATCCCATGAATCCCCCACCACCCAGGAGTGCCAGCACCACGACACCTGCAACGAGCAGGGTCACTAGGGTGCCAGATCCAGATTTGGTTGAGGGTGCCGGAACGGGATGTAATGGCAGGGACGGCGGTGCAATGGGACCGGAAGCCATGACTTCTGTTGGGGGCAGGACAGGACTCTGGATCCCCGCCTGAAGCATTGCCGTCGGGGCTGCTGAAGTTGGGGTGGGGGCCGCCATGGCACCACTTTGCAACATTAAAGTGGCCTCGGGAACAACCCCCTGCAAGGTTGGATCTTTCACCGCACGCAGGGCTTTTGAGAAGGCTTCACCATTCTGATAGCGGGTCTCAGGATCCTTGGAAAGACCCTTATCAAGCACGCTTCGAACCAGGGGGCTGATGCCCTGCAGAATGCTCAGGTCAATGGGTTCTGGCGGCTCGTTTACAATTTTATAGAGAATGGTCGGAGTGGTGTCACCGTTGAATGGCTTGCGTCCACTTAAAGCCTCATAGAGGATCACACCGACTGCAAAAAGGTCACTGCGTGGGTCCGGCTTGCCACTGCGAATATATTCCGGAGCCATGTAGCTCACAGTACCCATCACCATTCCGGTGGCTGTCATGTCGGAATTCGCAACGCGTGCCACACCGAAATCCATCACCTTTGCCCGCAACTTCTTACCGTCACGTTGAACGCGAATGTTCGAAGGCTTGATGTCGCGATGCACGACGCCCTGACGATGAGCAAAATCGAGTCCGTCACAAACCTGGCTCAAGACCTCCAGAATTTCCGTCTGAGTCAGGGATTGTTCCTGCAATAAATCTTGCAAGTCATGGCCCGGCACCAGTTCCATGGCGATGTACAACACGCCTTGGTCTTCACCGAATTCATAGATGGTGACCAGGTTGGGATGGTTGAGCGCCCCGGCAGCCTTGGCTTCCCGTTCAAAGCGATCTTTGGCGTCATCCCCCTGAGCGGCGCTTGGAAGAATGGTCTTGATAGCCACTTCGCGCCCGATGGAGGGATCCTCGCCAAGGTATACTTCCCCCATCGCCCCTTGGCCCAATACCTTTTTAATGTGAAACTTGCCAAGTTTTTCAAACATGGTTTCTTCCCCTTTATGGCTTAGTGCCGTGATGTTGACCAAGCATAGGACGTTCCGAAATGAATTCCCAAGCAAAGTACCTTTCTTTTTGGGCAAATTTAGCCCAGGTTATACAAAGATTTTTTCCCTCAACCTGGAGCGAGCATGACTGAGCCCCGTACCCGACAATTCTTGCCGGCGCTGATGGGAAGCCTTCGTCAAGAAGCCCAAAATGGTGTCTTGTTTCTCGAACAAAGCGATGGCATCCGCTATTTATATTGGGTGAGTGGCAACCTGGTGTACTTGAAGAGCGAAGTTGCAGGAGAGCAGTTCGGGAACTATCTCATTCGGCAAAGCGTTCTTGATTGGGATGCCCTTCAGGAATTGCTCGCGGATAAATCAGGAATCCGATTCGGAGACAGGTTGGTGAAGTGGGGTCTCCTGACTGAAAAGGAGCGGGACGACCATCTCTATATTCTGATGCGTCAAATCCTCCTCAATGCCATGGAACATCCCATTCTGGAGATGAAGTGGAACGATGCGTCTTTGGGTGGCGATCTCGATCTTGATTTGTACTTTCCCATAGACTACAGGCGCATGGTTTGGGAGACGTTCCAGGATCTGGCGACCTTGTCCGACGTGTGTGATCTTTTCAAATCGTCCCCGGATTGGCGTTGGGAGGCTCCGCCAGAATTGTTGGATTCGCTCAAAGACCTTCCCCTCACGCCTCAGATGGCCTATGTTCTGACTTTCCTGGGAAAGGACCCGTTGGGTTTCGAAACCCTGGTCGCCCTCACGGGTATGAAAGAGGAAGAAACAGCGCGCCTTATCGTGACGCTCTGGGCTCTTTCCGGACTGAACCTGTCCAAGGGGGAAATGCCATCTCCCGCACGACACCGAAAGCCAAACCAGCCCATCACGCCGCCCATGGTTCCCATCCTTCCAGCATCCGTTGCGCCTCCGAATCCTATGAAGCCCAAGGTTGAGGCTGCACCTACCCGAACGCCTGATCCACTGGCAAAAATTCAGCAACAGGCTGCCCAAACCCCAGTGCGCATCGAATTTGATAAACCAACGGTTGCCCCGACGGTGAATGCCGGAATCGAGCTGGATCACCTCGAAAGCGTGGTTCAGGAAAGCGAAGAAGAAGCTGCCAGCGCCGATCGGAGCGCCCTGAAACTTTACAAGCGCGCCAAGTATTTGCTGATCCAAGACCGCACCAGCGAGACGGTTCGGCTTTTGGAAGAGTCCGTGAGGATTGATCCAGAAGGTTCCGTAGCCTACGACTCCTGGCTGCTCCTCGGCAGGCTGCGCATGGCTAACCCAGCCTGGATCCTTCGGGCCATGGATGCCTTACAGGCAGCCAACAAACTGCGCCCCACGGCGGGTGAACCCTTTGCGCTCATGGGTGAGCTTTACCATCGCAAAGGCTTCAAACTTGAAGCGGCTCAGAATTATCGAAGAGCCATTGAGTTGAACCCGTCACTTCCCATTCCACAAGAAGTAGACATGACCGTCGAGGCTGAGCCCAAAGTCATTAAGCCCAAGCCAACTTTCTGGCGGCATGTCATGTCCTGGTGGGATCCCTCCGAATGATCCTAAATCGTTCCAAAGATCCGATCGCCCGCATCCCCTAGGCCGGGGAGGATGTACCCCTTCTCGTTGAGCTCACGGTCCACTTCGCCGATCACGATTCGGAGGTCGGGGTGATCCTTTTCCAGCCGGGCGATGCCTTCTGGTGCGGCGATGACAGATACCAAGGTGATATCTCCCGCCCCGGCATCCTTTACTTCTTGGATAGCTTCAGAGGCGCTTCCGCCAGTGGCAAGCATCGGGTCCAGAACATAGACCGATCTTGCTTCGAGCATCGGTGGGAAGTTTCGATAGTAAGGTACGGGCTTAAGGGATGCATGGTCGCGGTACATGCCGATGTGTCCGACCTTGGCCGTGGGCAACAATTTTAAAAACGACGGAACCAGGCCAAGCCCTGCACGAAGGACGGGCACCAACGCCGGATCCATTTTTGTGAGGACCTGGCCGACCATATTTTCTAATGGAGTCTCGACCTCCAGGGCCACGGTGTGGAGGTTGCGGGTCGCTTCCACGGCCAACATCAGCCCTAGCTCAACCGTGAGGGAACGGAACAAAATCACCGGCGTGCGGCGGTCTCGCAAGAGCGCGAGCTTGTGTCGAGCGAGCGGGTGATCGAGGATCACGATCTGCATTTTGGCTCCAGCAGTGGGTTTCCGTAGGACAGAAAATAACATTGAAGGGTTGCGCGGATGGCATCTCGGACTCAAGATTAGTTTGATTGATTTAAATTTTTGGTTGACCCTAAAGGAATCGCTGCTTTGATTGAATTCCAGAGGGACAATTCAGATGAGTACGATTCAGCCGTTTTTCTTTTCGGAGAATGGATGCTAGATGCAGCAGGGCCAGCGATCATGGAGGCAGCAAAATGCTAAGAAAAATCGCCATCTTCAAAGCCCTTGATGTCGAAATCAAAAAGCAACGGGGACCCGCGGCGGTGAAGGAAGCTTACCGAGGTCACCATTCCCTGAAAGAGGAATTGAGTCAAACCGGAATTACGGTGATCGCTGAAGTCGCGGGTGGAAATCCACTGCGCGGGCAAGTCCGTGAATCCTATCGTGCGGCCACCCACGCCAAGAGCCTGGTGGATAATGGCGCACGCGCGATCTCCGTCGCCACGGATCGGTTTCTTTATTTTGGTGAGGACAAGCATCTTTCCGAAGTTCGCGGTCAGGTGAAGAATCCCCTGCTCCGCCGGGATTTCATCCTGGAGGAATACCAGGTGGAGGAGAGCAAGATCCTTGGCGCCGATGCCATCAGCCTCGTTGCGGCTCTCCTGACGGTTGAGCGCATGCAAGCTCTCCTGAAGCTGGCCGCGATGAAATCACTCGATGTGGTGGTGGAAGTCAGCAGCGAGCAAGAACTTCAAAAGGCTATCGAAGCCGGCGCGGACCTCATCTGCGTAGTAGGCCGGAATCTTGATACATGGGAGCCATCCTGGGATGCAGCCATCGCCTTGCTCAAAAAGGTGCCGGCCAAAAAATGCCTTCGCATGATCGAGTGTGGGGTCAACACGCTCGCCCAAATCAAACAACTCGAGTCAATGGGCGTCCACGGCGTCATCATCGGGGATGCGCTTTTGGATGAGTTCTATCCAGGCAAACGACTCGCGCAGATCCTTGCTGGCATTGAGCCTACGAAGAAACCATCGAAGCCGAAAGCGAAGCCGATGGAAGTTTCCACAACCATCGCGAAAAAAGAAATTGAAATAAAAAGTAAAGAGAAGGGTGCGCAATCCACAAAATTGCCTACACTCAAAGCAACATCACCAAGCTCCACCTCTAACCCTGCCCGTAAGGGCCCTAAGGAGCCAAAAATGGCACAAACCGAACCCATGACCGCTGGCACGCCAGCTGCGCTCGCTGCTGCAGCGAAGAAGCCAGCCGCCAAGAAGGCCGCGCCGAAGAAGGCCGCCGCTAAGAAACCGGCCGCTAAGAAAGCTGCGCCGAAGAAAGCCGCCGCCAAGAAGGCAGCCCCGAAGAAAGCCGCCGACAAGAAGGCCGCGCCGAAGAAAGCCGCCGCCAAGAAGGCAGCGCCGAAGAAAGCCGCCGCCAAGAAGGCAGCCCCGAAGAAAGCCGCCGCCAAGAAGGCAGCGCCGAAGAAAGCCGCCGCCAAGAAGGCAGCTCCAAAGAAAGCCGCCGCCAAGAAGGCAGCTCCAAAGAAAGCCGCCGCCAAGAAGGCAGCTCCAAAGAAAGCCGCCGCCAAGAAACCGGCTGCCAAGAAAGCTGCTCCTAAAAAGGCCGCTGCGAAAAAGCCAGCAAAGAAGTAACGGGGCTTTTTAAGGCTCTAACTGACCGAGCGTGATGGCCTGCTTTCTGGCGGACCTCACGCTCGGTCTCTTGAAGTGGGTGGTGGGTATGAACCTCATTGATCGCGTTTCAGCACTGGAAGTCCTGGATAGTCGGGGGAATCCCACAGTCCTTGCGCGGGTTGAGCTCAAAAGCAGTGCTGGAGGGTCTTTCCTTGGCCAAGCTTTGGTTCCATCCGGTGCTTCAACAGGTACCCGCGAGGCCTTGGAAAAGCGGGATGGCGACAAGAAACGCTATCAAGGCAAGGGTGTCCTGGGCGCTGTTCAGGCCATCAATACCGAAATCAATGAAGCTCTTGAGGGCATGGATGGACTCCAGCAGGCGGAACTGGATGACCTTTTATGTGATCTTGATGGCACCGAGAACAAAGCCGAATTGGGTGCCAATGCTATTCTTGCCGTGTCCATGGCCTTGGCCGACGCTGCGGCAAAAGCCACGGGTCAACCCCTGTATCGGTACCTGGGTGGAGCCTCGGCCCGGCTGTTGCCAGTTCCTCAGATGAACATCCTGAATGGCGGGGCGCATGCCGACAACAACATGGACATCCAGGAATTCATGGTGCTCCCCGTGGGCGCCAGCACCTTCGCAGAAGCCCTGCGCTGGGGTGCGGAGGTCTACCACGCCCTAAAGGGTGTGCTGAAGGCCCGGAAGCTTTCCACCGGTGTCGGGGACGAAGGCGGCTTTGCCCCGAACCTTGAAAGCAACGAGGAAGCCTTGGATCTCATTGAGGAAGCGATTAAAAAGGCTGGGTTTAAGCCTGGCAAGGATATCTACCTGGGTTTGGACGCGGCCGCCTCGGAGTTCCACCAAAAGGATGGTTATCACCTTGAAGGCGCAAAGAAGTCCTCTGCTCAATTGACCGATTACTACGCGGGTCTCGTGAGCCGTCATCCGATTCTCACCATTGAAGACGGCATGAGCGAGGACGATTGGAAAGGCTGGAAGCTCCTCACGGACAAATTGGGCACGACCACGCAATTGGTGGGTGACGACATCTTTGTTACCAATCCTGCGATCTTCGCCGATGGGATCAAACAGGGGATCGCCAATTCGATCCTCATCAAACTGAATCAGATCGGTACCGTCACAGAAACTTTGAAGGCCGTGGACATGGCCCACAAGGCGGGCTACCGCGCGATTATCAGCCACCGCAGCGGTGAAACCGAAGACACCTTCATCGCTGACCTTGCGGTTGCCACCGGGGCAGGACAACTGAAGAGCGGCGCACCCACCCGGACAGATCGCGTTGCCAAGTACAACCGCCTGCTCCAGATCGAATGGGAGTTGGGGGCAGCAGCTCGCTATGCAGGCAAGGGGGCCTTCGGAGCACTGCTTAAATGAATACCAACTCGCTGCTGGAATCCCGGGTCATCATGGCTGTTCTTGGCATCTCGGGATTCATGTCGGTGGTGATTCTTTGGTCACCTTATGGTTTGCCTGCCCTCCACAAGCGCGAACAGGAATTCTTGAAGCAGCAACAGATGCTGATGGATCTGAACCGGAAAAACCGCGAGATCGCCATGGAAGTGAAACGCTTACTCGAAAAAGATCCGGAGTTGATGGAGTCCCTGGCGCGACAGCGTGGGTACGCCAGGCCTGGAGAGACGGTCTATACATTCCGGGATCATGGTGAGAAGCGATAGAAGGTCTGCCTTGTTTACCATCGCTTCAGCATCGGGCAACACCTTCGCCTTCGCATGGGCAGATGATTTACCAAGCGCCTTTAATGGGCCCACTTGGGCCAGGGTTCTCTGTGCGAAAGGATCTGGCTTGGGCTTGGATGGACTCTTCCGTCTTCACCGGCCCGAACCCGGCAGCCCATGGACAATGGATCATTGGGATGCGGATGGCACCTATTCTTTTTGCTCCAACGGAAGCCGTGCGGCGCTTGGGCTTCAGGGCGCACCAAGGTCGGAATTCGTAGATGCGACCTCCAGCGGGGAGTCTATCCGGTTGCGAAGATTCACAGGTGGCCCGAATCTTTACACCGGCATTCGAATGCCAGAAGGCCCAGAGTCCGGCCTCAAGGTGCCGCCAATCAAGTTTCTGGAACCCGCAGCCTTTGGGTTTGTAGGAAATCCACAACTGGTCTTAGAAGTTGAGGATGTGGATGCTGTGGATCTAACATCTTTCGCGCCACCCCTCCGTCACCATCCGGTTTTTCCAGAAGGTACCAATGTGAACATTCTTCAACCTACGGGCAAGGGTACGGCCCGTATTCGATCCTGGGAGCGTGGGGTTGAAGGGGAAACCCTTTGCTGCGGCACTGGGTGTGCTGTGGCGGTGGCTTGGTTGGCCCAGCGCACGGGTCTTTCCTGCTGGCGATTACAACCCAAAGGTGAAGACACCGTGGATGTTTCCGTTGAGATCAAGGCGGATGGTTCCTGGCGAGAGCTTTGGCTTTCCGGGCGAGTCCGGATCATCGCCACCGTGGCGCCTGATGCCTCGCTGGGCTTGCTCTGACACCGCTGTGGAACGTGCTATCCTGGCGTGTTCCACACCTGAGGATGTCCAGTGATCCGAGAAGTCATTCAGCCCTCTGCTGCCCCTCTGGGCTTCCAGGGCGGAGCCTAGGATGACTGCTCGAATCGTAGTACTGGCCAATCAGAAGGGCGGCGTGGGTAAAACCACCACTGCCATTAATCTCGCGGCTTCTTTGGCAATGTTGGAAAAGCTCGTCCTGCTGGTGGATTATGATCCCCAAGGCCATAGCACCACGGGTCTCGGATTCCCCAAACCCGATCACCGCGCGGGATCGTATGCGCTCATGAAAGGCGCGCCTGCCAAAGGGTTGATCCTCCATACCGAAGTGCCCATGCTCCAAGTGATGCCTGCTGGCAAGGATCTCGCGCAGTTGGAATTTGAGCTGTTTGAGCTGCCGCAACTGCAAGAGCTTCGTAAAGCCCTAGAACCTGTGATCGAGAATTACGATTTCATTCTGGTGGATTCTCCTCCTGCGCTAGGGATGATTACGCTCAACGCCCTGACCGCCGCAGATGAAGTCATCATTCCCATGCCGTGCGAATTCCTGGCGATGGATGGTCTGGCGGAATTGATGGAAACCATCCGACGGATCCAAGCGGGACCGAATCCCAAATTGGAACTGGGTGGCATCCTGCTGACCATGGCCGAAGAACGCACCAACCTGGGCTCCGCCGTGGCCAACGAAGTCCGCCAAGCCTTTCCCGGTAAAGTCTTCGGTACCACTATCCCCCGCAACATTCGTTTGGCGGAAGCCCCTAGCCACGGCAAACCGGTGGCCTTTTATGACCTGAAATCCAAAGGCGCCCAGGCCTATCTAAATCTGGCCCGGGAATGGTTGGGCCTTGAGCTCGCGACACCAAGTTCAGCCTTGAACAAGGAGGCGGAATGAACCTCAAGCGCCAAGCTTTGGGGCGGGGGCTCACCTCGCTGATGAGCCAGCACGCAGCGGATGATGCTCCCCAGCGGGAAGTGCCGGTGGGCTCATTGTTTCCCAACCGGCAGCAACCCCGCACGCACTTTGATGAAACGGCCCTGGATGAATTGGCGGCCAGCCTCAAGATGCACGGCATGGTGCAACCCATCATCGCCCGTAAGGTCGGTGAAAAGTTCGAGATCATCGCGGGCGAACGCAGATGGCGGGCGGCTCGGAAAGCTGGCATTCCCATGGTGCCGGTGGTCCTCAAAGAAGTCCCGGACGATCAACTGCTGGAATTTGCTTTGGTCGAAAACATCCAGCGCCAGGAACTGAATCCCATCGAAGAAGCTAAAGCTTTCTGGCAACTGGGCGAGCACTTGAGGCTGACCCAAGAACAGGTGGCCGATCGTGTCGCCAAGAGCCGATCGCAGGTCGCCAATACCTTGCGCCTGCTCCGCCTGCCTTCGGCCATTCAAGAGTATGTGGCCATGGGCCAGATCACCACGGGTCACGCGAAAGTGCTCATGGGTCTTCCAGATGCACTGTTAATGGAACAGATGGCCCAGGTCGTGATCCAGCAACAACTCAGCGTCCGGGCCCTGGAATCCAAGCTTCAGCACCTGAACAAGGAAGGCAAGTCCAAAGGCCGGAAGAAACATCCCCACGCCGTCTTCATCAAGGCCGCCGCAGAAGAACTGACCCTGGCCTGGTCCACCAAGGTTGAGATCAGAGCCAAAGGCAAAGGTGGCATCGTCATGCTTCACTACGGGAGCGAAGGCGAGCTGGATAGGCTTTTTGAAGCCATGAAGCAAGGACCCCGAAAGAAGTAGTTGTCCGAGGTTAGGTCATGTCCTGGTTCATCAAAAAACGCCAACAGAAGACCGCTGTGGAGGCCAAGACCGTTCGGGTGCCCGAAGGCCTTTGGATCAAGTGCGACAATTGTCGCGAACTTATCTACCGCGCTGAGCTGGTGAACACCCACAACGTCTGTCCCAAATGCGGGTACCACTTCCGCATTGGTGTGGAAGAACGTCTGGCGAATCTCATGGATGAAGGCTGGGTCAGGCTTTTCTCGGAGCTGCGTTCTGCCGATCCTTTGAATTTCGTGGCTTCCAAAGCCTACGTTGATCAGCTCAAAAAACTTGAAGCCGCAGGCCAGACCGAAGACGCTGTGGTGATCGTGGAAGGTGCCATCTCGGGCCATCCGGTGGTGATGGGCGTCATGAATTTTGATTTTCTGGCAGCCTCCATGGGCAGTGTGGTGGGCGAGAAATTGAAACTCGGCGCTGAGCGGGCCCTTGCGAAAAAAAGCGCCTTCATCATCGTCAGCTGTTCCGGCGGCGCACGCATGCAAGAAGGAACGCTGTCGCTGATGCAGATGGCGAAAGTCAGTGCTGCTCTTGCCAAATTGGATACGGAAGGCCTGCCGTATTTCTCCATTCTTACGGACCCCACAACCGGTGGGGTGTCGGCAAGCTTTGCCATGCTTGGGGATCTCAATATCGCCGAACCCAAGGCTCTCATTGGATTCGCGGGTCCTCGGGTCATCGAACAGACCATCAAGCAAAGCCTGCCAGAAGGCTTTCAGCGGTCAGAGTTCCTGCTGGCCCACGGCATGGTGGATAAAGTTGTTTCCCGGGATCAACTCAAGGAGTTTGTGGCCTCATGTCTCGCATGGATGCTCCCGACCGGCGCCTGAGCACCGATCCCAGCCAGGACCTGGAACGCACGGACCCGCCACACCAAGGTCCCGACGATGCCCATTGGCGGCGGACAGAGGACTGGCCGCATCTCGAAAAACTGGATAAACGGGCCCACTGGGGCATCAAGAAAGGCCTGGGCAATACCACGACGCTCCTAAATGCCATGGGCCGCCCCGACCGCGGCTATCCTATCGTCTTGATCGCGGGGACCAACGGTAAAGGAAGCGTGGGAGCGCTTTTGGCTCATGCCATGAAAGCCGCCGGCACTGTCGTGGGTTGGTATACCTCGCCTCATCTGGTGACATCCCTGGAGCGCATCTGGACCGACGGCTCTCACATCGGCGCGGGAGCTTTGGACCTGCTGTTGAATGAAGCCTTCGAGATCGAGCGCGATGAGGGTCTCGAAGCTACCTATTTTGAACTGATGACCGTGGCGGCATTTTCGGCTTTTCGCATGACCGGGGTGGAACTCGCCATCGTAGAAGTCGGGTTGGGCGGTCGTTGGGATGCCACCAATGCCTGCGAACCCATGGTGTCAGTGCTGACCAATGTGGGCCTGGAACACCAGCAATACCTGGGCACTACACTGGAGGCCATCGCCAAGGAAAAACTCTGCATCGCCCGGGATGGCCATACCTTGGTGGTTGGCCAGGATCTGGAACCCGATTGGCTTTGGCCCTTGCTGGAATGCCGTCCCGCCATCTTTCCAGCGCCGGTCTTATTGCCTTCAACGATCGCCTGGGATCATTCGATGGTGAACGGACATCGTTTAAATCTCGCTGGCGCCCATCAGGTGAAAAACCTGGCGACAGCCCTGGAAGTCATGCGGCATCTTCGCTGCCTGGGCTTTCCCATCCCCGATGCGGCCCTGTGGAAAGGTATCGAGGAAACCCAATGGCCGGGGCGTCTTTGGGAAGTACCGGGCCTGCAGGATGTCTGGCTGGATGGTGCCCATAATCCTGATGGTGCCAGGGTTCTAGCCGATCACGCCGTGGCCTGCGATGTGCATCCAACCCTCTTTTTCGGCGCCATGAAGGATAAGGATCTGATGGGGATGAGGGCGGAATTGATGCGAATGGCGCCCCGCTCGATCATGGGCATCGTGGGGCAAGGAGAGCGCTGGGCTAACGCGGAAAAGCTCCGTTCCGTGTTCGGCGACGAACTCGCCATCCTGGATGTCCAGCAACTTGCGGGTCGTCTAAAAGAGCAGGAAGAAGGAATTCGGCTGATAACAGGATCTCTCTATCTGCTTGGGGATTTGCTTGGCGCTTTGCGAATTCATCCAAACCCATGAGCACGAATCCATCCAAAGCCCTCACCCTCTCCCTGGCAGCGAACCTCGGTATCGCTATTTCGAAATTCGTGGTTTTCGGGCTGACCCATTCCAGCGCCATGTTGACGGAGGCCGTTCACAGCACCGCCGACTGTGGCAATCAGCTGCTGCTTTTCATCGGCATGAAAAAGGGCCAGAAACCAGCCACAGCCCTGCATCCCTTGGGGAAAGGGCAGGCCACCTTCGTGGCGAGTTTCCTGGTGGCCCTGCTGCTGTTTTCAGTGGGTGGTATTTATTCGATGGTGGAAGGCCTTCATAAAATCCGTCACCCCGAAGCGCCCCACGACCTGGGTTGGGCCATTGGATTGCTGATCTTCGCGCTGCTGCTTGAGGGCATCTCCATGCGGGGCGCATTGCAAGCAGCCAAGGCGGAGCGGGGGCGCAAATCCCTGCGGCGCTACCTGCGGGAAAGCAGCGCCACGGAGCTGATCGTAGTGCTGGCCGAAGATGCAGCTGCGCTTATGGGCTTGGGGTTGGCACTTTGCTCAGTGCTGTTGACCTTGGCCACCGGAAACCCCATATGGGATGGCATCGGTAGCTTTCTCATCGGCCTGCTTCTTATGACCGTAGCCGTTTTTGTCGGTACCGAAGTCACCAGCCTGCTGATGAACGAAGCGCCGCCCTTGGGCCTTCGCGCCGCCATCCGTGCAGCGGTGGACGGGGATCCTGAAGTCGAAGCCACGTTGAACCTTATCGCCGTGGTCATTGGCAGCGGGCGGCTCATGGTTGCCCTGAAGATCCACTTCAAAGACCAAGCCAGTGGCAGCGCTCTGGTGGAAGCGATCAACGCGCTTGAAGTCCGCTTGAAAGCCCAGTTCCCACAGATCCAACACCTCTTTGTAGAACCGGATGAGCATTAAGAGCCGGCTCGGGAAGTGCATGCTTCTCCTTGGATGCTGCCTGGTCCAGGTGATGTGGGGCGCTCCAAGCCCTAGGATTGTGGTGGGAACGCGGACCCAGACGCCTCCTTATGAGTATTCCGATGAGAAGGGTTAGCTAACGGGTTATTGCGTGGAGTTGCTGCTGGCCTGCGCTGAGAGCCAGGGGTTGGATCTGGAATTCCGGCGTTACTCCAATACCCAACTTTGGGAAGCCGTGGATCGCGGAGAGCTGGATCTTGTCAGTGCGGCCATTTATTCGGAGGAACGCCTGGGAAGGGTGGATTTTTCTGTCCCGCTGGCCTATGTGCCCTACCTCCTTTTGGTGCGAAAAGAAACCGCTGGCATTCAATCCGAGCGCGACCTTCAGGGAAAGGAACTGCTGGTGGTGGAGCGCAGTGCGATGATGCAATACGCCAACGCGCGAAGCCTTCGTTATCGCAGCATCCCAAATTATGAAACCGGGCTCTCAGAACTGGTGGCCGGGGAAGGGGACGCCATCCTGGTGCCCAAGTTCACTTGGTTGCACCTGTCGCAGAAGCTTAGCCTAGCCAGCCTGCAAGCGGTTTCCACCGAGATCTATCCGGAACGTGTCTGTTTTGCCGTTCGAAAGGGCCAGTCCAACCTGCTTGCCAAGCTCAACGAGGGCGTCTTCCAATTGAAAAGCAGTGGCAAGCTGGATGAAATCTACGAACGGCACCTGGGAAGTCTGGAACAATCACAACTTCCCTTCAAGCGTGCCGCGCGCAAGATGGCGGTGATTCTGCTTCCAGCCTTGTTGCTCATTGGTTTCTTGGTGCAGATCGTCTGGACCTTTTCCCTGCGCCGATTGGTGCAACGACGGACCTCGGAGTTAAGTCGGGAACTTGGCAAAAGGAAAGAGGCCGAGGCTGAACTGGAATCTACCATCGAGCGACTCAGCTTGGCACTTCATGAGGTCAAGCAGCTGTCAGGTCTATTGCCCATCTGCGCCAACTGCAAAAAAATCCGTGATGGCAAGGGCAGCTGGCAACCCATGGAAAGTTACATCAGTGCCAAATCCGAAGCCACCTTCAGTCATGGTATCTGTCCAGAGTGCAGCGAGGAGCTGTATCCCGAATATCACGCCGAAGGCTCCGAGGGATCCGAGGGCCACAAGAACCGCCCCAAATAGAATGGGGATGGCAGTCGCCATTTTTAGCGAGTCGCTAGCCGCGCGAGAATCTCCTTTGCCAGTTCGGTAAGGCTTGGGTCTCGGGCGCCCATGATAAGGATCAGGTCACCGGTGCGGGCTTCATGCAGCAATGAGTCCACAAGTTCATCTCGACTATCTGCGAAGGTCGCGACACAGCCTTTGGCTTGCAAATCCCTCACCAGGTCAACGCTGGAGATATCCCGGCTGGTGGTTCCCCCCGCGTAGAAAGCCTCCAACATCCAGAGCTGGTCTGTGGAAGATAATTCCGCCGCGAAGGTTTCGAGCAATTCGGTTCGAAGGAAACGCAACGGGCCAAACCCATGGGGTTGGAAAACTGCCAGCACGCGCCCAACTCGCAGGTGCGCCGTGCGCAAAGAAGCGGCAATCTTGGCCGGATTGTGGCCGAAATCATCCACTACCGTGATTCCATTTGCTTGGCCTAAGACTTGGAAGCGACGGCTGACACCTTTGAAATCCCGCAAAGGCGCCACCAGATCACCCATGGGCACGCCCAATGTGCGACACACGGCTAGGGCCGCCAAGGCGTTTTCGACGTTATGAAGGCCGGGAACATTTAATTCGAAAATAATATTATCTAAACAGAATTGAGAGGAATCTATCCCAGTCTTCACCTGCTCGGCACGAACATGGGCCTTTTGCCCGAAGCCGAAAACGGTCGCCCCTGCTCGGAATTCAGAAAGATTTTCGGCATCTCCCACGACCGATGATTCCCGTATGTTGTGGACGAACTCCCGAAACATTCCAGCCACCTCCGCTTCATCCTTGTGGTCCTTTTGCAGGTTCAGCACCACACCCACCGCTGGGTGGTAACGCACCACGCTGCCATCACTTTCATCGGCCTCGATAACCAGCAGATCCGATGCGTCCCCCCAGGCGTTGCCAAGCAACCCTTCAGCTTGCAGGACCCGCAGATCCCCGCCGGTGATGACGCTGGGATCCCAACCCGTGCCGCGCAATAACTCGAATAGCATGGCGGTGGTGGTGGACTTGCCGCTGGTGCCGGTGACCGCGATGGTGCGGTGGGTGGCCGTGAAATGGGCCAGCAATTCCGACCGGTGCAGTACGGGCACGCCAAGGGCGCGGGCCGCGGCCAGGTCGGGCACCGTGTCCTCCACGGCGGTGGACACAACCAGCGCCGAACAGTTCCCCTTCAAACCGCTTCCATCTTGAGGGAAAATCTTTATCCCAAGGGCTTCGAGGCTGTGGCGTGTCTCGATTCGTTGACCCCCCTCGAAAGCCCGGTCGCTGCCGCTGGCCTGACCGTCTTTCATCGCCACGAATTGTGCCAAGGCGCTCATCCCGCTTCCCGCCACGCCCGCGAAATGCAGTCGGCCCAGACCCAGGCCATCCACCAGGTCTTTATCCGCCACGACCAGCGCATCGCCTTCCCGAACCAGGTCGAAGAGAGCCGTCACAGCTTGGTTCGAGAGGCGAATGCACCCGTGGGAAATCGGCTGTCCAAGTAAGGCTTCCTGGTTCGTGCCGTGCAGGTAGATGGTGCGCTCCCTGGAGTCGCACCCTGGTCCTTGATTCACGCCTGCTTCCAGCCCCCCCAGCGTGAGCACGCGAGTAAGAATCAGGTCTTCGTCGCGCGGCTCGCCGCTCCACATTTCACCGGTCGGAACCCGATTGCGGAATACAGTTCCAGGCGCGGCGCTTTCACCAATGCGAGCGCGGATGTGGTGCCAACCCACGGGTGTACGAAAAGAGCCATCCTCACAGCCCAATCCGTTAGCCGCAGTGGAGATTGTAAACGCGGCCTGCAGCGCACCCTTTTTCAAAAAGCCCAAGCGCTGGCGAAAGGGGTCCACCACCAACAGAGAGTCCGGCAATTCGATAAAGGGCGAAGCAGACCGCTTCAGTGCTTCCAAGGCCAAAGCCCTGAAGCGCGCGGCCAGAACGGGGTCGAAAGCATGGGAGGGTGGGAAGCTCATCCACCCATGATCGGATGATATGGATGGTTGCGGTACGATCGGCATCATCCCAGAACGTGACGCTGGGCACAGGAAACCCGACCCATCCTTGGGTCACCTGTTAGGGAGGTTGAATATGTTGGTGCCCCATGAAGCCCTCCTGCTGGATGCCCTTCGCAGCTTGCCCAGCGAACGGCAGGAAGCCTTGGCCCGGTCTTGCATTGAGCTACTGACCCTCACCGCCCATCACGAAAATTGCCCCGGCATCGGCGTAGATGGGTTTCCCTGCATGTACCCCCAGGATACCTGTGAGCATTGCCACGAACTGGTGACCACGTTCGTGGCTTTGGGGCAGTAAATTCGGTCGGGGATCCGGCGCAAATTCATGGCCATGACAGAGCTATGACAGCGCCTGGGATCAGTGAATCAGCCGTTGTGACTCCATGCACAGAGCCAAAGCGTAAACCTTGGGATGCACCGGAGAACCGCCATGGCGATACCCACCTCAACTCGGCCCAAACCCTTTCTTGAAGCTGAATATTGCAAGGCCTGCCTGCGGTGCATTGATGCCTGCGCCAAGGACTGCATCACCCAGGGCGAGCATGTGCATCCAGGCACAGGGATGGTCCCCGTGCTTCTGGATCTGGAGAATTGCAACGGTTGCCAACTCTGCATCCAGGCCTGTCCTGAACCCTACGGTCTGAGGCCGGAAACGGAACGGGAGGTGAACAGTGGTGATTTCGAGCTGGAAGATCCAGCGGCCCTCTTCGGACCCAGAGCCTCGCATTTGGTGGAACCGGTGGATCATCCTGGGATAGAAATCCCAATCCCAGCCCGGGAGCCGTTGATGCTCAAGGGCACTTACGCCTCGGCTATCGGTGCGCTGATTGCCGGCTGCCGCCACGTCTTCGGATATCCCATCACCCCTTCGACCGAAGGGGCTGAACTCATGGCCAAGATCCTGCCCAAGCTAGACGGCGCGTTCGTCCAGGCCGTCAGCGAGGTCGCCACTGTGAATATGATGTACGGCTGTGCAGGCGCCGGACTACCCTGCATCACCTTCACCAGCAGTCCAGGCTTCAGCCTGATGCTGGAGGGAGTGAGCTACATGATCGGTGCTGAGCTGCCCGGCGTGTTTGTGAACATCATGCGGGGCGGTCCCGGACTTGGCAACATCGCCCCCGAGCAGGCGGATATCAAGCTGGCCTGCCGAGGACTCGGCCATGGCAATACCCACGGCATCGTGCTGGCACCGGCCACCCCCCAGGAAATGCTCGACCTGACCCGGCTGGCTTTTGAATTGAGTTTCCGTTACCGCAATCCAGTGGTGCTGCTTGGGGATGGCTACCTGGGCCAGATGACCGGCGTGGTACGCCTGCCCAAGACCATGACCAAGCCAGGCCTGCCCGCCTGGGCGGTCTGGGGCGACCTTGAACATCGCCGCAATCTCATCAGTTCCATCCTGATCACCGAAGTGGATCTGGAGACACACAACATCCACTTGAATGAGAAATATGCCGAGATCGAACAAAAGGAACAACGGGCGGAACTCTATCGCTGTGAAGACGCCGAGATCATCGTGGTGGCCTGCAACACCCCCGCCCGCATGGCCAAGGGGGCCGTGGAAACCATGCGTGAAAAGGGCGTTAAGGCAGGGCTCTTCCGCCCCATCACGCTCTGGCCCTTCCCCATTGATGCTTTCAAGTCACTGCTTCCCAAGGCAAAGCGGATCGTGGTGGTGGAAGCCAGTCCCGGACAACTCCAGGATGAACTTCGCCTCGCCCTCAGCAAAGCCGAGCTGAATCATCCGCCCATCTCCTCCGTACAGCGCTTCGGTGGCATGTTGCCCGAGCAAGCCGAGATTGAGGCCGTGATCCAGGAAGCTTCCTTGATGATGGAAGAGGTGAAGGCATGAGCGTCATTTATGATCATTTTGAACGTCACAACCACGGCGAAGGCCTGAAGGGCCGCACCACCCACTATTGCCCCGGCTGTGGTCATGGGTTGGTCCACCGTGACCTCGCTGAAGCCATTGAAGCCCTGGGTATCCAGGATCGGACCATCTTGGTAAGTCCCGTGGGCTGCTCGGTTTTCGCTTACTACTACTTTGATGTGGGCAACACCCAGGCCGCCCATGGTCGGGCACCCGCGGTGGCTATCGGTCACAAGCGCGCCAATCCCAACAGCATTGTAATCAGCTACCAGGGTGATGGCGATCTGGCCTCCATCGGTCTGGCGGAGACCATCTCCACAGCGCAGATGGGCATTCCCATCACGGTCATCTTCATCAACAACGCCATCTATGGCATGACCGGCGGACAACTGGCACCCACCACACTCATGGGACAGAAGACCTCCACCAGCCCTGAGGGTCGTACGCCCGCCATGGGCCTGCCCTTGCGGATGGCGGAGCTCATTGCTCAATTGGATGGCCCAGTCTACGTGGAACGCGTGGCGCTCTACGATGCCAAGCATCGGATCAAGGCTCGGAAAGCCATCGAAAAAGCGCTGCGCATCCAAGCTGAAGGTCGAGGCTACGCCTTCATCGAAGTCCTTGCGGAATGCCCCACCCACCTGAAAATGACTCCTGAGGAAACCGAAGTCTGGATCAAGGAATGCATGGAACCCGTGTTCCCCCTTGGCATCAAGAAGGACACCATCGTGGAACCTTGGTGGGACGCGGAGCAGACACCCAATTTCGAAGCCGAAAAGTTGTTGGCGCTCGTGGGGGCCAGCAAGGAAGCACCCACGCGGCATGCGGATGGTTTCCCAACCCACCTGGGTGGCCAGGACATCAGTTTCAAGCTGGCGGGATCCGGTGGCGATGGCGCCCAAACCGCTGCCTTGCTATTGGCGCGCACCGCCATCAACGAGGGTTTCGACGCGACCAACATTCCGAGCTATGGCCCGGAAAGCCGCGGTGGAACTTCTTATGCGGATGTTCATATCGCTGAGCACGAAGTCCTGAATCCCGCCGCACCCAATCCCAAAGTGTTGGTGGCTTTCAATATGCCCAGTTTGATGAAGTTCGCGCCTACCGTGTGCGAAGGCGGTGTCATCATCTATGATTCCACCGTCATCGAGGACATTTCGAGCCTTCCGGTCATGGCCAAAGGCATCAAGCTGGTGGGCGTGCCCCTTACCCAATTGGCGCTTGGATTGGAACGCCCCATGGTGAAGAACATCGTGGCGCTGGGCGCCATCCAGGCCGTGACCCAACTCTTCCCAGCGGAAACATTCCTGTCCACCATTCGCACCGTTTTAAAGGACAAGCCAGCCTTGCTGCCATTGAATGAGGCGGCCTTCGCCGCAGGCATGCGACACGCATCCCTGACCCACGCATGAACCCAACGCCTGGTCGAACGGGCTTCCTTCACGAGGGAGCCTGCTATGACCTTTTAACAAGGGCGGGGTTGAATCCGCCCAGCCACGGTTGGTTCGGTGAGACCTTGCCGTTTTCGCCCGGAGCACCCGTGGTGGTGAAGGGCATCGCAGAAGGGCTATGGCATAAAAGTGAATTGGGCGCGGTGCGCTTCCTCCCGTTTGAAGGCGAAGCCCTGGCCTCGATCGCCAACGATATGCAGGACCGGGTGGAAGGCGAAGGCTATCCCTGGATCGGTGCCCTGGTCTGCGAACGCATTGAAATGGCCACAGCACCAGGCCTTCCCACAGAAGGCTTCGCGGCCCTCACCAAGGGGGAGGGTGGCTGGACCTGTGTGCTGGGTCTTGGCGGCATGCAGGCGGATGCGCTCGGAGCCCTGGCGCCGCCCTTGCGCTGGCCCTTGGCCTTTGTGAGCCCGGCAGTGGCTTTGCAAGAATTTGAAGCCCATCTGTTAGGTCAGGTTTGGCTTGGCTCGCTGCGCGGTACCCAAGCGCTGACCACCCGTCCTCAACTTTTGGCTTTTCTGGAAGGTCTTTGGGCTGCCGCCGAATTGGCGGAGGCTGACGGGCTGGAACTCCTGGAACTCAATCCCGTGGCGCTGGATCCCAAGGGTGCTCCAAGACCTTTGGATGGTGTGGGTCGAGCTGCTCTGCCGAGGAAGGCCAGGCCCGCTCCGCCCTCAGGTTTCCTGCAGGCCTTGAAAAACCCCAAGCGCATCGCCGTGGCTGGGGTATCCAGCAAACCCGACGGCGTGGGCCGCATCATTCTTGAGAACCTGCGAAAAGCCCAACTGCCCGAGGGTGATCTCATCATCCTGCGACCCGGCGGAACGCGGTTCCTGGAACTCCCGTGCGTGGCGGATGTCAGCACTCTGCGAGAAGCCCCTGTGGATCTCCTGGTGCTGGCGTTGCCCGCAAAAGTCGCCTTGGAAGCGGTCGAAGCCTTGATCGCCCTGGGCGGCGGAGCCTCAGTGGTGGCCCTGGTCGCCGGAGGCTTGGGCGATGGCGCGGACATCGATGGGCTGGGTGAACAACTCAAAAACACTCTGAGCCAAGCCCGATGCGAGGGCCGTTGGACACCGGCTTTGCTTGGCCCCAACTTCTTAGGCCACGTGGTTCCCGCGCAAGGCCTCAACACCACGTTCATCCCCGAGGACAAGTGGCTGCCTCCCGCTGAAGGGGGTTCCCTTGCGCTCCTGAGTCAGAGCGGCGCCTTTTTATTAAGCCGGTTATCAGCCAATCCGAACCTGCGCTTGGGTCTGGCGGTAGCCCTGGGAAACCAGTTGGACTTGCGTCTGCCGGACCTGCTTCACGCCCTTGAAACCGACCCGGAGATTCGATCTGTTGCGGCCTATGTGGAGGGCTTCGCCCCCGGCGATCTGGAAGCCACCGCTTTCATCGCTGCCCGTATGAAACTGGCCGGACGACCGTTGTTGATCTACCGGGCGGGCCGTACGGACGCAGGGTTGGTGGCCGCCGCCAGCCACACCGGAGCCCTGGCGGGAGATCGTGATTTGGAGCAGGCCCTGCTCACCCGAGCGGGTGTCAAGATCGCACCCACCATCGCTGCCTTCGACGCAGGGCTCGCCTGGCTCGGAGCCTTCCCAGGACTGGACCCCGGCCCCGTGGCAGTGCTCACCAACGCAGGCTTCGAAAGCGTGGCGGCGGCGGATCTGATGGGGGGTGCTTTTCCCCCCGCACGGCTGGGGGAAAAGGAGGTTGCTTCGCTTCGTGAAATCCTCCGGACTCACGGGCTTGAAGCCCTCGTGTCACCGCAACTGCCCTTGGATATCACACCCATGTCCAATGAAGTTGCTTATCGCGATATCCAAGAGCTGATCCTCCAGAGTGAGGCCAAAGTCCTGGTGGTAGGCCTGGTCCCCTTCACGCGAAAACTGGAATTGGAAGACGCTCAACGGGCCACAGCTTTCGCTCGAGAGCTAAGATCCCAGGCGGAGCAGAAAGGCAAAGCCGTAGCCTTGGTGGTGGACGCGGGTCTCTCGTACGATCCCATGCGAACAGCCTTGGCGAAGGGCGGGCTCCCCGTCTTCACGCGCATGGAAGACGCGCTGGAAGGGCTGAGGGCACTGGGCTGATGGGGAATACCATTCACTTTGAAGTGGAAGCAGCCACCTAGTGACACATTCAGGACGTGAAGACTTTCATGTCTATCGCTTCGTGGCTGCGACCCTCTACATCTGAACGTAGCAATCAAAAATATGCTTGGCTGTCACTGGGTCCATCAGTTCGTCCATGGCGGGCATGAAGCCGAATTCTTCTTTTTCGGCGTGGGAACGAAGCTCGGTCACGAAGGCATTGCCCTTGGCGCGGAAGGTCTCCCATTCGGCCTGGCTCAGGGCATCAGGGGAATTGAGGGTCTTCTCCAGGAGTGGTTTCAGTTCCTCCGCCAGATCGAGGATGACGAGATGATCAGCCAATAGAAGGTCCACCAGGTCGGCACCCCCTTCCTGGGCATACCGGGGGAAAAGCTCCTGCTCCTCGATGGCGAAATGATTTGGCACCCCACTGCGGAGAGCCCCCCTCAAGTCACTCATGAGTCGCCGGGCCTCGGCATCCTGCCAATCGGGCTGACCAGCCGGTCCATGCGCCTGCACAAACTTTTCCAGGCGATTCAAAAGGGCGGTGACCTCTTGGTGCTCTCTGGATAGGCGCTTGCTGATCTCGAATTGGAAGTCCATGGCAGGCCTCTCGGTGCAATGCCCCAGGCTCTGTATGCCCAGTATTTCAAAGTTAATTTATAAGGTTCCTTAAATTCTCTCAGGTTCCATGAAATCCATGAATTTCAGACGCCATTCATCTGATATTGGTACCGATCGCATGGTATCCAGCGAAACCAACACAACGGTTATTTTCTCCCGGAACCGCCTTTGGCCATCACATTCCACGATGACATCCAGCGTCATGGAACTCTTGCCGATGTGAGCGACGGACAAGAGGAAATCCAACAGGTCCCCATGGCGGCTGGGAGTGATGAAATTCACATCCAAATTCACAGCAGGGATCCCCAATCGGTGTTCTTCGTGGAGGGCCCAAAAGCTGACACCAAGGCCCTGGCTGAACCAATCCTCCACCGCCTCGACGCCCAACTCGATATATCTGGGATAGAACACGATGCCCGCTGGATCGCAATGGGAAAAGCGGATCAGTTTCTGGCAACGGAAGATCATGAGCGCCCCTCCAGTGGATCAGTTATGACAAATATCACATATTCACCTTTTAAGCCATTAATCCATGGTTGAACGTTGACACTAAAAAGATAATGCGGTATTGTTCACCATAATAATTAATAGTTAATCATTAAAAGCTTATGGTTCATAACATCTATTGAATCTTGTTTATATTATAAAGTGTCGTGGCCATTCCGGTTTTAGACTTCGGGTAGGCCATTTATCTGATTTTCAAGTAGCTGAAATTGCATGAACTTAATGGACGAAAGGGGGAAAGCCGTTGAGCAGTGGAAGCAATGCCTTTGAGGCACCGCACCGTTGGATGATGACAGCCCCTGGTGAAGCCTTTCGTAAAACCACCTTCGACCCTTTTCTTCCAGGCAATGGTGAAGTGGTGGTCGCGGTGGCTGGCTGTGGAGTGTGCCATACCGACTTGGGCTTCTTTTATGAGCGTGTGCGGGTCCAGCACGAGCTGCCGTTGACCTTGGGCCACGAGATCAGTGGCCGGGTGGTGACGGTAGGGGCAGGTGCTGAAGCCTGGCTGGGCAAGGCCGTGATCATTCCTGCGGTGATCCCCTGCGGCTCGTGCGAACTATGCAAGTCCGGACATGGCACGATCTGTCGCCGCCAGCAGATGCCCGGGAACGATATCCAAGGGGGCTTTGCCACCCACATTTGTGTACCGGCCCGTGGGCTGTGTCCCGTGGACGAAAAGCGGCTTAGCGCGGCAGGATTGAAGTTGGCCGATATTTCCGTCGTGGCCGATGCTGTGACCACGCCCTATCAAGCGGTGCTTCAGGCGGGCGTCAAGCCTGGGGATTTCGTCGTGGTGGTCGGCATTGGCGGGGTCGGTGGTTACGCGGTTCAAATCGCACGAGCGCTGGGAGCCACCGTGGTGGCGCTGGATGTGGATCAGCCCAGGCTCGACCAGATGGCGAAGCACGGAGCGTCCCAGATCTTCAATGTTCGGGACCTCCAAGGTCGCGAACTGAAAAAGGCGATCCAGGAATACGCCAAGCAGCACGGCCAACTCGAAACCTTCAACACTCAATGGAAGATTTTTGAATGTTCTGGGACCGTCGCTGGTCAGGAAACGGCCTACAGCCTGATCAATCACGGAGCGACCCTTTCCGTGGTGGGGTTCACTATGGACAAGATCGAACTGCGCTTGTCCAACTTGATGGCCTTTCACGCCCGAGCCCTGGGCAACTGGGGCTGTTTGGCGGAGCTGTACCCCCAAGCCCTTGACCTGGTGCTGAATGGAAAGATCCAGCTTGCCCCCTTCATCGAGCGTCACCCCTTGAGTGAGATCAATGAGGTATTTGCCGCTGCTCATGCCCACAAGCTGTCGGGCCGGGCGATCCTCGTACCGGGGGGGCTCAGATGAACGAGAGCCCTGTGCTTGCATGGCTGGAAAAAGATGGAACCCTGCTGCGTCTACGCCTCGGGCGACCCAAGGCGAATATCGTGGATGGCGCCATGATCACTGCCCTACAAGGCACCCTTCATGAGCATCTGGCCAGCGCCCGTCTCCGCGGGGTACTCCTGGACGCAGAGGGGCCGCACTTCAGTTTTGGCGCCAGCGTGGAAGAGCACCGGCCTGAATCCTGCGCCAGGATGCTCCAGCAACTTCATACCTTGATCCTTCGGATTCTGGATTGCCCCGTTCCCTTTCTGGTGGCAGTCCAGGGCCAATGCCTGGGAGGTGGCCTGGAAGTCGCGGCTGCCGGACACTTTATTTTCGCCGCGCCCAGCGCGGCTTTTGGCCAACCCGAAATCAAGCTGGCGGTCTTCGCACCGGCCGCTTCGTGCCTCCTGCCAGAGCGCATCGGCCAGGCCCATGCGGAGGATCTGTTGTTCTCAGGACGCAGCATCGGCGCTGACGAAGCCTATCGAATCGGGCTGGTGGATGTACTGGCAGAAGATCCGGAGCAGGCCGCGCTCGCCTATTTCGAGGAACATTACGCACCGCGAAGCGCCAGCTCCCTGCGTTTCGCCGTTCGAGCCGCCAGGATCGGAGTGAACGAGCGTATCCGGGCAAAGCTGGCTGCGGTGGAACGTTTGTATCTCGAAGAACTGATGGCCACGAACGATGCGGTGGAAGGTCTCACCGCGTTTCTGGGGAAACGTCCAGCGCTTTGGGAAGACCGTTGAGAATTGAAGAGGAGCGCATGTCCAAGTCAGTCTATGTAGGTCTCGATATCGGGTCTTCCCGAACCAAGGTTGCGGTTCTGGATGCGGATAGGCGACTGCTGGGCTATGCGATTAAAAAATCAGGAACCGATTTCTCAGCCACTGCGAGCATCTGCCTGGATGCTGCCTTGGAGATGGCCAAGGCCAACCGCGCAGCCATTGCCAATGCCGTGTCCACGGGCTATGGCCGGGCCAACGTGGGCTTCATCACCACCCATAGCAAGACCGAGATCGGCTGTCTTGCCAACTGGTGCCGCTATGAGATTCCAGGGATCATCACCCTCATTGACATCGGTGGCCAGGACAACAAGATCGTCAAACTGGATAAGGACGGACGCCGAGACAGCTTCAAGATGAATCGCAAATGCGCTGCCGGAACCGGGGCGTTTCTTGAAGAAATGTCCACGCGACTGGACTTGCCCTTGGAGGATATGGACGGCTTGGCGCGGGCCTCCAAAGAGATGGTGAAACTCGGGAGCTATTGCACGGTTTTCTCGGCCACAGAGGTTCTTGAGAACATCCGAAATGGAAGGAAGGTATCCGATATCGTAAAAGGTCTTTTTTATTCGGTAATCAAGCGGGTTCTGGAAATGGACCTACCCACTGAAAAAGTGGTGATGACCGGAGGCGTAGTGGCCCACAACGCCTACATCTTCGATATGGCCGAAGAGATGCTAGGCCGGCCGGTGATCCGTCCTGAATTCCCGCAATTGGCCGGGGCTATGGGTGCTGCCGTATACGCCATCAATGAAAAGGGCGCGTCGGATACCCCAGACCCGAGCCAGCCGAATTTCGAGGGGGAACTTCTGTGATTGAGCCAACCAGACCCAAGACCGCCCGAAAAAAGATCCAGGCTGGCGAATTGATGAACAAGGTCATGTCGGACCATTTCTACCAGGTCAACGAAGCTGCCACCACCGGCAAGCAAAAAGTCGCCTGGTGTACCAGCGTGGGTCCGGCGGAATTGCTCCGGGCCTTGGGATTTGCGGTCCACTTTCCTGAAAATCATGGCGCCCTCTTGGGTGCCACGCGCATGGCCACGGACCTGATTCCCGAGGCGAATGCCATCGGTTATTCTCCGGATATCTGTTCCTATCTCACCGCCGATATTGGCGCCTATCTGAAGGGCGTCACACCTTTGGCCAAAGCCTATCCCGGAATCCAATCTGTGCCGAAACCCGATGTGCTGGTGTACAGCACGAATCAATGCCGTGACGTCCAGGACTGGTTTGGTTGGTACTCCCGGGAGCTGAAGGTCCCTTCCATTGGCATCAAATCCCCCCGCAATTTCAACGAAGTGGGTGCTGCGCCCATCGAGGATGTTTCGAGGCAGATCCAGGCGCTTGTTCCACAGCTTGAAGCGATTTCAGGAACCAAGCTGGACATGGACCGCTTGCGGGAAACCGTGGCCCTTTCCCGAGAGTGCACGGAGCTTTGGAAGCAGGTATTGGAAACCGCCAAGGCCATTCCGGCGCCGATGACTTTCTTCGATGGCACCATCCACATGGGTCCTGCTGTGGTGCTGCGAGGAACCCGGGCGGCTGTGGACTATTACAAAGTCCTGCTGGCTGAACTCCAGCAAAATGTGCGGGACAAAGCGGGAGCCGTGGAAGGTGAAAAGGTCCGTTTATATTGGGACGGGATGCCCGTCTGGGGTCGCCTAAGGCAACATTCGGAGCATTTTCTCGAACTCAAAGCCAACGTGGTGGCTTCCACCTATTGCAGCAGTTGGATCTTCCAGGCCTTCGATGAGAAGAATCCCTTCCGCAGCATGGCCCAGGCTTATCTTGAATTGTTCATCGTCCGATCCGACGACTACAAAGAAAGCTACTTGAAGCAGATGATCGACGACTTCCGTATAGACGGGATCATCTACCACGACGCCAAAACCTGCCCGAACAACTCCAACAGCCGCTATGGATTGCCCAAGCGATTGGAGTCGGCAACTGGCGTTCCAAGCCTGGTACTGTCTGGCGACCTGAACGATCTGCGCTGCATTTCAGATGAGCAGACGAAGACGAACATCGAAGCCTTTATTGAACAAATCGTTGAGGGGAAATAGATGTTGGATCCTCTCTTCAAGCCTCGGGCGGTTGCCATTGTCGGCGCGAGTACCAAGGAGCTATCCATTGGCAACGTGATCATCAAAAACCTTCAACGGTTCGGGTACACGGGAAAAATCTATCCCATCCATCCCAGCGCGCCGGAGGTGCGTGGCCTCAAAGCCTACAAATCTCTTGCGGAGGTTCCTGGCGACGTGGATCTGGCCCACATCATCATTCCCTCCAAGCAGGTGCCCCAGATCATCGAGGAATGTGGTCAGAAAGGGATCCGGGCGGCGATCATCAATTCCGCGGGATTCAGCGAGCTGGGCGCAGAAGGCGCGCAGCTTCAGGCCGCTTTTCTGGCCAATGCAAAAAAATATGGCGTACGGATTTTTGGGCCCAACTGCCAGGGGATCATCAACACTGATCCCGCCTTGAATGCCTATTGCAATTTCACGTTCACCTTCCCAGGGCCTGGTGCCATTTCGGTGGTGGCCCTCAGCGGAGGTGTGGGCGCCGTGATCATGCAGGCGTTGTTCGATTTGGGCGTGGGCATGCGCATGTATGCCTCCAACGGAAATGCCAGCGACATTTCCATCTCGGAAATCCTCCGCTATTGGGGGAAGGATGCGGGCTGCCGGGCCATCATTCTTTACACCGAAGGCTTCGCGAACCCCAAGGAATTCCTGGAAGTTGCGCGTGAAGTCGCTGCCCTGAAGCCGGTGCTGGCCATGAAGGCGGGACGGACGGAGCAAGGTGCCAAGGCGGCATCCTCCCATACGGGCTCCCTGGCGGGTGTGGATATAGCCACGGAGCTGATCTTCGAAAAGACCGGCATCCTAGCCTTCAACGATGAGGAAGATCTGGTTCGGGCAGCCATGGCCTTTGCCACCCAGCCCATTCCTGCGGGGAACCGTGTGGGCATCATCACCAACACCGGCGGTCCCGCAGTCATCGCCACGGATGTGTTCGGAGCCTCGGGCCTGGATGTGCCCAAACTTTCGGAACAGACCATTCAAAGACTGAAGGGAACTCAACTCCCCGAAGCTGCTTTGGAGAACCCCATTGACGTGGTCGCCACCGCAGGCGGGACGCAGTTCCGCGCTGCGATGGACGCACTCCTGGATGAAGCTGGCGTGGACAGCATTTTCATCAACTTCGTCACCGCCCCCTTCACCGATACCCACGCGGTGGCGCGGGAGATTGCAATCGTGAGCGCCCTGGGTCGGAAACCGATAGTCTGCAATTTCATGACAGATCTCACCCAGGAGCGATACCAGGAAACGCGACGCATCCTGAAGGAGGGTGGGGTTCCCTGTTATGCGAATCCAACGGCAGCAGCCAAAGCTCTGGTGGCCCTTACGAAATATGGTCTCATTCGGCGGCGGGATATCGGTCAACCCGAGCCCTTCCCGAATATTGATTCCGCCAAAACCGCTTCGATTCTCCTGAAGGCTAAGGCAGTGGGCCGCAAGGTGCTTTCCGCGCGCGAAGTTTATTCGATCCTGGAAGCCTATGGCATTCCTGTGGCCCCTTGGCGTGTGGTTGAAACTATTGAACAGGCCATCAGTGCTGGCGAAGCCATAGGTTTTCCAGTGGTGGTGAAAGTGGATTCGGCGGACCTGGACCACAAGAGCGATGCCGGTGGCGTTGCCATCAATCTTCGGGATGGCGGAATGCTGCGCTCCGCCGTGGAGGACATGCAAGCGCGCCTGGGTGGGTCCCGTCCGTTGAACTTCCTTGTTCAGAAATTTCTTCCTGGGGGCCGGGAGCTGATCGTCGGCGCCAGTGTCTCGCAGCGCCTGGGCCATTTGGTGATGTTCGGTCTCGGTGGAATCTACGTTGAGGCCCTGAAGGATGTGGCCTTCAAGATCGCGCCGGTCACGCGGGTAGAAGCCAAGGAAATGCTTAGCTCCATCAAAACATCGGCCTTGCTGGATGGCTTGCGCGGTGAAAAAGGCGTGGACAAGGCTGCTGTGGTGAGGGTGATCCAACAGGTTTCCTGTCTGCTCACGGATCATCCCGAAATCCAGGAGATGGATCTGAACCCAGTCATGGCCTTTGAAGATGGATGTTTCGCCGTAGACGGAAGAATAAAGATTCTATAAGCGCTATAAAACAAACCAGAAACCAAGGAACCACTCATGTTGACCAAGGCCTTCATCCCCTATCGCGGTTATTACAGCTCCCCCTTTACCCGCTGGCAGGGAAGCTTGGCGAATGAACATTCCATTATTCTGGGGGCCAAAACCTCCAAGCGTTTTTTTGAATCAAAAGGCTGGGACCCGCATGAAATCCAATACGTTCTGGTGGGCAGTACGGTCTACCAGAAACAATGGTTCTACGGCGGCCCCTGGGCCGCGGCGATGCTGGGCGCCACGGAAGCGCCGGGCGTCCTCATCAACCAGGCCTGCTCCACCTCAGCCTTTTCCATCTACCAGGCGGGCATGGGTCTTGAGACGGGGCTGTTCGACCACAGTTGGTGCCTGCTGGCGGATCGCTGCTCCAACGGCCCCCACGCAAGCTGGCCCAACCCCAACGGCCCTGGAGGCCAAGTCATTACCGAAGACTGGGTCATGGACAACTTTGGCCTGGATCCCTGGGCGGGCGGAGCCATGATCCAGACCGCTGAAAACGTGGCCAAGGAATACGCTCTGACCAGGGAGCAATGCGATGCCCTGACCCTTCGGCGGCAGGAGCAGTATCAGCAGGGTTTGGCCAATGACCGTGAATTCCAGAAACGTTACATGTTCCCGGTGGAAGTGCAGCTTTCCAAGAAAAAGACGCTGCTCGTCGAGGCCGATGAAGGCGTCTTTCCCAGCACGACTGAGGGGCTCGCCGCCTTAAGGCCGGTGCTTCCCGAAGGCGTTCATACCTACGGATCGCAAACCTATCCGGCTGATGGCAACTGTGGTATTGCCGTGACCACACGCGAAAGGGCGCGCGAATTGAGCGCCGATCCAAAGCTGGAAATCCAAATCCTCTCCTTTGGCTTTGCCCGTGCCAAAAAGGGCTTCATGGGCGCCGCGGTGGCCCCTTCGGCTCGGATGGCGCTCGAAAAGGCGGGCCTCACGACGAAAGACCTCGGCGCCATCAAGACCCACAATCCTTTCGCCTCCAATGATCTGGCCATGGCTAAGGTGCTGGGCTTGGATGTGAATGCCATGAACAATTTCGGATCCTCGCTGATCTATGGTCATCCGCAAGCTCCCACTGGAGGGCGGCTGGTTATCGAGGGGATCGAGGAACTCGCCGTGAAGGGCGGCGGGTACCTCCTTTTTTCAGGGTGCGCCGCAGGCGATACGGCGGCCTCCCTCGTGCTCAAGGTCGGGTGAATTCATGGACTATCAATTCATCACCATGGAGAAGGCGGATCGCGTTCTGAAACTGAGCCTGCACCGGCCTTCCACCAATGCCCTGAATCGCGCCTTTGGCGAAGAACTGTTCAGAGCCTTCAGCGAGGTCGAGTGGATGGACGATGTGGCGGTGGTAGTCATCACCAGCGCTCTGGATAAAGCCTTCATCGCCGGAGCGGATATCAAGGAGATGGCCGCCATGGAACTCCGTGAATCCGAGTCCTTTTCTAAATTGCTGCAAGAAGCGTATTCCCTCCTTCCCCGCATGAAGAAAATTGTTGTGGCTGCCATCAATGGCCATGCTCTGGGCGGTGGATGTGAGCTGGCCCTGGCCTGCGATTTCCGCTTCATGACGCGAGGCAAAGCGCTTATCGGCTTGCCGGAAGCGGGTCTGGGCATCGTTCCGGGAGCAGGAGGAACCCAGCGCCTACCCCGTCTGGTGGGCCTTTCCACTGCCCTGGACATGCTTTTGCGCGGGAGGGTTTTGGCGCCGGAGGAGGCTCTGGCCATCGGTCTCGTGGACCGACTCTTTGATGCAGATACTTTCGCTTCTGAGGTCATGGAATTTGCCACAGCGCTTGCGTCAGGAGCTGGCAAGGCCTTGGGGTTCATCAAGGTTTCGGTGCATGAAGGCCTTGAATTGACCATGGAAGAGGCGCTTAAGGTCGAACGAAAATATGGTCTGGAAAATTTGCGAACACGGGACGCCAAAGAAGGACTCAAAGCCTTTTCCGAAAAGAGAAAACCTAACTTCACAAATAAATAAACAATATTTGCCACTATTGGAGGAACCATGAACATCGAAGCGATCACGACGGTTGGTGTCGCAGGCACCGGCAACATGGGCGTTGGAATCATGCAGGTCGCCGCTCAAGCGGGCTTTCGGGTCCGAGCGGTGGATGTGAGCCAGACCGCCTGGGACAAGGCCCTGAAGGTGCTCACCAAGAGCTTGGAGCGGATGCTCGCCAAGGAAAAGATCACCGAAGTGCAAATGCAGGAGACGCTTTCGCGCATCAGTTTCTCCACGGACCTGGAATCCCTCAAAGATGTTCCGTTCATTTTCGAGGCAGTCTTCGAAAACCTCCAGGTCAAGAAGGATCTCTACGGGAAGCTGGATGCCATTACCCGGGAAGATGTTATCTATGCCAGCAACACCTCATCTCTTTCCATCACTGAAATGGCGGCTCTGACGAAGCATCCGGGACAATTCATCGGGATGCATTTCTTCAATCCGGTGCCGATGATGAAGCTGGTGGAAGTCATCCCTGCCTTGCAGACCGAACAAGCGACCACGGATCTGGCTTTGGAGATTGCAAAAGCACTTGGCAAGACTTCCATCACCTGCAAGGACACGCCGGGCTTCGTGTTGAACCGCCTGTTGGTGCCCTACATGCTTGACGCCGCCAGACTGCTTGAGCAGGGCGTGGCCTCACGGGATGACATTGATACAGCCATGAAGCTGGGCGCCGGGATGCCCATGGGTCCCTTTGAGTTGATGGATTTCACAGGCGTTGAAATTTCCCTGTATGTGGGGGACATTTTCTTCGAGGCCACCAAGGAACCGCGCTTCGCACCGCCAGGCCTGCTCCGGAACATGGTGAAGGCGGGCTACCTGGGCCGAAAAAGTGGCAAGGGTTTCTACGAGTATCCTGCGAAATAGTCGCTCCATCACGCACCAAGCAAAAAGGAATGGGTCATGGCTACTGCGACCTTCGAGCCTAAAAAATTTGCGATCATCGGCGCTGGTCCGGTGGGGTGCATCGTGGCGGCATTCCTTGCCAAGGGAGGCTACGAGGTCACCCTTTGCGATATAGATCTGAAGCTCCTCGAACCGGCACTGAATCCAGGGATCATCATCGAAGGGACCGATTCGCTACAGGCCAAAGTCGCTAGAATAACGACCCGGGTCGAAGACTTGGTGGATGATCCTCCCGATGTGATTGTAGTGGCCGTCAAGGCCATCGCCCTGCCCGCAGTGGCTTCGGCCCTTCGTGGCTTCTCCGACGCAAAGGGTGATGGGCCTTACGTCATCAGCTGGCAAAATGGCATTGACACGGAGCTGCTGCTGGCCCAGCAACTGGGCAGTCGCAACGTCATGCGGGGCGTGGTCAATCTCGGCTGTGTACCGCTGGCGCCGGCCCATGTGCGGATCGGCTTCCACATCCGCCCGCACCATATCCAGGAACTCGATCCCCGCTCCCGGGACGCGGCCATTGCCATTTGCAAAGTGTTCACGGAATGCGGTCTGGAAACGCTGCATTCCGAGCAGATCCGCGATCTGGTCTGGCGCAAGGCCATCCTGAACGGCTGCATGAACCCGATCTGCGCCGTAACTGGAAAGACCATGGCCGAACTCATCGAAGATCCGATCCTTTTCCACTTAGTGGGCGCTCTAATCAAGGAAGGGGTCGCGGTGGCCCGGGCCAATGAATATGCGCTGGGATCGGGCTTCTACCCATACTGCATTGATTACATCAAGAGCGCCGGCCATCACAAGCCTTCCATGCTTCAGGACATCGAGGCTGGCCGACGCACCGAGGTAGACTTCATCAACGGCAAGATCGCCGAGTACGGCGCGCAGGCCGAGGTTCCCACGCCCTACAACACCATGATCCGAGGCTTGGTGAAAGCGCTGGAGTCCAAGGGTAAGGGCAATGGCTTGGAAAAGGTTGCCACAGATATCCGAACCCGGGTTGAAAGCCTGTCGGCCCGCATGTTTGACACTTCCCAATATCCATCCCAGGGCGCAGTGTTGTTCGTGGATCTGGAGCGCCGGAAGTCCTTCTCAAAATTTCTTCCCAGAGATGTGTTCCGGACCTTTCTCACCAATCGGGGGGGGAACATGTACCTCCTGTATAACCTGCTGCTGGAAGGCCGAGAAGCTCTGGACCCGCAAGTACCTTTAATTTTCGGCGCTGGGGTTCTGACGGACACCAATCCCGCCACGGCTCGTGGCAATGTCGCCAGTGTGTCTCCCGATCATCACGCCATCCTCGACAGCAATTGCGTGGATGCTTTCCCGGCCTTCCTCAAACTGCGGGGATATGACCACCTGGTGCTCTATGGTCAGGCCTCGGCATGGACCCTTCTTGAGCTGTCCAAGGAGGGGGCGAGGTTTCACGACGCGGCATCCTACCTTGGAATGGATAACAACGATTTTACGCATGTTATCGAGAAGGACTTTTCATGTTCCGAACGCAAGGACATGGCCATGGCCCGTATCACCCGCGCGGGAGAAAACCAGGTGCTTTGCTCGGCGATCATGGGGGGGCACAACGCCATGTATGCTCGCGGCGGCACTGGTGCCAAAATGGGCGGGCTGAAGCTCAAAGCGATTTTGATTCTCGAGCGTGAGATAGCATCTGAGCTATCTTCAACCCAGCCATTGAAACCGCAGAAAACCACTTGGGCCGATCATCTCGACGCGGAGCACCTGGCGGGCTACCGCGCAGGTTTGGAGGGTTGCCAGCATTGCCCCATCCGCTGCAACAACCAGGATCCAAAAGAAAGCAGAAAGCCTTTCGAGCAGCTGCACGGACCGAACTACACGCCGCCCGAAGGAATAGCTCCCTTGGTAGGGATCCAGGATCCCAAGCTGGTGGCACACCTCAACAAGCTGCTGAATAACCTTGGATTGGACCCGGCCAGCACCGGAGCTGCCATGGCTTGGGCCATGGAGCTTTATGAACAAGGCATCATCCTCCGACCGGATATGGGTGGTGCCGATCTCCGCCGAGGCAATTTCGAAGCCGTGGAAAAACTGCTCCAGATGACCGCCAAGCGAGAAGGGTTTGGCGATGTCATTGCGGATTCAACCCAGGCGGTGCAACGCGGCAAATATCCCGAAAAAGCACTGCAATACCGTACGGCCATGGACGGTCTCTTCCAGAGCGACCCGCTGGACGAAAGCCTCCTTGAAGGCTTCGCGCTGGGCTTCGCGGAAGTGGCCCGGGAAGGGCAACAGACAGTTGCCGCCGGGGCTGTGGGTGATGCCGTGGGCATGTGCCGATTCGCCACCCGGCAGGCCCATACGTCGCCTCTCTCGGGTCTGGATGAGTTTGCCCAGCAGATGCAGGAACTGACCCAGGAAGCTTTCACGGTCAAACAGTTGGAGGAAGTGGGCCTGAACATTTCAGGAATGGAGCGGCTGATCAATTCGCGCTTGGGTCTGGTGGGAAAAGATGAAATGCTGCTGGACACTTGGGTTGATGAAGAGATTCCTGAAGGCCCTTTCGCGGGTGAGAAAGTGGACAGAGCCAAAGTGGAAGCATTGAAGGATGGCTTTGCTGTTTTTCTTGGTTTGAACAGTGCTGGGGTACCTTCTCTGGAACGGCATCGGGGCCTCGCCACGGTAACCACGGGATTTGCGATCAAAGTCACCCTTCCCGAAGGGTTCCCCGGCGTTCCTGAAGGCGCCATCATCCTGGATCAGCCTGTCAGCACGGTCGCCGAACTGCGGGCTGCTTTGAAAAGGCGCTTTCCGCTTGCCATGAACCAGCTTGCGGATAGTTCTCTGATCATGGCCGTGGGCGGCACCGTGGTTATGGCCAATGAAAAGACCTATCCGATCCATAACGGTGACGAGATCGCTGTCCTGCGCATGTTGGCAGGAGCCTGAATGACCGATGCCTTCATCTGTGATGCCATTAGAACGCCCATCGGCACCTATGGTGGGGGCTTGTCGGAAATCCGCACCGATGATCTGGCGGCCCGCCCCATCCAGGCCTTGATGCAGCGGAATCCATCCGTGGATTGGGCGCAGGTGGACGACGTGATGCTCGGCTGCGCCAACCAGGCGGGCGAGGACAACCGCAATGTGGCGAGGATGGCGGTGCTGCTTTCAGCCTTGCCCGAGGGGGTGCCTGGCCTGACGCTCAACCGGCTTTGCGGTTCCGGCCTGGATGCCATCGGCACGGCGGCCCGCGCCATCAAGGCCGGTGAATCGAACCTGATCATCGCCGGTGGCGTCGAGAGCATGTCCCGGGCGCCCTACGTCATGAGCAAAAGCACTGCCCCTTTCGACCGGAACATCGCGATGTTCGACACCACCATCGGCTGGCGCTTTGTCAATCGTCTCATCAAGGAACAGTACGGCATCGACTCCATGGGTGAGACCGCGGAAAACGTGGCGGAGCAGTTCAAGATTTCGCGAGAGGACCAGGATGCCTTTGCTCTCATCAGCCAACAGCGGACCGCGCAAGCCGTCGCAGCGGGGGTCTTCGCCCAGGAGATCGTTCCCGTTCTCGTTCCAGAACGCAATGGCCCGGACAGGGTGGTGGAAAAGGATGAACACCTCCGACCCGAATCAACCCTGGAAGGGCTTGCCAGATTGAAACCCTTCGCAAGGGCCGGGGGCTCCGTCACGGCGGGGAATTCCTCCGGAATAAATGATGGAGCCTGCGCCTTGTTGATCTCTTCTGAAGCAGAAGCCAAAGCCCAGGGCTTGGCGCCCAAAGCCCGCATCGTCGCCATGGCGGTGGCCGGTGTGCCTCCGCGCATCATGGGCATGGGTCCCGTGCCGGCCACCCGCAAGGTGCTAGCGCTGGCCGGCCTACGTCTGGACCAGATGGACGTCATCGAATTGAACGAGGCCTTCGCCGCTCAAAGCCTCGCGGTGATACGCGAGCTGGGCCTATCGGACGACGATCCCCGAATCAATCCCAACGGTGGCGCCATAGCTCTCGGCCATCCCCTGGGCATGACCGGCGCGCGCCTGGTCACCACCGCGCTCTACCAGTTGCAGCGCACCCAAGGCCGCTACGCGCTCTGCACCATGTGCATCGGCGTGGGCCAAGGCATCGCGTTGATCATCGAGCGGTGCTAGAAACAAGGCGGAAAGCACCTTGTTTTCACACTTCAGGCCCAAGTCAATTTCAATGGCCGGCGAATTCCAGCGCTCGCGCTAGGACTTCGTCCCTGCCTTCAGTGAGACCTTTGGGTGTCGGCTGGGCCGGGATCGTCGGAAGAATGCCGATTCCGTGGTGCTGGCTACCGTCGTGTTTGAGCACCTTCATGCCGGTCCAGGAAATCGTATAGCCCCCTGGCAGGTTGAGGAGGTTGACGTTGCCATTGGTCCCCGCGCTGGGTTCACCGACAATCTCGGCCAGTTTGTAGGCTTCCACGATGCCGAGGCAACTCTCCGCGTAGCTGATGGCCCCTCCGCCCGTAAGAAAGGCCACTTTCCCCGTAATCCTGGGCTTCATGGGTTTCAGGTCCCAACGGCCGGAGATGTTCCAGGTCCAGTTGCGACCATCGGGCTGGGTGACAACGGGGACATTCCAGCGAGCGCTCTGGATAGGCTTGTCCGTGAGATGTTGAAGGAATTCCGGACCCA